>NZ_CP013372.1:0-311238 GCF_001522585.2 Burkholderia sp. NRF60-BP8
TCAAGCGGCCCGCGACTGGTTCAGCGTGAACGACAGCAGATCGCCATCCGTCGGCTCGCCCCAGGTCTTCTGCGCCAGCCAGTCGAAAAAGGCCGTCTCGGCCAGCTTGGAATCGAGGCCGCGCTTGCGCCAGTCGTCGCGCAGATGCGAGCCCATCGTCGGCAATGCCTCCGACTCGAACGACTCGCGCGCCACTTCACGCTCCGCGTCGCCCTGCTCTTCGTACAGCACCTTCGCTTCCTTGCGACGGAACGCCGCGAACTCGCTCAGCAAGCGGGCCTTCAGATCGTCCGGTTGCGCCGCCGCGACCTTCGCGGACGGCATGCCGGCCGGCAGCGCGTCGACCGACTCGACCGGCGGCGCATACCCCTTCTTCAGCGCATCCTTGAACAGCGCCGGCGCGCTGCGTACCGGCGGCAGCGTCGTGCTGCGCATCCGCTGCTCGGTCATCTGCAGTGCGGCGCGAATCCGGTTTTCCTCGCTGTCCGCATAGAGCGTCTGCGCTTCCTTCAGCGGAATCCCGAGCTTCACCATCCGGTCGACCAGCGTGCTGTCGAACACGTTCGGGTGTTCGTCGAGCGCGAGCATCGGCTGCTTGCGCTCGGTCACGCGGAACTGGATCTCGGCAACCCGACGCCCTTCGCGATGCTCGATCAGCTCGACGAAGATGTTGGTGACCGCGTTGACTTCCGCGATCGCGGGCCGCAGGTAGTCGCGCTTGAAGTACTTGTACTCGCGCTTCGCTTCGTCGCCGGCTTCCGTGTCGGGCGTGCCCGACAGGATCGGCCGCCACCATTCCCACGGCTCGCGCATCGTCAGGTGGCTCGGGTTCGTCAGGTAGCGCACGCAGATCTCGTACAGCGCGAGACCGGCGCTGCTGCGCAGCTGGCTCTGGAACTGCAGGCTCAGGCGCGCATACTGGACCGGGTCGAGCAGTTTCTTCTTGATCTTCGGTGCGAACGAAAATTCGACCCACACGCGGCGGGTCGTCGGATCCTCGAGAATTTCCGCATCGGCGATCAGCGTGGAGATCCCCCACTTGCGGCCCGGCTTCTGGCTCGAGGTGCCTGTGCTCCATTCGACCTGCACCGACACCATGCGGCGCAGGTGTTCCTTCACCAACGCGGTGTCGTTCGAATCGAAAGCGGAGTTGGCGACGATGTCCGACAGCAGCGCGCGATACGTGTCGCCCGAGTCGTCGGCCTGCTGCGCGACGGCCAGCAGGACATTGAACAACTTGCGAGTGAGGAGCGTGATCTTGCCGCTCTTCGGCTGAATGGCGATCGCCTCGACGGCCTTTCGCAATTCGGCTGAACTGGCACTCACCACATCCACATCGGTTTTCTTGGCGCGCTTCGTCGTGGCCATACGTCGGGTCGGAGGAGAAGTTTCCCGGAAGGATAGCGCCTGCGGTGATGTGCGTCCAGAACGACATGCTCACCATAGCCGGTGAAGCGCGCCGGCAAAACGGCGCTCACCCGAAGCGCTCCCGAAAAGGCTCACCGGTCCGCCAGTGCGGCGTTCCGGACTCTTCCAGACGTGCCGCGGCATGCGCCGATTCACAGAATTTCACCTGTGCGCGACACGTGCGAAATTGGCTCCCGTATCGGCTCACCTTTCGATTTGTCGTAATTTTGCGACTTCACAGCCGTGAGTCCGACACGGGGTCGCAATTGCACAGCCGTTCCTCGCCTCGCGTCGCACATCGGCCTGTATGCATGTACAGGCGCGGCTCCCCGGAAGACCGGTTCGGCTTCGACACGCGCAAAACCGCCGGCGAAACCGGCACGTGCGGTCCGATCGGCGGGCGCTCGGCCGGTCCGGGCGCGCATTGTACAGTGCCGAATCGTGTCCGGTCCCGAAAATGCTCACCTCAGGCACAGTCTGTTGATTCGACCGGATGCCGACGAAGGCCCGACACACGCGGGACTGGCTGCCAACCGCTCCCGAAAACGCTCACCTTTCGGAGAAAATGCGGCACAGCAGCGGGCACGGAAATGGCTCCCGAAAAACCTCACCGTAACCGGCGCGGTATCAAAAACCCCAATCGGTTCCGATACTTATGCATGGAAGGCATTTGGCTGTGCAGCGCAGGGTTCCCCCGAAAAGCCTCACCTTTCGACCAAGATCCTTCATACGACAACCGTATGTCGGCCCCCGAAAAATCTCACCTGTGCCAAAAGGTGGCGCAGCAAAAACGGGATTTCTTCCAGTCCTGGCGGGCTTTTCGGCGAATTCGGCCGGTCACGGCTCCCGAAAAGCCTCACCTTTGACCATTTTTTCAGCAAATCCGGCTCCTGAAAAATCTCACCTGTGAGTCGAGTCGCAGCCTGTGGTCCATGCCCCGAAAAAGCTCACCTTAAGGAGATCGGAGCAGGAAAACCCGCATTTCCCTCCCGAAAAACCTCACCTTTGGGGCATCACAGGCTCTGGAGCGCACTTTTGCTGTGCAAAATGGCGTTCGCGTCCCGGAAATCCTCACAGCAAATTCCCGTGGAGTCCCGTGAAACCTCACCTTTCGCCAAATCTGCCCAAAAGATGGGCAGAATCGGGGCGCGAAGCAGGTCCTGCAAATTCTCACCTATGTCTGCACAGGCAGAAAACTGTGCCGACAGACGCCGCGCGGGTTTCGTGGCTGTGTGGCCCCGAAAACCCTCACCTGTGGGAAAACTCGTGTTTTACTGTGATCCCGAATCCGCTCACGATCTTTCCTGCAACGCCTCACGCAGCTCCCTGAACCCCATCACGTCAGCTCCCGCAGAAGATCACCTTGGCTCCCGTAAAACTTCACCTTGTCGGCCGGAAAGCCTTGCCCCATAAGGCTGTGCCGTGGCGTTAACGTTTTTAACTAAGGGTTCAAGGGTGTTTACTTCTAATACTCTCAAGACATCGGCCGACGAGTTTTCCACAGACACCCCAACCCCTGAACACCCACGGGCAACCGGATCCGTCGTCATGTGAAACAAATGCCCAAATTGGGGGCCCGCCGGAAATTGCTTGTAGAACAAGGGGTTGGCCGACTTTCTTCGCTTTGTTTCACGGAATCCCGGCCTCCTTCAGCAAGATGGGCTCGCAAACCCGATTTCTGTGCAAAGCGACGTAAATTCACAACGGACCCTCGAAACAAGTATCAATAAATACGTATTTCGTTATGATTGCCACATTTCATTGTCTGTGAGTGTGACCATGACCTTGGACGAAATGCGTCAAGTCATTCGGCAAGAACTGGAATCGCTGCGCGCCAGCGGTGCACGGCGCCAGGAATTGTCGCTGCACGCGTGCAAGCGCTTGTTCTTCGATCTTGGTATCCGGCCGTCGGCCGCGAACGTCCGCGATCTCACCCAGACCGGCAGCGCCAGCGATATCCCGAAAGACATCGATCACTTCTGGGAACGCATCCGTTCCGCGTCCAAAATCAGGCTCGACGGCGCGGCGATTCCTAAAGCCGTCGAGGAAAAAGCCGGCGCGTTGCTCGGCGCACTCTACGAAGAGGCATTGAAAGCCGCGCGCGACAGCCTGGATGGAGATCGGGAACAGGTTCGCGCCGACATGGCGGACGCCGAGCAGCGATTGCGGGACGCAACCGTCCGCCAGGAAACGCTCGAGGGAGCGCTCGCGCGCGGTGAAGCGAGAAACGAGCAATTGCAGGCGCGGGTGACCGAACTCGAGGTGCAGCTCGCGTCGCAAACCACCCACGGTTCGGCAAGCGAAGCCACGTTGCTCACCACAGTCGCCCGACTGGAAAAGGAACTGGCCGCGGCTGCCAGCCGGATCGATGCCGAACAGGCACAGAACGCCGCGCTGCGCGACCGCATCGATGCGCTGCAAGCCGAATTGCAGCAGCGCACCGAGCACTACGCGCAACAAATCAAGGATGCGGTGGCCGAAGCCGAACGCCGTGTCAAGCCGATGCTGGTCGAACTGGACTCGTTGCGCAGCATGGCGTCGACCTACCAGAGCGGGTTGCGCGACGTTCAGCGCAAGGAGTTCGATTTCCTGCAGCAATTGAGCTCGGCGAAGGCGCGTGCCGACCGGCTCGAAGAACAGTTGCGCGCCCAGAGCGACGAACTGGACCGCGCAACGCGCGACATGAGCTCGTTGCGTGCGAACCGCGGAATGAATCCGGAAATCGCCGGGTTGCTGCGGCGCCTGGCCGACGCCGGACAACTGGATGCGGATGCGTATGCCGCGATCGGCACCTCGCTGGATCACGAGATTCCGGCGCCGACCCGGTGCCCGCATTGCGATGGCGAGCCGGAACTGTCACATGGCGACGAGGGTTTCGAAGTCACGTGCCCCGAGTGCGAGCACGCGTCGGGCGCATGGCCGTCCCGCTTCGAAGCCGCCGCGCGTTTCGCGCATACCTGACCCGAAGGCCGGCAACGCTGCACAGGTGAGAGGATCCGGGAAGCCAGCGGTGAGGATTTTCGGGAGCTGTGAAAGGGTGAGGCTGCGCCACGCAAGGCTGCTCACGGATCGATCCGCGTGAGCAGCCGTTTCCGATCAGTGAGTTTCGTCGCGGTCGGACGCATCACCGCTGCTATCGGCCAGCCCGTCGCGCCAGTTTTTCCAGGCGCGATGCAGGCGATTCGACGAGATCGGCCGCATGAAGCCCAGCCATTTGCCTACGCGCTCGGGCGGCACGTCGTGCTCGAACAGTTCGGCCGCGTAGGTGTTGCGCAAGGTTTGCGGGCTTGCACGCGCGGTGCGTGACGACGTGAGCCCGGCCGATTCGACGATCGCGTCGATCGCGCGCAGCATCGTCGCCTTGTGCATCGGCCGCCCGGCATGCGATGCGGGGAACACGAGCTCTCCCGGAATCTGCTGGCGTTTGCGTTCGGTGAGCCAGGCTTCGAGCAACGCGATCGCGAACGAGGCCAGATGGGTGTCGCGCGCGTAATCCGGATGCGTCGACTCGATCCGCAGCGACGTCGTGCTCGTATTGATGCAACTAATCGTAAGTGCGCGCGCTTCTCCGGTTTTGATGCCGGCACCGAGAAATGCGGCGACGAGCGCCCGGTCGCGACGTTCCTTCCAGTACGCGGAACCCGATACGCCGATTGGCGAAAACAGATACGCGAGCAACGTCGCGCGCTCCGCCGGCGTGAGGAAACCGGTCGGTTCGTTGTCGCGGGCCTTGCGCCAGTTCGCTTCGCCATCCTGAGCAATGAAGCGGGCCGGGTTGGTCGATGCGTACTCGGTGCGGCGGACATGATCGAGCACACGCTCGATCAGCCGAAGATAGCGCATCCGCTGCGTTTTCTTGATCGGCAACTCGCCGACGAAGTTCGCGATGGTCGGCGTATCGACCGTCGCCAGGTTCTTTTGATGTGCACGCATCCACGCGAGAAACGCGCCCCATTGTGCGCGATAGACATCGGCCGACGAGCGGCGATAGTCCTGCATGGCCAGCCACGCGTCGAACGCGGCTTCGGGCGAGACGACCCAGTCGGACGCATCGCGGTCGAACAGATCCTTTTCTTCCGGCGGGGCAGTGGTGTCGGGAGAGGCGGGAAGGGACATGGTGTTAATTCCGTTAGTTGCGTATATGGTAGCCCTTTCCGCAACGTATCGGGCAGCAAGCGGGTGAGCCGGCCGCGGTGCGCCGCGGCCGGGGCTGGGCCATCAGTCGCCCCACGCCTTGGTTTGGCGGTGAGCGCGCGCGGGACGCGCGGTATCGTGCGTCGTTGCCGCGGCTTCGTACGCGAGAACGGCGAACGAAAAGACCGCGGGCAACGCATTCGAGCGCCCGAAGTCGATCGGATCGTCCGTTTCGGGAAACGTCATGTCCGACGGCCGTTCGAACAGTTGACGCATGCCGGCGTCGTGCCGGCTGGCGAAGCCGAGATCGGCGAGCGCTTCGGCTTCGATCGCGTGCAGCAGGCGCCACGTCAGCGGCACGCGCTGGCGGATGTAGCGCCCGGCGATATGGCGAACGATCAATTCGAGGTCGTGCGCGGCAGCCTTGAAGCTGAGCGCGGCCAAGTCTTGTTCTTCTGTCATTGCAGGCTCCTGTCGACCGGGGCGGGCGCCTCGGTGCGCCCGCCCCGGCCCTTGCATGGCGGAATGTCCGTTTACTGTACAAACATACAGTACTTTCCGCAACTGGCCTGCGATTGACCTTTTGGCTATCTATACGCGCCGTCAGCGATGTATCACGATCAACAAGGCCCGCGCTTCGGTCTTGCCGGGATTGCGGATCGCATGCGGCTCGTCGGCCGGGTAGCGCGCGGTGTCGCCCGCCTTCAGGCGCCGGCTGGCCGCGGCGGCTTCGATTTCCATCGCGCCCTGCAGCACGGTGAGGTGCTCGCGCGTGCCGGGTTCGTGCGCGTTCGATACCAGTGCGCCGCCGCCCGGCAGCGTCAGTTCGTACCACTCGAACTTGCCGGCGAGGTCGATCGGGCCCCATACGCGCAACTGGTACCGGCCGTCGTGGCCCGCGAGCGTCGGAATGTCGTGCGGGCCGTCCACGCGGATCGTCTCGGGCGCCTTCGGTTGCGAGAACAGTTCGTCGAGCGTGATGCCGAGCGCGTTCGTCAGCCGCCACGCGACGGCGATCGTCGGGTTGGCCTTGTCGCGTTCGATCTCGGAGAGCATCGATTTCGATACGCCGGCTGCGCGCGACAGGTCGTCGAGCGTCAGCTTGCGCTCGTTGCGCAGCCGCTGGATCTGCTCGCCCACGCGCGGCGGGGTCGCGGCCGGCGGCTGCGGGGCGGCGTCGGCGCGCGTGCGCCGCGATCCGGAGGAACTTGCCATTTGGATTCCGTTCGCTTAGAGTTGTTCGATATTTCGAATTCTCGTTCGGAATATCGGATAAATGCGGTCAACCGAACGACCGACTATAACAGTAGCAGGCCGCAGCGCCGCCACGAGCCGTGCGCTGCGGAATGCGAATCCCTGTCAGGAGCTTTGCGATGCGTGATGCCTTTCTCGCCCAGGTGCGCGGGACGCTCGACCAGATCCGCGCGGACGGTTTTTACAAGACCGAGCGCGAGATCGCGAGTCCCCAGGCGGCAGCCGTGCGGCTCGCCGGCGGCGCCGGCGTGCTCAATTTCTGCGCGAACAACTATCTGGGTCTGGCGAACGATCCGCGCCTGATCGATGCGGCGAAAGCCGGCCTCGACCAGGACGGCTTCGGCATGGCATCGGTGCGCTTCATCTGCGGCACGCAAACCGTCCACAAGCAACTGGAAAGCGCGCTGGCCGCGTTTCTCGGCACCGAGGACAGCATCCTCTATTCGAGCTGCTTCGACGCGAACGGCGGGCTGTTCGAGACGCTGCTCGACGAGAACGACGCCGTGATCAGCGACGAGCTGAATCACGCGAGCATCATCGACGGCATTCGCCTGTGCAAGGCGAAGCGTCTGCGCTACAAGAACAACGATCTTTCCGACCTCGAGGCGAAGCTCAAGGAAGCCGACGCCGCGGGCGCGCGCCACAAGCTGATCGCGACCGACGGCGTGTTCTCGATGGACGGCATCATCGCCGATCTCAAAGGCATCTGCGATCTCGCCGATCGCTACGGCGCGCTCGTGATGGTCGACGATTCGCACGCGGTCGGCTTCATCGGCACGCACGGCCGCGGCACGCCCGAGCACTGCGGCGTCGAAGGCCGCGTCGACATCGTCACGGGCACGCTCGGCAAGGCGCTCGGCGGTGCCTCGGGCGGCTATGTCGCCGCGCGTCGCGAGGTGATCGAGCTGCTGCGCCAGCGCTCGCGTCCCTATCTGTTCTCGAACACGCTCACGCCGAGCATCGCCGCGGCGTCGCTGAAGGTGCTGGAGCTGCTCGGCAGCGACGAGGGCGCGACGCTGCGCGAGCGTGTGCGCGAGAACGGCGCGCGGTTCCGCAAGCAGATGACCGAAGCCGGCTTCACGCTCGTGCCCGGCGCGCATCCGATCATCCCGGTGATGCTCGGCGATGCCCAGCTCGCGACGAACATGGCCGACAAGCTGCTCGGCGAGGGCGTCTACGTGATCGGCTTCTCGTTCCCCGTCGTGCCGCGCGGCCGCGCGCGCATTCGCACGCAGATGAGCGCTGCGCATACGCCCGAACAGATTGACCAGGCGGTTGCCGCGTTCGTGCGCGTCGGCCAGTCGCTCGGCATCGTCTGACGGAGGCGCGACCATGAAAGCACTGGCAAAGCTCGAACGCGGCCCCGGCCTCACGCTCACGCGCGTGAAGCGCCCCGAAGTCGGCCACAACGACGTGCTGATCAAGATCCGCCGCACGGCGATCTGCGGCACCGATATCCATATCTGGAAGTGGGACGACTGGGCGCAGAAGACGATTCCGGTGCCGATGCACGTCGGCCACGAATACGTCGGCGAGATCGTCGAGATGGGGCAGGAAGTGCGCGGTTTCGCGATCGGCGATCGCGTGTCCGGCGAAGGTCACATCACGTGCGGTTTTTGCCGCAACTGTCGCGCCGGGCGCCGGCATCTGTGCCGCAACACGGTGGGCGTCGGCGTGAACCGCGAAGGCGCGTTCGCCGAATACCTGGCGATTCCGGCGTTCAACGCGTTCAAGATTCCGCCGGAGATCTCCGACGATCTCGCGTCGATCTTCGATCCGTTCGGCAACGCGACGCATACGGCGCTGTCGTTCAATCTGGTCGGCGAAGACGTGCTGATCACCGGCGCGGGCCCGATCGGCATCATGGCCGTCGCGATCGCGAAGCACGTCGGCGCGCGCAACGTCGTCATCACCGACATCAACGACTATCGGCTTTCGCTCGCGCGCAAGATGGGCGCGACGCGCGCGGTCAACGTCGCGCGCGAGTCGCTGCGCGACGTCATGGCCGACCTGCACATGACCGAAGGCTTCGACGTCGGTCTCGAGATGTCCGGCGTGCCGAGCGCGTTCACGAGCCTGCTCGAGGCGATGAATCACGGCGGCAAGGTCGCGCTGCTCGGCATCCCGCCCGCGCAGACGGCGATCGACTGGAATCAGGTGATCTTCAAGGGGCTCGAGATCAAGGGCATCTACGGCCGCGAAATGTTCGAGACCTGGTACAAGATGGTCGCGATGCTGCAAAGCGGCCTCGACCTGTCGCCGATCATCACGCATCGCTTCGCGGCCGACGACTACGAGCAAGGCTTCGCCGCGATGCTGTCCGGCGAAAGCGGCAAGGTGATTCTCGACTGGACGGTCTGAGCCGCGTGTCGAGACGGGGCAGCGCGGCGCATTCGCCGCCTGCCCCGTGTTCGTTCGTACGCGCACCGTCGAACCTCGGAAGCGCGATTCGACGCTTGAGGTGAGAATATTCGGGAGCCGTGTCTGCGCGCCGAATCGCCAGACGATCCCACGTCGGTGACGGGTAATGGCACGTTCGCTTCACCTGTCGACACGCGCGCCGCTCGTTTCCGTCACGCCATTCGGCGCCCGTTTCTCCTCTTCCGCACCCTCCCCCGCTTCGCTTGGCGTGCGAGCGCTCGCATGCCACCGTGTGCGATATCGTGCCGATCCGGCACATCGACCGTGAGTCGCACGCAGCGTCGCGACTCACTGATGCACGATGCGATCGACATCGGTCGATCTCGATCGGTGCGTAGACCGCTACCTGGTCCGTTCACCCTTCGCTCCGCAGTGTCGGGCCGAGGGCTCGACTTGACGCGCCGGCGCGTCGGCCACGATTCGCCCCTCCCACCGGCAGGGCCATTTCATCCGGGTATTGACGACGGAGAACGATCGTTCTACCGTAAACCCATGAACACATCTCCCGACACCTCCGGCGAACCCAGCGTTCGCGACCGGCTGCTCGACGCGGCCGAAGCGCTGATCTATTCGGGCGGCATCCATGCGACGGGCGTCGATGCGATCGTCAAGCGATCCGGTGCGGCACGAAAGAGCTTTTATTCGCATTTCGAATCGAAAGAGGCGTTGGTGGTCGCCGCGCTCGAACGTCGCGACGAGCGCTGGATGCGCTGGTTCGTCGACGCCACGCTGGCGCGCGGCAAGGCGCCGCGCGCGCAGCTGCTCGGCATGTTCGACGTGCTGCGCGACTGGTTCGGGCAGCCCGACTTTCACGGCTGCGCGTTCCTGAATGCGTCAGGCGAGATACCCGACGCCGACGATCCCGTGCGCGTCGTCGCCCGCATGCACAAGGCGCGCCTGCTGGCGTTCGTGCGCGAGCGCTTCGACGCCCTTGCCGATGAAACCGGCATCGAGCGCCGCGGGCTCGCACGCATCGCGCGTCAGTGGCTCGTGTTGATCGACGGCGCGATCGGCGTGGCGCTCGTCAGTGGCGATGCAAACGCCGCGCGCGATGCGCGCGCGACGGCTGAACTGCTGCTCGATACCGTATCGCGGTAGCCGACGCAGCGAATCCACCCGGCTGCGTGCATGCGCAGCCCGAACCCTGAACAGGAGCAACCCATGTCCGCTTCCCCCGAAGTTCGTCCGCCCGTTCCGCCGTTCACGCTCGAAACGGCGCGCCAGAAGGTGCGCGCCGCCGAGGACGCATGGAACACGCGCGACCCGCAACGCGTGTCGCTCGCCTATACGCCGCAAAGCCGCTGGCGCAATCGCGCGGAGTTCGTGACGGGCCGCGACGAGATCGTCGGGCTGCTGCAGCGGAAGTGGACGCGCGAACTCGACTACCGCCTGATCAAGGAGCTGTGGGCGTTCGGCGGCAACCGCATCGCGGTGCGCTTTGCGTACGAGTGGCATGACGATGCGGGCAACTGGTTCCGTTCGTACGGCAACGAGAACTGGGAGTTCGATGAAAACGGCCTGATGGCGCATCGTCACGCGAGCATCAACGATCTGCCGATTCGCGAGGCGGACCGTCTTTATCGCTGGCCGCTCGGCCGTCGTCCGGACGATCATCCGGGACTGTCCGACCTCGGGCTGTGATGCGCGTCTGCGTTCGACGGATCGACGAACGCATCGGCCGGATTCAATGGTGAGGAAATTCGGGAGCCGGCCGCCGAAGGTGAGATTTTTCGGGACGAGGTGAAATGTCGCGTCGAGCTGTGTGCGTTGAACAGATCGACGCGACATCGCACGAGTCAAGCGATGCATGCGTCGGAGTGTTGCGGTGTGCTTCCCTGCGCGATGCATCTCACCGATCGCGCCGAAGCGATCGTGCATCGACGATCGGTGTGGGCGAGCGCGCCGTGCAACTCACCGATCGGATCGTCCTTCGACTTTCAAGGAACAACCTCACGAGCCGTGCGCGTTGCGATGTGCCGTTGCTCACCGTTGGATATCACCGCCGACGCATCGGCGG
Organism: Burkholderia sp. NRF60-BP8; assembly: GCF_001522585.2. Lineage (NCBI taxonomy): Bacteria > Pseudomonadati > Pseudomonadota > Betaproteobacteria > Burkholderiales > Burkholderiaceae > Burkholderia > Burkholderia sp. NRF60-BP8. The sequence continues at coordinate 11,234 of NZ_CP013372.1, forward strand.
CATCCGCACAAGTGCGTAACCGCATCGCGTGTCGCTCACCGCAGACGGGTTCTCGAGCGCCGTGCAGCGCTGCCCCGCGCGAACGCCGGGCGCGCCCCTCACTCACCCCGCAATCCGCGCGGCGATCGCCTCGCCCACTTCCTGCGTGCCCGCGTGGCCGCCGAGATCGCGCGTCCGCGGCCCCGTGCGCAGCACGTCCTCGATCGCGGCGACGATCGCATCGTGCGCGTCGCGCTCGCGGCCCGTACCGTTACCGAGGAAGTCGAGCATCATCGCGGCCGACCAGATCATCGCGATCGGGTTCGCGATGTACTGCCCCGCGATGTCGGGCGCCGAACCGTGCACGGGTTCGAACAGCGACGGGAACGTACGGTCGGGGTTCAGGTTCGCCGACGGCGCGATGCCGATCGTGCCCGTACAGGCCGGCCCGAGATCCGACAGGATGTCGCCGAACAGATTCGATGCGACGACGACGTCGAAGCGATCCGGCTGCAGGACGAATCGCGCACACAGGATGTCGATGTGCTGCTTGTCGACCGCGATCTCCGGATAGCGTTCGGCCATCTCGGCCGCGCGCGCATCCCACCACGGCATGCTGATCGCGATGCCGTTGCTTTTCGTCGCGACGGTGACGCGCTTCGCGCGCCGCTGCGCGAGCTCGAACGCGAATTTCAGCACGCGCTCGGTGCCGTGCCGCGTGAAGATCGACTGCTGCATCACGACTTCGCGCTCGGTGCCTTCGAACATCGTGCCGCCGACCGACGAATATTCGCCCTCGGTGTTCTCCCGCACGATCATGAAATCGATGTCGCCCGCGCGGCGGCCGGCGAGCGGTGACGGTACGCCGTCGAACAGGCGCGCGGGCCGCAGGTTGATGTACTGGTCGAATTCGCGGCGGAATTTCAGCAGCGAGCCCCACAGCGAAATGTGATCGGGCACCGTCGCCGGCCAGCCGACCGCGCCGAACAGGATCGCATCCATGCCCGACAGTTGCGCTTTCCAGTCGTCCGGCATCATCGTGCCGTGCTGCGCGTAGTAGTCGCAGCTCGCCCAGTCGATCTCGACGAAGTCGAAACGCACGCCGAAGCGCGCGGTCACGGCGTCGAGCACGCGCAGGCCCTCGGGCATCACTTCGCGGCCGATGCCGTCGCCGGGGATCACGGCAATCCTGTAAGTCCTGTCGGTCATGCAAATCTCCTTGGCTGTTCGGCCGGCTGTCGGGAAGGCAGCGGCCCGTCACGCCATTCTATTTATTTCCATATGGATTAAAATCGCGCAAAAGTTAATCGACTTTCCACGAATCGTGAATAAATCGCCGAACCTCGACGATCTGCGCGTGTTCAGCGTGGTCGTCCGCCTCGCGAGCTTCAGCGCGGCCGCCGAGCAGCTCGCGGTGTCGCCCGCGTACGTCAGCAAGCGCGTCGCGATGCTCGAGGCGCAGCTCGGCACGCGCCTGCTGCATCGATCGACACGCCGCATGACGGTCACCGAAGCCGGCGAACGCGTGCTCGCGCGCGCCGAAAAGATTCTCGACGACGTCGATCATCTCGTCGAGGACGTGTCGACCACGCGCACGGTGCCGCGCGGCACGCTGCGCATGTCGAGCAGCTTCGGCTTCGGCCGGCACGTCGTCGCGCCGGCGCTGCTCGACTTCAGCGCGCGCTATCCGCAACTGAACGTGCGGCTCGATCTGTTCGACCGGCTCGTCGATGTTGCCGGCGAAGGCTACGACCTCGACGTGCGCATCGGCGACGAGATCGCCGATCATCTGATCGCGCGCCGCCTTGCGGCGAACCATCGCGTGCTGTGTGCGTCGCCCGACTATCTCGCCCGCCGCGGGACGCCGCGCTCGCTCGCGGATCTGGCCTCGCACGACTGTCTCGCGATCAAGGAGCGCGATCATCCGTTCGGCGTATGGCGACTGAACGTGCGCGGCGAAACGGCGACGGTGAAGGTCGGCGGCGCGCTGTCGACGAACCATGGCGAGGTGGCCGTGCAATGGGCGCTGGCCGGGCGCGGCATCGTGCTGCGCTCGATCTGGGAGGCCCGGCCGCTGATCGAGGGCGGCGCATTGTGCCGCGTGCTGCCGGATGCGATCCAGCCCGCGAACATCTGGGCCGTGTATCCGGAACGCGTCGCGGCGTCGGCGAAGGTGCGTGTGTGCGTGGATTTTCTGGTGGAGGCGCTGGCCGGCCTGGATGCCGCCGCGGGTGACGATACGGCCTGAAATCGGCTAAAGGTGAGCTTTTACGGGGGCGTGCGCAGGCACCGTCGACGGTGCCTGCGGGCGCATCACGCCGCGTGTCGCGCGCCGAGCATCAAGTCGAGATTCTGCACGGCGGCGCCGGATGCCCCTTTGCCGAGATTGTCGAACACGGCGGACAGCAGCACCTGGGTGCCGTCTGCGTTGACGAACACGCCGAGCCGCAGATCATTGGTGCCGTTCAACGCTTGCGGATCGAGATGCGTTGCCGCGCGTGCGTCCGCGAGCGGCATCACGTCGACGTGACGCGCATCCGCGTAGTGATGCGCGAGACAGGCATGCAACCGCTCGCCCGTCACCCCGGCCGGCAGCAGGCGCAGCTCGATCGGGATGGTGAGCACGATGCCTTGCCGATAGGCACCGTAGGCCGGCACGAAGAACGGGCGGTGCGCGAGCCCCGCGTGCTGCCGGATCTCGGGCACGTGCTTGTGCTCGAGAGCGAGGCCGTAGACCTGCAGCGGCAACGCGCGTGCGGCGGCGTCGCCCGCTTCGAATGCATCGACGGCGGCCCGCCCGCCGCCCGAATAACCGGACACCGCATGGATGCTCACCGGGTAGTCGCGCGGCAGCAGCCCTGCCTGCAGGAGCGGGCGAAGCAGGCCGATCGCGCCCGTCGGATAGCAGCCCGGATTGGTCACGCGCTTCGCCTGCGCAATGTGTCGCGCCTGTCCGTCGGCCATCTCGGGGAAGCCGTAGACCCATTCGGGTTGCGTGCGGTGAGCTGAACTGGCGTCGATCACGCGTACTGCCGGATTCCGGATGAAGCCGACCGCTTCGCGCGCGGCCGCGTCGGGCAGGCACAGGATCGCGATATCGCACGCGTTGAGTGCGTCGGCGCGCCGCGCGGGGTCCTTGCGTTCGGCGGCGGGAAGCGTGAGCAGCCGCACGTCGGTGCGCTCGCGCAGACGCGCGTGAATCTGCAACCCGGTCGTGCCCTGGTCGCCGTCGATGAAGATGGTGGGGAAGCGCATGATGGTCGTGTTCGTCGCGTTCGGTCGTCGGGGGAAACCGTATCGTCCACCGAACGCCTAGAATAGGAAAAGTTGAATTTGCTGATCGTCCGATTCAGCTTTTCTGAACGAGAGGTGTGTGATGCGCGAGATCAGTCTGGACCGCCTGCGTACGCTGGTCGCGATCGCGGACCAGGGCTCCTTCGTGGCGGCGGCGCAATGGCTTCATCTCGCCCCGCCGACCGTCAGCCTGCATGTCGCCGAGCTGGAAAGCCGCGTCGGCGCGCCGCTGCTGTCGCGTACCCGCGGCAACGTGCGCCCGTCCGTGATCGGCGAAGTGCTGGTGGAGCGGGCGCGGCGTCTGCTGGCGGAAGTCGAATCCACGCTGGACGACGTGCAGCGACAGGTGCAGGGATTGACCGGGCGCGTACGCCTCGGCGCATCGACCGGGGCGATCGCGCATCTGTTGCCGCAGGCGGTGGCCGGATTGCGCGCACAGCATCCGGATATCGATGTGCAGATCGCGGTGCTCACGTCGCACGACACGCTGTCGCGGATTGCACAAGGCACGCTCGATGTCGGGTTGGTCGCGCTGCCGCAAGCGCCGGTCGCGGGGCTGACGATCCGCCCGTGGCGCCGCGATCCGGTGATGGCTTTCCTGCCCGCGGACTGGCCGCTTCCGGCCCGGGTGACGCCCGCGTATCTGGCCGCGCGGCCGCTGATTCTCAACGATGCGACGACGCGCCTGTCGCGGCTCACGACCGAATGGTTCGCGCTCGGCGGCCACCGGCCCGAGCCGCGGATCGCGCTCAACTACAACGATGCGATCAAGAGCCTGGTCGCCGCAGGTTACGGCGCGACGCTGCTGCCGCACGAGGCAGGCGCCCCGTTGCCGGATGCGCGCATCGTCATGCGGCCGCTACGCCCGGCGTTGTGGCGCGAGTTGGGGATTGCCCATCGAGCAGGCCCGGTCGAACGGGCGACGCAGCACGTGCTCGATGCGCTGCGGGCGCTCGGCGCGCGATAGCGGGTCGTCGCGCGGCTGGGCCGTGCGGCCCGCACGCGCGTTCAGAGCCGGTTGTCCTTCGCGAGCATCAGCACGCGCGCCCAGCGCTGCGCATCGCGCTTGTCCATCATCGGCAGCTTCCATTCGCCGCGCACGGCGTCGCGCACGCGCACGACGAGATGCCAGCGGCCGTCGATCGGCGCGGCCTCGCAACCGTCGAGCTGCGACAGCGTATAGCGGCCGTCCGCGCCGTCATGCGACAGCCACAGCAGCCCTTGCGTCGCGGACACGCGCAACTCGCCCCATGCGCGATGCACGATATGCGTCCAGCCTTGTTCCTTCGTGTTCGGTGCGATGTCGCGGCGGCGCTTGAGCCACCATGCGATCAGTGCGATCAGGAGCGCGGCGGCCAGCACGGCGGCCGCGATCGCGACCGGCTGGCCGAACTGCGCGGCGATGACGTGAAACAGGTGAACGGCGCCCCATCCCAGGGCGATGAGCGCGAATAGCGCAATGAAAATCGGCATGTCGAATCGGAAAGGAGGACGGGCCGGCGCATGCAGCGCGCCGGCCCGTTGCACACGGCATTACCGGCGGCGGTGAATGTCGTGCGTGACGAAGCCCGCGTCGTTGACGGGCAGCGCGAGGCCGTCCTTCACCGCGAGCGTCTTGCGGATGTCGTCGAGACCCGCGGACCAGTGGTCGCGCATCGTCGACAGACCGAACTGATAGTCCTTGTAGTGATGCTCGTACGCTTTCTGCTGATAGATCAGATGCTGGATGTTGTACTTCTTCCCGCTCGACATCTCTTCGGCCTCGACGCACCACGGGTCGTTCTTGCGCTGCTCTTCCGGCACCTGGTCGAGCACGTGGCGCAGCACGTTGCGGTAGCGCTGTTCGCGCTGCAGCGTATCGGTGACGAAACGCGTGCGGCTCGAATACTGCACGTCCTTCGTGCGCTCGGCGACGTCGGCCATCGTGCGCGGCAGCGGCCCGCGCGCGCTCCACAGATCGACCTGGAACGCGAGCGTGTCGCGGCGCGGCCGGGCGCGGAGTACTTCCATCAGCGGCGTGTTCGACACGACGCCGCCGTCCCAGTAGTACTCGCCGTCGATCTCGACGGGCGGGAACGCGGGCGGCAACGCACCGGACGCCATGAAATGCTCGGGCGCGAGACGGATGCGCGAGTTGTCGAAGTACACGAAGTTGCCGGTGCCGACGTTGACCGCGCCGACCGACACGCGCGTCTCGCCCGAATTGATCCGGTCGAAGTCGCACAGTTTCAGCAGCGTCGTGCGCAGCGCCGACGTGTCGTACCAGCTGATTTTTTCCGGATGGTCGGACACGCCGGGCAGCGGCGGCGGAAAGCGCGGCACGAAGAAGCCCTGCTGGCCCTGCATCATCGCGCTGGCGGCCTGCGACGCGGTGAAGAACGTGCGGATTTGATCGATGCTGTTGAACAGCGCGAATTCGAACGCGGCCGGAATCGCCGGAAAGAACGCCGGCTGGCAGATCGTTTCCCAGAATTCGCGCAGGCGCTCGACGCGATGCTCGGGCGCGTTGCCGGCGATCAGCGCGGTATTGAGCGCGCCGATCGAGATGCCCGCGATCCAGTCGAGCGGAATGCCTGCTTCATGCAGCCCTTCGAATACGCCGGCCTGATACGCGCCGAGCGCGCCGCCGCCTTGCAGGACGAGCGCGATCGTTTCGTACGGCAGCGACCGCGCAGCGGCCGGCGCACCGGCTTCGTGGTGCAGGTCCGCCGCATCGACGGCCTGCTTTTCTGTACGCGCGTGCGGTTTCATCAGTTGCTCCGAGAAATCCCGCCGTGGACGGCGGTGATGGAGGGCGTGGCGTCGATCGCCGACGGCACGCCATCGCAGGAATGACGGCGGCGCGGAAAAGCGCCTGCCGTCGGGGAAGCGTCGGCGTTACTGCATGAACCAGCCGTGGCTGACGATGAACGACTGGCCCGTGAGCGCGGCGCTCGGGAATGCCGACAGGAACAGCACCGTCTGCGCGACGTCCTGCACCGTCGTGAACACGCCGTCGACCGTGTTGCCGAGCATCACCTTCTTGATCACTTCCTCTTCGCTGATGCCGAGCTCCTTCGCCTGCTCCGGAATCTGCTTGTCGACCAGCGGCGTGCGCACGAAGCCCGGACACACGACGTGCGAGCGCACGTTGTGCTTCGCGCCTTCCTTCGCCAGCACGCGCGCCAAGCCGAGCAGCCCGTGCTTGGCCGTCACGTACGCCGACTTCAGCGGCGACGCTTCGTGCGAGTGCACCGAGCCCATGTAGATCACGACGCCGCCGCGATCGTCCTTGTACATGTGCTTGAGCGCGGCCTTCGTCGTCAGGAACGCGCCGTCCACGTGGATCGCCTGCATCTTCTTCCAGTCGGAGAACGAATAGTTCTCGATCGGGTTGACGATCTGGATACCGGCGTTCGACACGAGGATGTCGATCGAGCCGAACGCTTCGGCCACCTTGTCGATGCCGGTGTTCACGGCTTCCTCGCTGGTCACGTCCATCGCGACGCCGATCGCCTTGCCGCCTGCCTTGTTGATCTCGTCGGCGACCGCGTTCGCGCCGTCCTGGTTCAGGTCGGCGATCGCGACGGCCGCGCCTGCCTTGGCCAGCTCCAGCGCGATTTCCTTGCCGATGCCGCTCGCGGCGCCCGTGACGACGGCGGTCTTGCCATTCAGGTTGCTCATGTTCGAATTCCCGTGGTGAAAGGATTGACAGGGAGAAGGACTACGGACGTGTTACTGGGCCAGGTAATCGTAGACGACTTCGCCGAGGCCCAGCGTCAAATCCGCGACGAGGTGGCGCGCTTCGACGATCTCGAGCACGGGCAGATCGGCCACCGGCGCGAGCGCGTGCGGCGCCAGCTCGAGCGATGCGGGGCCCGTCCACGCGCCCTTCATCTTGATGTCCTGCATGTAATAGCGCACCAGTTCGCAGACGCGTGCGGTGCCGTCGACGTGCGGGATGATCTTCAGCAGGAAATTGGGGCCGGCGAGCCGCTTCGTCTGCTCGTCGATGTCGAGCTCCTTGTGCTTGTAGCCCATCGTGCCGGTCGCGACGCGCACCTTGCCGTAGTCGAGCGTGCCCAGGATGTGATCGGTGTTCACGTGCAGCGTGGGCGACGCGAGCTTCTTCGGGAAGCCCCACAGCTCGCGGCCGCCGGCGATCGGCGGGTGATCGTCGAGATACATCGCCAGCGTATAGCCGCCCGCCTGGCCGTTGTATTCGACGGGGATCACCTGGCCGCTTTCGGTGTAATCGCCGAAGCCGGTCGAATCGGCCATGCGGATGAATTCGTAATGCACGAGCGGCTCGGTGACCTGCAGCGGCTCGGGGACGATTTCGCGGAGGCGGTCCGGATCGGTGCGGTACGTGATGATCAGAAACTCACGATCGACGAAACGGTACGGGCCCATCGGGAACGCAGGGCTGGTCAACGGCATCGCAAACGCTTTCGATCGGACATCGCTGGGTTTCATGCGGACTCCTTGTTGTTGATCGCTTCGTGGATGAGTGGTCGTAATCGTATGCCTGTGCGTTGCCGTTGTGCGATGCCGCATCTGGAATTAATTGTTGCCGATTTCGAATAATTCGACGCGTAAATATTGAGATGAACGATGCAAACGGCCTGACGGCACGCCGGCCGGGCGATGGTGGCACGTGTCGATGACGCCATCATGTGAAAAAGGTGAGCCTTTACGGGAGGCGTGGTGAGCTTTTACGGGGACGTTCGCGCGGCAATATGACAATTGTGTGAACTTGTGTTGCAGTGCAGGCTCTAAGTGCGTTCACCGCTCGGCCTTGGTTCGAGCGGCTGCCGCGTTAAGCATCGCTTAAGCGGCCACGCCCTAGCATTCGTTCGCCTCCGGCCGGGCAACCGGCCGATCTTTTACGCGCCACGCAACCGGATTCATGCAGAACCTCAATCTCGCCCTCTTTTCCGCCATCAATGCCGGGGGTGCACCGCACCCGGGCGTCGCCCGCCTCGCGATCTTTGCCGCCGACTGGCTCGTCTATGCGCTGCCCGCGATGCTGCTGCTGACCTGGATCGTCGGCGCGCGTCCCGCGCGGCGCCAGGCGATCGAAGCCGGCGTGGGCGTGTGCGTGGCGCTCGCGCTCGCGCAGCTGCTCGGGCATGTGTGGTTCTCGCCGCGCCCGTTCATGGCCGGCGTCGGCACGCAGCTGATTCCGCACGCGCCGGACAGCTCGTTTCCGAGCGATCACATGACGTTCGCGTGGAGCATGGCGGTCGGGCTGCTGCTCGGCGGCACGACGCGGGTCACCGGTTTCGTGATGGCCGCGATGGCCGTCGCGATCGCATGGGGGCGTATCTATGCGGGCGTGCACTGGCCGTTCGACATGGCGGGTGGCGTGCTGGTCGGCACGGCGGGCGCGCTGGCCGCGCACCTGTACGGGCAACGCGTGACCGCGCTGCTCGAACGGCTTGGCGATTTGGTGTACGCGGCCGTGATGGGGCGCCGGCAGGCGCCGTAAGCGAAAGAAAGCGGCAGGACGCGGTCAGCCGGACGAGCCGGCTGTGCGGGCCGATTCGGCCGAGGCGGACGGGCCGCCGCCCGCGTCGTGCAGTTCGGGCGTATCGGCCGGATGCCGCGCGGCATCGCGGTCGCGGGCGCTTTCCGTCAGGATCGCGCACATCGCGACGAACAGCGCGAGAACGACTGCGGCGAGGCCGCAATAACCGGCGATCTTCAGGTGGCGAAGGAAAGGCGAAGCGTGGCTTTCTTTTGTCATGACCGGGCGCTCCTGGGCGGGCTGCGGCGGCTGTCGCCCGACAGCGGCGTCGCAGACGTAGATATATACCAGCCGCGATGCCGATGCCAAGCCCGCCGCTGCGCCGGCGCCACGATTGTTTCAGCCGCCCGGCAAGCGGGCGCCCATTCTCCGGTCAGTCTTCCAGCGTTTCGTGCACGGCCGCCGCGCCGCGTTTCCAGTAGGCCGACGCGCGGATACGCGACTTGTCGACACCGCGTTCGCCGGTCAGGTGCTGACGCACCGCGCGCATCGACAGCGCTTCGCCGGCCGCCCAGACGTAGCCGTCGCCGGACGACGGCAGCGGCAGGTCGCGCACGGCATCGAGCAGCGCGTCGCCGTTCGCCGTGTCGGCTTCGGCGCGAAAGCGCCAGATTTCATGCACGTCGGCGCGCGTATCGAACGAGATCTGCGCGGTGCGATCCGCGACTTCCAGCACGACTGCCGCCCGCGCACCGGCCGGCAATTCCTCGAGACGCCGCGCGACGGCCGGCAGCGCCGTATCGTCGCCGATCAGCAGATGCCAGTCGAAATCGGTCGGGACGACGAACGAACCGCGCGGGCCGCCGATGCCGAGCCATTGGCCGACGCGCGCCTGTGCGGCCCATTGCGAGGCAGGGCCCGGATGGTTCAACACGAATTCCAGATCGAGTTCGCAGGCGGCGCGGTCGAAGCGGCGCGGCGTGAAGTCGCGCGCGACCGGTTTGGGTTCGCCTTCCGGAAACTCGGGGCCGTTCGCGCCGAGCGTCGGCAGCGCGGGCCGCTGCGCGCCCGGTGGCGGGAAAAAGACCTTCACGTGATCGTCGAACGACGCGGATTCGAAATCGGCGAGGTCGGGGCCGCCGAGCGTGACGCGCAGCAGATGCGGCGTCACGGTATGCACGCGCAGCACCTGCAGCAGGCGGAACTTGAGGGGGTGGCGCACGCGGGTGACGGTGCGCTCGGACGTGTTCTGCATCGATCCGTTCTCCTTGAGTGGTGGGGCGGCGGCGCGGATCACGCGCCGGTGCCGCCCTCGATTTCGGCCGTCGCGCGGCGCATGATGGCCGCGATGCGGCGCTGTTCGTCGGCATCGGCGGCGCTCTTGTGCAGCAGCGCGCGCTTGAGGGCGAGACGCGCCTCGACGAATTCCGGCAGCCAGCCGGCCTGCGACTCGTCCTGCGCTTCGCTGCCCGCCGATTCGCCGGCGAACGCGCGGCGCATGAATTCCATCTTGCGAGCGAGGTGCGTGAGGCGCGCGAACAGCGTGTCGACGCGCTCGCGCTGCGCGTCGAGATGTGCGCGGCCTGCGTCGGTCAGCGCATAGCGCTTGCGGTTGCCTTCCGCTTGCGACGCGACGAAGCCGACTTCCTCGAGATACGTGAGCGCCGGATACACCATGCCGGGGCTCGGGCTGTAAAAACCGTTCGAGCGCGTGTCGAGCGCCTTGATCAGTTCGTAGCCGTGGCTCGGCTGTTCGGCCAGCAGCGCGAGCAGCAGCAGCTGGAGATCGTCGGAGCTGAACTGGCGGCCGCGCGGCATGCCGTCGTCGCCGAAATCGCCAAAGCCGCCGCGCCCGCCCCGGCCGCCGAACGGGCCGCCACCGAACCCATCGTGACCGCGACGGTGGCGGCCGATCGCGTACCAGAGACCGGCGAACCAGTCGGGGCGGGCATGCGCACCATGACCGTCGCATCGGGCATGGCCGCGGAAGTGGTTGTGTCGCATGATCGTGTCCTATATGTCGTAAAACATATCTAAAGATATATATCGAAAGATAGGGCGTCAAGGGGAATTATTGGGGTGGGATGGGAGTGCGGGGCGGTGCCGATTGGCGCGTTGTCGGGTCTCAATACCCAAAACGGTGTCCGAAGTCGATTTGAAGCCGGTTACGGCCACGCGCTATACCGCGATGCAGGCGCATGGGTAAGAAGGAGCCGGCGAGCTGCCCAACGCGCCGGGCTTGGCGACGTAGCGGTAGCACCGAGGTGCGCCTCGAACGCTTGAAAACGCACGACAGGGGGTCGATGCGATTGTCATGTGCGTGGTACTGGGCGATCCGCGGCTTCGCGTGGATGCTGCTCCCACGTGCCGGCAGCGTGCTTGCGGATTCAACCGCCCCTTTCCACGAACAGCGGGTCGATATTCGCGTTCAGGCGCTCGGCCCCGCGCCAGGTTCGGCTGTCGACGATTTCGTCGACTATCCCGACGATCATCCGTTTCCCCTCGAGCACCGCTTGCGAATGCGAGCGCGCCGTATTTTCACAGAGCGCCCAGGTGATGTACGCGCCCCGGATCGGACTCCACGAGATCGAATCTTCCCAGAACGCATTGCCGCTGACCGCGCAACATGGCGTGACGGTGTCGGCGATACCTCGCCGGGCGAGTTCCATCGAGAGATGCATCGCGTCGAGTTCGAACAGGATGTCGAGCTCGAAGTTGCGACGGACCATCGCGTGCTCGATGGTCGAGCGGATGACGTTCTGTTTTCCCGCCAGCGCGAGTTTGCGATCGCCGAGACGCGCCAACGGCACCGCCTTGTCGGGCCTCAAGCCGGCGTCCCTGGCGCTCACGAGAACGAGGGGCTCCCGAACGAGGGGTGTATGGACATAGCCCTGCGGCGGCGACGCTTCGAACGGGACGATAGCGAGATCCAGCATGCCGGAATGCATGACGTCGCGCAGCTCGTGGCTCACGCCCTCGTGAACACGAAGCCTCACGCGCGGATAGTCGGCGACCAACCGCGCCACGAAATTCGTTGTGAAGAGATTGCGCCAGGACGGTGCGACGCCTATCGCCAACTGGCCCGCGGCGCGGTCGCCGACCTGCTCGACCAGGGAGGTCAACTGACGAAGAATGGGTCTTGCTCGCTCCGCCAGCAGCATGCCGGCCTCGGTCGGCTGAACGCCGCCGCGCGTTCGCGTAAAGAGCTTCGCGCGAAGTTGATGCTCGAGCAGCGCGATGTGGCGCGACAGCGCCGGCTGGGAGAGCCTCAAGTCGATGGCGGCCTTGTTGATACTGCCGAGTTCGGCCACACGCAAGAAGTACTCGATAAGACGGGAGTCCACTGGCGCCTCCGTGAGTTCCGGCTCGATCCATTGCAGAAGTAAAGCTGGCGTAACGCGGTTATTCAATAAGCGGATAACGGCGATAGAAACTCCACATTATCGGGATAACGAAGTGCTCGCTAGCATTGAAGCAATCGCATACGAGGTCATCGACAGAAACAGCCCCATGGCAGCCCCTTATATCGAGCATTTCAGGAGCCTGTGCCTCCGCAGCAAGGAGGTGACGATCGCCGCACTCGGCGGGCGGAAGGGTAGCCCGTGACGGCGGCAACCACGACCCATGTCAGTTGGAGCGCCCGCCGCGGCTGGGTCGCGCTCGCCGTCGGCTATCAATGGTTTTACAACGGCGCCAATTTCCTGGCTTTCAAGGTCGCCGGGAACGCGTTGCATCCGCTGATGGTGGCGACATTGCGCTTCTCGCTTGCGGCGCTGGTCGTTGCGCCTTTCGCGCTGGCTCGCTGGCGCCGTTCGCCTGCGTCGGTCCGCGAGTCGGGTGGGGCGGCGTCGATCGGCGTCATCATGCTGGTGGCCAGCCAGGCGCTCGCGATCTGGGGCACGCATTTTCTGCCGGCAGGGGTGGCCGCGGTATTCGGTTCGTCTTCGCCGCTCTTTCTGGCGTTGTTCGCATGGGCGGTGTTTCATCGGCCGCTGAGAGGCCGTCAGGTCGCCGGGGTCGCCATCGGCTTTGCCGGTCTCGCGCTGATGGGCTGGACCTCTGCCACCGGCGGCGACTTCCGCCCGATGGGCGCCGCACTTGCGCTTGCCGGGACGGCCGCGTGGGCAGCCGGATCGCTGCTCGCGCCGCGACTGGCGTTGCCTCGCGATCCCGTCATCGGCTTGGCGATACAGCTGATATCGGCCGGTGCGGTGCTCGGCGCGATCGTCGCCGTGTCGGGGATCGCTGCGACGACGCATCTTGCGCGCGTATCGCCGGCGGCATGGGCTGCACTCGCGTTTCTCGTCGTGGCGAGCACGCTGATCGGTTACGCCGTGTTCCTGACGCTCAACGCCCGGGTCTCGACGACGCTCGCCAACACCTTCAACTATGCGGCGCCGGTGATCGCGCTGGGTCTCTCGGCGCTTTTGCTGCACGAGCCGTTGACGCGCGTGAAGCTGATGGCCGGCGGCATCGCGTTGGTGGGTGTGGCGCTGATGATCGAACGCAAGTAGCCCGGCGAACGGCAGCCCTTTCGCCTTCGGCAAACCTCTGAAATCAACCGGAGCTTCGGATCATGACGGAGACATCTCGACACTCGCTGGTATCGCGCACGCTCGACGTGACGGGTCGGCCGACGCACTATCTCGAGAGCGGGCCGGCCGAGGGACCGCCGATATTTTTTCTGCATGGCTGGCCGAGCTTGAGCTTGATGTGGCGCGCCCAGATGGAGGCCTTTGCCGCCGACGGCTGGCACTGCGTTGCGCCGGATCTGCGCGGCTACGGCGGCTCTTTTGCGCCTGAAGCCCACGACGCCTATACCATCGAGGCCGTTGTGAAGGACATGACCGAACTCCACGATCATCTCGGCGGCGAGCCTGCGATCTGGGTGGGGCACGATTGGGGTAGCGTCGTGGCCGCCGAGTTGTCCGCACATGAGCGCGAGCGCAGCCGTGGCGTCGTGCTGACGTCGCTGGCCTATCAACCCGACGGGCACGCGCTGAGCACGGTCGTTCCGCTGATCGACCGGACGATTTATCCTGCCGACGCGTATCCCGATGGCCAGTGGGACTACTACCGCTACTACACGACGCATTTCGACGCGGCGGTAGCCGACCTGGATGCGGACCGGACAGCATCGCTGGCGTCGATTTTTCGACCGGGCGACCCTGACGGGATCGGCAAGGTGTCGTCGAATGCGGTCGTCACGCGCAACGGAGGGCGGTTCGGTGCCGCGCATCGTGCGCCGCCGACTCGCCCCGATCCGGCTCTGTGGCCGCCGGCGGACTTTGACGCGCTGGTAGCGTCGTTCGATACGCATGGCTTCCGTCCCGCCTGCGCGTGGTATCTGAACGATGAGGCCAACATCGCTTACGCACGCAGCGCGCCGGATGGCGGCCGTCTGTCGCAGCCGGTACTGTTCGTCAACGGCGAATTCGATCAGATTTGCAGCATCACCGGAAATCGCCAGGGCGACCCCATGCGTGCGGCATGCGCGGACCTGACCGTGACGACGATGCCGGCGGGACACTGGTTGCCGCTGGAATGCAAGGCCCGGCACATCGAAGCGCTCCGTGCGTGGCTTCGGAGCAAGAACCTTTGATGCGGCGAGACATCGCTCGGACCGCGAACCGTAAAATGCCGGAATCAGCGCCGGCCGCGACGGCGGCGTCAGGTATCGTCAGCGACATGTGGATCCGCAGATGGGCTGGATTGATCGCATCAACGCACGATTGACCCGCTTCGCCCGCCGCCATGAGCCAGCGAGGTACATCGAGACCGATGGTGTGCGGCTGGTTTTCCCGAACGGCACGGAAAAGCGGCTGCCCTTCACTGTGCTCGTCGGCGCGCGGGCCGAACTGCGCGACATCTTCGTAGGCGACATCGTTGTCCTGATGCTGCGCTTCGACGACGGCACGCGCGTCGAGTTCGGGCAGGACGATCCGAACTGGTGGGCGCTGATGGAGGGGCTCGACCGCTCAGGCCGCATCGCCAGGCCCTCCGCCGAATGGCAGCCCGAGGTGATCGCCGCCTCGGGCGATTCTGCCGCCATCGACTTGATGTAGCGGACCTGGCGATATCGACATGCTCTGCGCCCACCTGGCGGCGAGCGGGCGTGCGATGATCCGGTGGATCCGGTGGAAACGGATCGCGATGCCTCGTCTTCGCCGCTATCGGCCGGGCCATCCGAGCTTCTGTGCCTGGTCGAGCGAGGCTCGCACGACGAGGCGATGGAAAGGCGCGATCACGCCGAGATAGGCGCGGCCCAGCAGACGATTGTAGAAGACGAGCGTAGTGAGTATCAGTTGCCGGGGCCGATCCTCGGCGGCAGGCTGCACGAGAACCGACACGCGGAAATCGAGATGGGCGTCGTCCTCGCCCAGAATGATCTCGTCTTCGTGCCGTTCGAACACGCGGAAAATACTGAGCCGGTCGTCCTTCGCGGCTTTCAGGTCGATCGTCGTTTTAAGGCCGAAGGGCCGGACGGCAATGTCGCGAACTCCCTGCAGCATGGCGATCCATTGGGGTTGTCCTGCGAAGACGTATCGCGCGAGAGATTCTGCGTCGTTGCAGGCCGTCGCCGGCAACTCCACCGAAAACGCGTCGACAAAATCGGCGGTGCCGTACGACCGGCTCAGCCTCGAGGTCGCCGGCGGGCCGACCTGCTCGGCCTTTTTCGGTTGCTTCTGCATGCCCACTCTCCATGCACTCAAGTTGTCCGGCTGCCTCGGCGCGCCCCGAATGGACGCAGTCGGGAGAATAAGCGCGACGTGCTCCTGCTCGAGCCGAAGCAAACCCAACGTAGTGGTCCGGCAACGAGCATCGGGCCGGATCACCCCTCCGGCGCGGCCCACCTTTGGCCGCTGACCTCTGCCAGCGCTTCGAATACAGCCGGCGTGCGTTCCAGGCGGGCGATCGTTCGTGCGCCTTCGAGGGCGGCCACCAATGCGGCTGCGGCAGAGGACGCGCGCGCGGGAGCGAAACCGCACCCCCTGAAATGCGCCGCAATAATCGCGGTCGATTCGGCAAATCCGCGCGCCACGCGTTGGGTCAGCTCGGCGTCGAGCGCGGGCAGCTCATTCGCGAGATTCTGCATCAGACATCCATACTGGAAATCGGAATCGACCATTTCGGCCGCGAACGCGCTGAAAAGTCGATGAACGAAATCCAGCGCATCGCCCGCCGTACTCCCCGAGATATCCCGTAAGACAGCCATTCGCTTCGCAACATAGTTGTCGATGGCTTCTTCCGCGAGTTGCGCCTTGCCCCGTGGGAAATGAAAGTAGAACGACCCTTTAGGCGCGCCGCTTTCTTCGAGTATCTGGGTCAAGCCGGTCGCGGTGTAGCCCTGGATGCGGAATAGTCGCTCGGCCGTGGCAATGGCGCGAGCGCGCGCGTCAGTCTTGCGTGTCATGCCGACAACCTACCACGTTCCGCTTGACGTGGCTATGGTGATCGCCATAGTATGGTGATCACCATAGATCGGAGATGAGCGATGTCCCGTTATGCAATCCAGCCATCGGCATCCCGACGAGCGGTGCTGGCGATGGGCGCGGCCGGCCTGGTTGCGGCGTTACTTCGACCGGCCCGCGCAACCCCTCAGGGAGGAACTGATTTGGGCACGTCGACATATGGCGAAGGAACGCTTCCCGGCGGGGTTCGCTCACGCATGATCCACGGGGTCAACGGCCTCGATGTCCATATTCTCGAGGCCGGCTACGAAAGTCCCGGCCGGCCGCTCGCGTTGCTTCTGCACGGCTTTCCGGATCTGGCTTACGGTTGGCGGCACCTTCTCCCGATCCTGGCTGACGCCGGGTATCACGTCGTTGCGCCCGACCAGCGGGGTTTCGGGCGCACCACCGGCTGGGTGAACGACTATGATGCCCCTCTGGAGCCATTCGGTCTCCTGAATATGCCGCGCGATGCCCTCGGACTGGTTTCGGCGTTGGGATATCGGCGCACGACGATGCTCGTCGGGCACGACCTCGGCTCGCCGGTCGCGGCCTATTGCGCGCTGGCGCGACCGGACGTCTTTCCGTCGGTCGTGCTGATGAGCGCACCGTTTCCCGGGCCGCCGGCCTTTCCGTTCGACACCGCGCAAAGCGACGCACCGTCGGCTCATCCGAACACCGAGAACCAGAAGTTGGCGGCCGCGCTGGCATCGCTCGACCCGCCGAGGGAGTATTACCAGCAATACTTGAGCACACGGCAGGCGAACGACGACATGTGGCACCCGCCTCAAGGCTTGCACGCCTTTCTTCGTGCGTTCTTCCATGTCAAGAGTGCGGACTGGCCGGGAAACAAGCCGTATCCGCTGAAGGCGCGGACCGCCACGGAGCTTGCACGGATGCCCACCTATTACGTGATGGATCTCGGCAAGACGATGCCCCAGACCGTCGCGCCATTCCAGCCGTCCGCCGCCGAGGTCCGGGCCTGCAAGTGGCTCACCGAGCCGGAACTCGCGGTGTACACGGCGGAGTACGGCCGCACGGGATTTCAAGGCGCCCTGCAGGCTTATCGGGTCTTTTCCGATCCTGATCTGAACGCCGAGTTGCGCCTGTTTTCGGGCAAGACCATCGATGTCCCGTCGCTCTTCATTGGCGGAAAGAGCGATTGGGGTACCTATTCGGCGCCGGGCGCGCTCGACCTGATGAGGACGAAGGCGACGACGAGAATGAGCCGCATCGAGCTGATCGACGGCGCCGGGCACTGGATTCAGCAGGAGCAACCGGATCGGCTCGGCGAGCTGCTGCTCGCCTTCGCCAAGGAGGTCGGTGCGGCGGAGCGTGCCGGCGATTAGTTCGGGAGCGGCGGCCGTCATGGCATCGGCTTCCGGCCCCGCGGCCTTCGAACGCCGAGTGAAACGTGAAGGACGACGGACGAACGCAGCGGCCGAACCGGCGGCGCGCGTTCGTCGTCTGCCGCGCGGAGGCCGGAACGCCGGCGGCCCGCGCCGGATCAGAACCGCGTACTGAATCCGATCCGCGCGATCGACTGCAACGCGCCGCTCGACGCGCCGTCCGCGTCCATCACGCCGTTGATCTGCGCGTGGCTGCCGCGGCTTGCGCGTTGATGCACGCCCGCGACGTACACCATCGTGCGCTTGGACAGCCAGTACTGCACGGCAGCGAGCAACTGATGCGCGTGCGCGTTGTCGAGCGTATCGTTGCCTTTCATGTACGTGTAGCTCGCGCCGATCACCCATACCGGCGATGGCCGCCAGGTGGCGCCGGCTTCCGCCGACCACGCGCCCGCGCCGTTCTGCGCGTTGCGCACGGTCGTGAAGAGCGCCTTCCCCGTGACCGTGCCGACCGTGTAGTGCACACCCGCGCCCCAGTTGCGCACGCTGGTGGGCGGCAGGCCGTCGGCCGCGCCGTATTTCTGGTTCGTATAGGCAGCGCCCGCGCCGAACGGGCCGTTGTCGTAGCTGACGCCCGCACTGACCGTGTTGTTCGCGCCGATCGATCCCGCGACGTTGCCGAAGCCGTACAGCGCGCCGAAGGTCAGGCCCGACAGCGACGGGCTCGTGTACTTGACCGAATTCGCGACGCGATTGCTGCCGGCGACGCGGTCCCAGTCGAATGCGCCGGTCGGGTTGTTCGGCAGCGCGAGCCGGTCGAACGGCCCGTTGCGAAAGCCGTACAGACCGACGAGATCCTGCGCGATCTCGTTGCCGCCGGCAGCCAGCGAATCGACCATGAACTCGTACTGGTTGCCGAGTGTCAGCGTGCCGTAACGGTCGTTCTGCAATCCTACATAAGCCGTGCGCGCGAACAGCCCGCCGCCGATGATCGAGCCGTTGCCGAGCGAATACTGATTGACGAGCCGGAAGATCGCACGCGTGCCCGCGCCGAGATCCTCCTTGCCTTCGAAGCCGAGCAGGTTCGGAAAGAAGATGTTGTCGTCGAATTTCGCGCTGCCGTGGCCGCCTTGATTGCCGACGTAGCTGATGCCGGCATCCATCAGCCCGAACATCGTCACACTGCTCTGGGCGAGCGCGGCGGCCGGAAGCGTGCAGGCCGCGAGTGCCAGAAAGGTCTTTTTCGTCATCTCCAAAGTGCTCCTCACAGGGTCCGATCGAGTCGGATATTTTTAGTCGGACTACTGATTGATATGAAGAAACCCGAGCCGGGCGACCCGGCTCGTCGACAGTCGAAGAGCGCCGCGCAATGCGCATCGGCAGGTCGCGTCGATCCGCCGTGCTCGGCGTGCTAGACCGTCGAATACCCGCCGTCCACCGGTACGATCGCGCCGGTGACGAACGACGCGCCGGGCGAGCACAGGAACAGGATGACTTCCGCGACTTCGTCGGCCGTGCCCCAGCGCCCGAGCGGCGTGCGCTCGAGGATGCGGCGCGACGCCTGCGTGTCGGCCATCAGCCCGCTGCTGAGCGGCGTGTCGATCCAGCCCGGTGCGACCGCGTTCACGCGGATGCCGCGATCGGCCCACGCTTGCGCGAGCGAGCGCGTGAGTTGCGCGATGCCGCCCTTGCTCGCGCTGTACGCGGGCCTGTCCTTGCTGCCGAAGTACGTGTACATCGACGCGACATTGACGATGCTGCCGCCGTTCGCCGCCAGCGCGGGCCGCGCGGCGTCGGATGCGCGCATGACCGACGTCAGGTTCACGTTCAGCACGTGCTCGAACTGGTCCATCCGGTACTCGTCCGCGTGGCGGCTGATGCCGACGCCGTTGACGAGCACGTCGAGCAGCGGCAGCGCGGCGATCGTGCGCGTCAGGGCGGCGCCGTCGGCCACGTCGAGTTCGACGCAGCGGATGCCCGCATGCACGGGCGCATGCGGGCCGGCCGCGTCGAGCCCCAGCGCGACGACCGATGCGCCGGCCTGGGCGAAGCGCAGCGCGGTGCGCGCGCCGATGCCCGAGGTGCCGCCCGTCACGACGACCGACTGCCCGTCAAACGCCCACTGACGATTCATGCTCGACACTCCCGGTGGTGGAGGCGCGACGGGCCGGCCGCTGCGCGAGTGAAACGAGAATCTTGATCTGCGTGCGGTCGGCGAGCAGTGCGTCGAAGCCGTCGGCGACGGCATTCTCGAGCGAGACGGTGCGGGTGACGATCGACGTGAGATCGAGCGCGCCCGACGCGACGATGCGCAGGAGGTCTTCGTACGCATGCCGATAGCCGACGCTCGCGGTGAAGGTCAGCTCGTCGTTGACCGCGCGAAACGCGTCGAAACCCGCGTGCGGCATCAGGCCGACCATCACGACGCGGCCGCCCTTGCGCAGTGCCCGCATCGCCGATTCGAACGTGGCCTGCAATCCGGCCGCTTCGAAACTCGTATCGACGCCGAGCCCGCCCGTGGCCGCGCGAATCGCGTCCTGCAACGCGGACGCATCGAGCCCGCGCGCGTCGAACGCATGCGTCGCACCGAAGCGCGTGGCGGCCGCGAGCCGTTCGGGCGACACGTCGACGGCGACGATCGTCGTCGCGCCCTGCAGCTTCGCGAGCATGATCAGCAGCAGGCCGATCGGCCCGAGCCCGAACACCGCGCAGGTCTCGCCGAGGCGCAGCTCGCCGCGCCGCAGCGCGTGCAGCGCCACGGCGGCCGGTTCCATCACCGCGGCCTGTTCGAGGCTCACGCCATCGGGCAGGCGATGCAGCATGTAGGCCGGCACGACCGCGAAGTCGGCCATCCCGCCGTCGCCCATCAGCCCGGCGAAGCCCATCGACTCGCACAGGTTGTACGACCCCGAGCGGCAGTACGCGCACTGGCTGCAGCGATACTCGGGCTCGACCGCGACGCGGTCGCCCGTGCGCAGCGTCGTTACGCCTTCGCCGATCTCGACGACGGTGCCGCAGAACTCGTGGCCGAGCGTCAGCGGCGCGGTGCGGCGCGACAGAGGATGCGGCGCGTCGACCGGAATCGCGTGCGGGCCGTCCGCATATTCGTGCAGGTCGCTGCCGCAGATGCCGCAATACGCGACCGCGATGCGCACGTCGCCGGGGCCGACATGCGGCGTGTCGATTTCCACGAGACGGACGTCGCGCGGGCCATGCCATTGAAGTGCGCGCATGTCAGCGTCCTCCGAGGTTCCGCGCATCGAGGCGGCCGGCGGCGGCGCCTGCGAGCGCGCGTTTGCGCAGGACGGCCGGCGCGGTTTCGACGAGGCCGAACGACAGCACGCACGCGAGGACCGCGCCGGCGGTCGACGTCCACATCGCGAACTGCAGGCCGTACCGGTCGGCCGCGAAGCCGGCGACGGTCGGCGCGACGAAGCCGCCGATCAGCTCGCCGGCGCCCATGATCAGCCCGAGCGCGCTCGCGATCGCGTGCGGCGGCACGGTTTCGGCGGGGATCGTCGCCATGAACAGCGTGAAGCAGCCGAGGCCCGTGTACGTGACGAACACGAGCGCGCCGAGCGCCCAGACCGAGCCGACGTGGATCAGCACGACCGGGCACGCGGCCGCGATCAGCGCGAACACGATCATCGTAGGCTTGCGGCCGATCCGGTCGGAGATCGCCGGCACCGCGAAGCCCCAGAACACCCACGCGGCGCCGAGGCAGGTCATCACGACGCCCATGTCGGACGGCGACAGGTGGCGGCTTTCCACGAGGAACACCGGCGCGAACGAGATGATCACGACGAACCACGTGAGGAAGAAGCAACTGATCAGCACGCACAGCAGGATGTTGCGTTCCTTCAGCAGCGCCCAGCGGCTGACCGTCGCGCCGGCGGCGGCCGGTGCCGCGGCGATATCGGCCTGCGCGTGGCGCACGCCGCCGGGCGGTACTTCGCGCACCCAGCGCCAGATGCAGAACGCGATCAGGAAGCCGGGAATGCACGACACGTAGAACGCCTCGCGCCAGCCGTATGCGGTGGCGATGCCGATCACGACCGGCGGGCCGATCATCGCGCCGAGCAGGCCGGCGGCCGAGCCTTGCAGCAGGCCCATGTTCAGCCCCCGGCGGCTCGGCGTCGAACTCTCGACCATCAGCGATTGCGACAGCGGCAGCACGGGGCCTTCGGCGATACCCATCAGCGCGCGAAACGCGATCAGGCTCGCGAAGCCGCCGACGAGGCCCGACAGCGCCGAGCACACGGAAAAGCCGAGCACGGCCGCGATCAGCAGCGGCTTGCGCGTGCCGCGCGCGTCGGACCATGCGCCGGTGACGGCGCCCGACAGCGCCCACGTGAGCGCCAGCGCGGAAGACACCATGCCGAGCTGCGTGTTCGTCAGGTGCAGCTCGGCCGACATGAACGGAAACAGGAACGACAGCGCGAGGCGGTCGAAGAACACGAAGCCGAACGTCATGAACAGGATCAGCAGCAGCCTGTTCTCGTACGTCCATGCGGGGCGGGAGGAGGACGGGGAAATCATCGCGAGCCTCGCTGCGCGTCAGCGGAACAGCTTCTCGATCGCTTGCGCGCCGAGGCCGACCTTCTCGTAATGCGCCTTGCACATCGCGATGTACGAATGCACGTCGAAGTAGCCGTCGGGATTGCCGGCGTCGTCGAGCCAGATCAGCGGGCCCTTGACGATGAAGAACGCGCGCATCGGCTCGGGGTGATCGAACGCGACGAGCGTGTGGCCTTCGCCCGGCGTCTCGTACACGAAATCGCCGCGCGTCGCGGTCCATTCGTGTTCGAGGTAGCCCCATTTCCCCGACAGCGTGTACGCGAACACCTCGTGCGGGTGATAGTGCCGGTTCACGAGCCCGGCTTCCTTCGCCATCAGGATGTCGCACCATTTGTTCTGCGACGGCGAGATCCACAGCGGCCGCGACGAAACCGTTTCGGTGAACGGAACGTAATAGCGTTCGTCGTCGGTGGCCGCGTTCGGGATGTAGGCTTCGGGCAGCGCATCGGGCTTGAACGGATTGGCAATCGCCGGGATGTTTTGCCAGAATTCGGATACGGCTTTGTCGACCACGGTGTGTCTCCTGGTGTATGGGTGTCGTGGGCTCGACTTTAGCCAGCCGGTGCGCGCCGCTCTTGACTGGGCCGGACGAATTGCTTGACCGCGCCGGACATTGCATCGCACCAAAAACCAGACGGACCATCCCCCAATCCGTGCCGCCGCGCACGACAGGCGCCAGCAGGAGGCGACGTGACGAATTCGACCGTTTTTTCACGCACGCGAGGCTCGACCGCCGACGTGCCGGCGCGCGACAGGATGGCGTACTGGGATGCGTTCAACGCGGCGACGCTGGTCGGCCTGCGCTGCTCGTCGCTGTCGCCGGCCGGGCTCGACGTCGAGAAGACCGACATCGCGCTGCCGGGCCTCGGCATCGCCGACATCAGCGGGCAGGATCACGTGATCGAGCGCAGCCCCGCGCTGGTGCGCCAGTTACCGAAGGAGTCGCTGTTCGCGTGCCAGATCGTGAGCGGGCGCGCATATTTCATCCAGCGCGATCGATGCCTGCTCGCGGAAGCCGGCGATGTCGTCGTCTACGACACGCGCGTGCCGTATCTGTTCGGATTCCTGACGCCGATGCGGCAACTGCTGATCGACATCCCGATCGCGACATTCGACGACCGGCTCGATGCGGAACTCGCCGCGCTGCCGCTGCGGATCGCGCCGAAGCCGGGCGCGGGCGCGATGCTCGGCGCGACGTTGCGCGCGAGCGTCGAGCGATTCATGAAGACGCCGGTCGAGCGCGACGCCGAGCGGTTCGCCGAGCACACGCGCACGCTGATCGCGGAGCTCATCGACGCCGAAGTGAACGGTGCGGGTGCGTCGCGCGCGTCGCTGTCGTATCTGCTGACCGCGAAGCAGTACATCGCGACGCATCTCGGCGAACCGGGACTTGCGCCGCAGGCCGTCGCCGATGCGGTCGGGCTGTCGCTGCGGCATCTGGGCCGCCTCTTCGCGGCCGAAGGCGAGTCGATCACGCAGCACATCTGGTCGGAGCGGCTGTCGCACGCGCATCGCGAGCTGACGGATGCGCGGCTGCGCAAGACGAGCATCGGCGAGATCGCGTTTCGCTGGGGGTTTTCGAGCCAGGCGCATTTCAGCCGCGCGATCCGCGAGCGCTACGGCGCGTCGCCGATGGCGCTGCGCGACGCGGTGCGCGCGGCCGCGGAGTGATGCCGGTTTTCCGACGGTTCGGCGGCGCGGTCGACGCAAGCGGCCGTGCGAGTCAAGACATCCGTGCGGCGGTGGAGTCGGCGCTGCCGGTTCACTTCGACGAAGACGACGGCAGCGTGCCCACCGTCGTCACCGGCTTCAGGGCGCGCTGGCTTCGTCGATTCGGCGGATGTCGTCCTGATCGAGCGTGACGCGGATCGCGTCGCCGAGCACGGCGAGCTGCGCGAGCGACGTCGCGCTGGCGATCGGCGCGGTGATCGTCGGCCGCGCGATCTGCCACGCGAGCGCGATCGCGGCCGGCTGCGTGCCGTGCTTCGCCGACACCGCGTCGAGCGCGGCGAGGATGCGCAGGCCGCGTTCGTTCAGATAGCCGGCGACGCGATCGCCGCGCACGCTCTTCTTCAGGTCGGCCTCGCTGCGGTACTTGCCCGACAGGAAGCCGCTCGCGAGCGCGTAGTAGTTGACGACGCCGAGCTTCAGGTCGCGCACGACCGGCTCGAGATCGCGTTCGTAGTCGGCGCGGTCGAGCAGGTTGTATTCGGGCTGGATGACCTGATAGGCGGGCAGCCCGTCGCGCGCGCTGATCGCGGCGGCTTCGCGCAGGCGCGCGCCGCTGTAATTCGACGCGCCGATGATGCGCACCTTGCCCGCGTCGATCAGCGTTTGATAGGCGCCGAGCGTTTCTTCGAGCGGGGCCGTGTCGGCCAGATCGCGGTGCGAGAAATACAGGTCGATGTAGTCGGTCTGCAGGCGGCGCAGCGAATCGTCGACGGCTTTCAGGATGTTGTCTTTCGACAGCCCCGCGCGGGCGCCGAGCAGGCCGACCTTGGTCGCGATCACGACCTGCTCGCGCTTGCCCGAGCGCTTCAGCCACTTGCCGATGATCGTTTCCGATTCGCCGCCGTGATTGCCGGGAACCCACGCCGAATAGACGTCGGCCGTGTCGATGAAATTGATGCCGGTGTCGGCGAGCGCGTCGAGCAACGCGAACGATGCGTTTTCGTCGACGGTCCAGCCGAAGACGTTGCCGCCGAACGCGAGCGGCGAAACCTGGATGCTGGAGGTACCGAGGGTGCGATGTGCCATGTTCTGCTCCGATATCTGCAGGGTGACGGGAGGGGACTGCGCGACTGAAGCCGGTCGCGTTGAGACGGCGCAGCGCGTGGCGAGGTTCCGCTGGCGCTGCACCGACCTGCAGGTTTCGTGCTCGCGTGCCGGCATGGCGGACGACGCGACGGGATCGCGGCGGTGCGATCCGTTCGAGCGCCGGTCCGGCACGCACGAAATGTTGTAGTTATTACTGATTTTCGTGAAGGACGAGAGGAAGGCGATGGCCGCCGTGTTCGACGAGGTGGCGCAGGGGCAGGCATTCCGGAGGCGCTGGCGCTGGGGCCGGCGGAGGATTGGCGGCGGATGCAGGAAGCGACTCGAATGAAATCGCCCCGGGATGGCATGGTGCGAGGCGAGATCACGATTGCGCGCCCGCCCGTCAAGGGCAAGAGCGGCGGCATCGTGCTGGACTTTTTCCCCGACGGCGCGGTGGAAGGCGACAGGGATTCCGGAGTCGACGGCCCGGCCCCGAAGGTGACCCTTTCGAAGCGCGACGCGCGGCGCAAGCTGACCGATCGCGCGTGCCTGAAGGAAATTCCCAGTCCGTTCCATGGGCGCAAGAAGCCGCCCCGGTGGAATTGACGCTGGACGCCTGGCCGGAATCTCTCCCATTCGACGCATCGCGCGATTTCGCGCCGGTCAAGGATTCGATCCGCAGCGGGCACACTCGATCCGCTGCGGGGCGGGCAATGAAAGGAGGGACCGAAGCCTGGCGGTTCACGGCCGGCTTAGATGGCACAGGCAACGACTACGACCCGAACGACGGAATCGGCCGCGACACTTCCCTCCCTACCGCAACTGCACGGCCGCGAGAAACAGCACCATGCTGCCGATCGCGCCATCCAGCACGCGCCACGCGACGGCCTTGCGGAACCACGGGGCCAGCAATCGCGCGCCATAGCCGAGCCCGACGAACCACACGACGCTGGCCGTCATCGCGCCGATCGCGAACGCGAGCCGCCCGCCTTCCGGCTCGCGCGCGCCGGCCGTGCCGATCAGCAGGAACGTGTCGAGATACACGTGCGGGTTGAGCCACGTGAACGCGAGCGTCATCAGCACGATCGCGAGCGCGCTCTGCGGCGGCGGCGCGACCGCGTCCCCGCGCACGTCGAGCGTGTCGTGGCCCGGCTTGAACGCGCGGCGCAGCGCGTTGATGCCGAACCACGCGAGATACGCGAGGCCGACGTACAGCACCGCATGGACGAAGGTCGGATAGCGTTCGACGAGCACCGATGCGCCGCCGACGCCCGCGCCGATCAGGATCATGTCGGACAGCGCGCACAGCAGCACGATCTTGCCGACGTGCGAGCGCATGATGCCCTGGCGCAGCACGAACGCATTCTGCGCGCCGATGGTGACGATGAGCGACGCGCACAGTGCGGCGCCGTGGGAAAAAGCGAGCCAGTTCATGATGAGGGGACAGCCGTGGAAGCGGTAGACGAATGAATCGGGTAGCGCTAGTCTGCGAGCAGCACGGAAATAAGAGAAGCTAAATCACCTAATGCAGATTAAGGAAATCTAATGCTCGACTACGCGTTGCTCGATGCGCTCGCGGCCGTGATCCGCCACGGTTCGTTCGAGCGGGCGGCCAAGGAGCTGAATATCACGCCGTCGGCGGTGTCGCAGCGCGTGAAGCTGCTGGAGGAGCGGGTCGGCAGCGTGCTCGTCAAGCGCGGGCAGCCGTGCGTCGCGACCACGTCGGGCGCGCTGCTGTGCCGGCATACCGAACGCGTGCAGTTGCTGGAAGCCGAACTGGGCGGCCGGATGCCGGCGCTGCCGGGCCAGATCGCGAGCGCGTGGCCGACGTTGCGCGTGGCCGTCAACGACGACAGCGTCGCGACGTGGTTCATCGACGCGGTCGGACCGTTCTGCACGGAACGCGAGACGCTGCTCGACCTCGTGATCGACGATCAGGATTACACGGCCTCGCGCATCCGCGACGGCAGCGTGCAGGGGGCCGTGACCGCGCAGGCGGAGCCGATCCAGGGATGCCGGTCGGAGCGGCTCGGGCGGATTCGCTATCGCGCGGTGTGCGCGCCGGCGTTTTACGCACGTTATTTCGACGCGGGGATCACGCGCGATGCGCTGCGCCGCGCGCCGTGCGTGATGTTCAATCCGAAGGACGGGTTGCAGGCGCGCTTCATCCGGCGCGTGACGCGTGCGGATCTCGATCCGCCGCAGCACTGGATACCGCACGTCGCGGGCTATTTGCGCGCATGCGAAACGGGATTGGGATGGGGGATGTGCCCGGACCGGATGGTCGACCGCCAACTGGCGGCGGGTGAATTGATCGACATGTCGCGCGGGCGAACCATCGACATCGATCTGTACTGGCAGAGCTGGCGTCTGTCGATCGGCTGGCTCGACGATTTCAGCGCGGCGCTGAAGGCGCGTGCCGCGCTGTTTCTCGATTGACCGGCGACGTGACGCAAGCGGCGCGCGCCGTGCGGTGTCAGAGGTGCTGCAGGCCGTCGAAGTCGACGATCTGCACGTGGCGACCCTGCATTTCGATCAGGCCGCGCTTCTGGAACTTCGACAGCGTGCGGCTGACCGTTTCGAGCGTCATCCCGAGATAGCTGCCGATGTCTTCACGCGTCATCCGCAGGTTGAATTCCGACGGCGAGTAGCCGCGCTTCAGGTAGCGCGACGAGACGTCGAGCAGGAAAGCGGCGACGCGCTCTTCGGCGTTCAG
The DNA here is from genome assembly GCF_001522585.2 of Burkholderia sp. NRF60-BP8. Lineage (NCBI taxonomy): Bacteria > Pseudomonadati > Pseudomonadota > Betaproteobacteria > Burkholderiales > Burkholderiaceae > Burkholderia > Burkholderia sp. NRF60-BP8. The sequence goes on from NZ_CP013372.1 coordinate 38,807, forward strand.
CGAACCGAGCAGCATCGTCTGCGACGTTTCGCGCACGATCTGTTCGCTCATCAGCTTGTGCATGCGCAACTGCATCGAGCCGGCTTCCGAGCACAGCGCCTTGAGCGCGCTGTACGGAATCACGCAGACCGAGCTGTCTTCCAGCGCGACCGCGGTGCGCGGGTGCGTGTCGTCGCAGATGCCGTCGAGGCCGAGCGCTTCGCCGGCGAGGTGCAGGCCCGTGACCTGTTCGCGGCCGTCGTGGCGTGTCGCGACGGTTTTCAGCGAACCGGAGCGCACCGCGTACAGGTTGTCGAATGCGTCGCCTTCGCGGAACAGCGCTTCGCCGCGCTTGACCGGGCGTGCCGCGCAGATGACCGACTCGAGGCGGCTGAGCGCTTCGGGCGCCAGGCCCTGCGGCATGCACAGGTGCCGCATCGCGCACGACGAGCAGTGCGGGGCCTGGCGGGGAGCCCAGCTACCGGCATGGGGCGTGGCGGCGGGGCGGGTGGCGACGGGCGTCAGCATGATCGTTTACTCCGGCGTTGAATCGACGAAATCATTGTCCCACCGCAAGTTGCCGCTGTCGGGTGACAAAACGTCGCGACCGGCCACGCCCGCCGAACGCCGCTCAGGCGGCCGGCTCGTCCGCGTTGGCGGCCGCCGGAATCAGCAATACCGGCAGCGTCGCGTGGCGCACGCATTGTTCGGCGATGCTGCCGAGCACGAGGCGGCGAAAGCCGCGGCGGCCGTGCGTGCCGAGCACGAGCAGATCGGCGCCGAACGTCTTCGCGCCGTCGAGGATCAGCGACGATACGTCGTTGAGGGACGTCGCTTCGTTCAGCCGCGTTTCGCCTTTCACGCCGGCGGCCTGCATCAGCTTCGCGAAATCCTGCGCGAGCGCGTTGCCTTGCGCGACGAGTTGATCGCGCAGCACCGACGGATCGTAGCCGGGCACGTTGTAGTAGATCGCGGCGTTCTCGACGACGTAGAACGGCTGCAGCTCCGCGTCGTGCGCTTTCGCGAGCGCCAGCGCGGCATCGAACGCATGGCGGGACGTGTCGCTGCCGTCGACGGCAACCAGAATACGCTTGTACATAGTGTCTCCGAGTGGCGGGTTGAAACGCAGTCGGCCGGATGGCCGATCGGGCCGGGCAATGCTGCGAGGCAGAGTAAACCAACGGGCACGATCGTGCAGCGAGATGCCCGCCGTGCCGCGCGGCCTCGCCGTTCCTGTCGCCGTCGCGCATGGCCATGCGCGCGACGCATGCCGCACCGCGCGACGCGGGTCGTGTGTTCGGCCGCATCGTCGGCGACAACGCATGCGCACGCATCGATCCGGCACGGCGACCATGCCGATGCGCCGCACGCATCGCCATTCAATCGCATTCGCGCCGGGGCGAGCCATGACTTCGGTCAATGCATGTGCGTCGATACGATGCGCGACATGCATGACGCCGAATGCCGATGCCCATGCGCGGAATCGTTCGCGCCCGCACCATTCGAGCGCGTATCGGCGCGCGGTCGACTCGCACGCGCCGATTCACGCCATCGATCGACGGCGGCTCGCGAACGAACGATCGATTCAAACGCCGTACCGGTTATCCCGGCGCGACCGTCAACTCGATGACGCGCTCCGGCCGGCGGCCGTGGCCGGGCCAGTACGCGCTGCCGTGCATCCGGTGAACGGGACCGTACGGCGCGTCGACCGCGGGCGGCGTGTCGAAGCCTTTCTCGATCACCCTGTAGCCGGCGCGCAACGCGAACGCCGGATGATTGCCGTCGGCTCGGCTGTCGAAACCGGCGAAGCCGTCGCCGGCTTCCGGCATCGCGTTGACGAGCGACGCGTTGCTGCGCGTGACCTGGTCGGGCGAGATCGGCCCGGCTCCGGCGAGGCGCGACGCTTCGCGGTTCTTGCCGTCGGTGTCGACCGTGCTGTCGTGCGTGTCGTCGTTGTCGAGTTCGATGCTGCGCGGACGCGCGTGCGCTGTTCGAGCGGATGATTCCATCGCGGCTCTCCTGGCGGCGATACGCTCCGGATCAAAGCAAATCCCGTTCCGGGCGCGACGGGAAAAGGCGCGCGGGCGATCGCCGCGGTCGCGCGACGCGCACTGATTTGTCATGATTTATTTCAGCTAGAAGACGCGTTTTCTACAGAGTATGATTCTTTTCCTGCGAAGCGGCGACAGGGGATGAAGTCTCGCCGCCTCTGCCCGCGCCGGGGCGCCGCAGCACCCTTACAGACGGGTAGCGAACAACAAAGCAAGGGACTAGAGGTGGCGGACTCATGCAAGCGACTACTGCCTTCACGCACCGCGGTTATCTGTTGAATTGCGCGCCCGCGCGCGCCAGTGACGGTTCGTTCAAGCCCTACGTCGTGATCTCCCGATCGAGCGACGGGGAGCTCGTCGCGAACCGTTTTTTTCCGATCGAGCTCCAGTTCAACGACGAAGGCGACGCGATCGCGCACGCGCGCGACTGGGCCGTACGCTGGATCGACGCGAGCAGCATCTCGATGTGACGCCGTCGCGCCGATGCGGCGTCGGCCGTCCGGCCGATCCCCGGGGTGCCGCCCCCGGACAAGAAACGCGGTAATCTTGCGGAACCCGTCACTTTATTAGCGGCCGTGCAACCGAGCGCGGCTGCCCGCATTGGCCTATGTCGACATCACCCGCCCGTCAGTGGGGCCTCGAAGAAATCGTCGCCGGCTTGCGCGAATCGCGCGAGGAACTCCATCGCACGCGCCATCCGCGCGGCATCCGCGAACTGCCGTCACGCGATGCGATCTGCAAGATCGTGACCGGCCTGCGCGCGTCGATGTTTCCGACGCACTACGGCGCGCCCGACCTGACCGACGAAAGCGTCGACTACTACGTCGGCCACACGCTCGAAAGCACGCTGCGCGTCCTGTCCGAGCAGATCCGCCGCGCGTTGCCGTTCCTGCCGGAGCATGTCGATACGCCGTTCGCCGAGCTCGACGAACGCGCGTTCGAGATCGCGCGCGAATTCGGCCGGCAGTTGCCGGCGATCCGCGCGCTGCTCGTCAGCGACATCCAGGCCGCGTACGCGGGCGATCCGGCCGCGCAGCACATCACCGAGATCCTGCTGTGCTATCCCGGTGTGCTCGCGATGATGCACCATCGGCTCGCGCACGCGCTGCACCGGCTCGGCGTGCCGCTGCTCGCGCGGTTCATCAATGAAATCGCCCATTCGGCGACCGGCATCGACATTCACCCGGGCGCGCAGATCGGCCCGAGCTTCTTCATCGACCACGGCACCGGTGTCGTGATCGGCGAAACCGCGATCATCGGCGAGCGCGTGCGCGTGTATCAGGCCGTCACGCTCGGCGCGAAGAGTTTCCCGGCCGATGGCGACGGCGCGCTGGTGAAGGGCAATGCCCGGCACCCGATCGTCGAGGACGACGTGGTGATCTACGCGGGCGCGACGATTCTCGGCCGCGTGACGATCGGGCGCGGCTCGGTGATCGGCGGCAACGTGTGGCTCACGCACAGCGTGCCGCCCGGCACGAGCGTCGCGCAGGGCAAGGTCCGCGAAGGCGGCAGCGCCGAGAAGCCGTAACACGGCGGGAGGCGGCGCGCTCGGTTCGAGCGGGCGCGCCGCGCGTGCGTTAGTGCTTGCCGTCCGGCGAGCGGTGCTTGTACAGCACGTCCTGGTCCACGCGGATCAGGTTCTGGCCCGCATCGACGACGAAATCCACGCCGTTGTACGCATTGCCCGTCAGCAGCAGGATCGCGCTCGCGACGTCGTCGGGGCCCGCGATGCGCGCGAGCGGCGTCGATGCGCGGCTCGCGTGTTCGAAGTCGGCCTGCGTCTGATCGTCGCTCGGCAGCATCAGCCCCGGGAACACCGCATTCACGCGCAGCACCGGCGCGGACGACAGCGCGAGCATCTGCGTGAGGTTGCCGAGCGCGGCCTTCGCGACCGTGTAGCTGAAATGGTCGCGATGGAAGTTTTCCTTGATCTTCTGGTCGACCACGTTCACGACGACACCCTGCGTGCCGGCCGCGCGGGCCCGCTCGTAGAACGCACGCGTGAGCAGGATCGGCGCGCGGCAGTTGACGGCCCATGCCTGGTCGAACGCCGCGAGATCGAAGCTCGGGAAATGGTCCTGCCAGAACACCGACGCGTTGTTGACCAGCACGTCGAGGCGCCCGAAGCGCGCATAGACCCGATCGATCAGCGCGGCGATCTGCGCGGCATCGGACAGGTCGGCCTGCAGCGCGGCCGAATCGTGCCCGCGTTCGGCCATCGCGCGGGCGGCGGCCTGCGCGGCATCGGCCGAACGGTCGTAGTGCACCGCGGTGCGATAGCCGTGCGCGGCGAAATACTCGGCGAACGCGCGCCCGGCCCGGCGCGCGGCGCCGGTCACGAGCACGACGGGCGCGTGCGCCGTTTGCTTCGTCTGCTCCATCAGGTATTCGTCAGGTTGACCGAGGAAGGATTCGCGACGATCGACAGGAATTCGCGACGCGTCGACGGATCGGTGCGGAACGTGCCGAGCATGCGCGACGTGACCATCTCGACGCCCGGCTTGTGCACGCCGCGCGTCGAGATGCACTGGTGCGCGGCTTCGAGGATCACGCCGACGCCCTTCGGCTGCAGCACGTCGAACAGCGTGTCGGCGATCTGCACGGTCATCTTTTCCTGGATCTGCAGGCGCTTCGCGAACGCGTCGACGAGGCGCGCGAGCTTCGAGATGCCGACGACGCGATGGTTCGGCAGATACGCGACGTGCGCGCGGCCGATGATCGGCACCATGTGGTGCTCGCAGTAGCTCTCGAAGCGGATGTCCTTCAGCACGATCATTTCGTCGTAGCCGTCGACTTCGCTGAACGTGCGCGCGAGGATGTCGCGCGGCTCCAGCGCGTAGCCGGCGAAGAACTGCTCGTAGGCGCGCACGACGCGTGCGGGCGTGTCGAGCAGGCCTTCGCGCGCGGGATCGTCGCCGGCCCAGCGCAACAGTACGCGCACGGCGTCTTCCGCTTCTTCACGGCTCGGCCGCGAGGCGACCGGCTGGGCCTGTGCGGTTTTCTTTCCCTTACCCATGTAGTGGCTCCATCGAAGGCCGCCTGCGGCGGCCGATATCCGGGCATTGTTTCATGCTTTCGCCGCGCGTGCGTGCGGCCGCCGCGCCCGCTTCCTCACTTCGGCCATTCGTCCTGCTCGTCGTTGAACAGCGACGCGACGACGCCGCGCAGCCACGCGGTGCGCGGGTCGTTGTGATACTTGCGATGCCAGTGCTGCTTCAGGTCGAAGCGCGGCAGCGCGAGCGGCGGCTCGACGGGCACGATGAACGCGTGCTCGGCCGCATACGCATAGCCGATCGCGTGCGGCACCGTCGCGATCAGGTCGGTGCGGCTCAGGATGAACGGCAGGCTCATGAAGTGTGGTGTTTCGAGTACCGCGCGGCGCTGCATGCGCTGCTTCGCCAGATATTTCTCGAGTACTTCCTGGCTGCGCCCTTCGGCGCGCACCACCGCGTGCCCGCACGCGAGGAACTGCTCGACCGTGAACGGCGGCGCCTGCTCGAACGGATGGCCGCGCCGCATCAGGCAGACGAACCGGTGCGTGAACAGCCGCTGCTGGAAGAAGTTGTTGCCGTCGAGATCGGGGAAGTAGCCGACTGCGAGATCGATCGACCCGGCTTCGAGGCCGCGGCCGACTTCGTCGTGCGCGAGCGAGACCGAACGCAGGTTCGCGCGCGGCGCGAGCGTCGCGAACGCCTGCAGCAGCTTCGGCAGGAACACGATCTCGCCGACGTCAGACAGCGCGATCGAGAACGTGTGCGTGCTCGCGGCCGGATCGAAATCGTGCGGCGCGACGAGGCCGCGCTCGATCTGCGCGAGCGCGTCGCGGGCGGCCGGCAGCAGCGCGAGCGCGCGCGGCGTCGGCTCCATCCCGCGCGACGTGCGCACGAACAGCGGATCGCCGAAGTACTCGCGCAGCCGGCCGAGCGCCGTGCTCACGCGCGGCTGGCTCACGCCGAGCAAGTCGCCCGCGCGGCTCACGTTGCGCGTGTCGTCGAGCGCGACGAGGTAGGGAATCAGGTTCAGATCGAGCGCATCCATCGTCGGACCAGTATCGCGGAAACGTATACAACTTATCTCGGTAATCGCGTTGCCGCATAGTCGGGAAAGCGCTGAAATGCGTTCACTACTCGAACCAATGTTCAATTTCGCATAGGCCCGAAGCGTGCGCGCAAGCGCCGATCGCGGCCGTCAGGAGACAAACATGCGCACCCAGGTCGCCATCGTCGGCGCCGGCCCGTCCGGCCTTCTGCTGTCCCATCTGCTGCGCCTGCAAGGCGTCGATTCCATCCTCGTCGAAGCGCGTTCGCGCGAATACTGCGAGAACCGCATCCGCGCCGGCGTGCTGGAGCAAGGCACGGTCGACACGCTGAACGAAGCCGGCCTCGGCGAGCGGATGCGCCGCGAAGGGCTCGAACATCACGGCATCGAGCTGCTGTTCGACGGCCAGCGTCATCGCATCGACCTGTCCGGGCTGACCGGCGGGCGCGCGATCACCGTCTACAGCCAGCACGAAGTCGTGCGCGACCTGATCGCGGCCGGCGTCGAACACGGCCATCAAATGCATTTCGAAGTCAGCGACGTCGCGCTGCACGACGTCGAAAGCGAGCGTCCGTTCGTCACGTTCAAGCACGCGGACGGGCGGGCCGATCGCATCGACTGCGACTACATCGCCGGCTGCGACGGCTTCCACGGCATCGCGCGCCAGACGATTCCGGCCGAGCGGCTGAAGACGTTCGAGCGCGTCTACCCGTTCGCGTGGCTCGGCATCCTCGCCGACGCTGCGCCGTCGCTCGACGAGCTCGTGTACGCGCACCACGACAACGGCTTCGCGCTGTTCTCGATGCGCTCGCCCACGGTCACGCGCCTGTACCTGCAGTGCAAGCCGGATGAAGACCTCGCCCAGTGGTCCGACGCACGGATCTGGGACGAACTGCACACGCGCTTCTCGAACGACACCGGCTGGACGCCGACCGAGGGCCGGATCACGCAGAAGAGCGTGACGCCGATGCGCAGCTTCGTGTCGGAGACGATGCAGCACGGGCGCTTGTTCCTCGCCGGCGACGCTGCGCACATCGTGCCGCCGACCGGCGCGAAGGGCATGAACCTCGCGGTGGCCGACGTTCGCGCGCTGTCCCGCGCGCTCGGCGCGCGCTACCGGACGGGCGACGCGACGCCGCTCGACGCCTATTCGGCGACCTGTCTCGAACGCGTATGGCGCGCCGAGCACTTCTCGTACTTCATGACGAACATGCTGCATGCGTCGCCGGACGATTCGCCGTTCGTCAATCGCCTGAAGTTTGCCGAGCTGAAATACGTGACGCGTTCGCGGGCGGCCGCGCAATCGCTCGCCGAAAACTACGTCGGCCTGCCGTTCGACGACGCGACGGCCCCCGAGGCAACCCGCCTTGACAACGCGCTGTGCGCGCCTCTATGATCGGCCCATCGTTCGCTAATCGAATCTAGGTTCGAATAGCGAACAAAAGCCGGGAGTCGACGAGGGCCTCCGGCGCGGCACGCGGCACGCGCGTGTCCCCTCGACAGGCCGCGCACGAGCCGCGGGTTCGCATCAGGAAGAGACATGGTCAACAAGATTTTCGAATCGCTTCAGTCGGCGGTTGCCGACGTCCACGATGGCGCGACGATCATGATCGGCGGCTTCGGCACGGCCGGCATGCCGTCCGAGCTGATCGACGCGTTGATCGAACAGGGCGCGCGCGACCTGACGATCGTCAACAACAACGCGGGCAACGGCGAGACGGGTCTCGCGGCGCTCCTGAAGGCGAAAAAGGTGCGCAAGATCATCTGTTCGTTCCCGCGCCAGAGCGATTCGCAGGTGTTCGACGCGCTGTACCGCGCGGGCGAGATCGAGCTGGAACTCGTGCCGCAGGGCAACCTCGCGGAGCGCATCCGCGCGGCGGGCGCCGGCATCGGCGGTTTCTTCACGCCGACGGGCTACGGCACCAAGCTCGCGGAAGGCAAGGAAACGCGTGTGATCGACGGCAAGCCGTATGTGTTCGAAACGCCGATCCACGCCGATTTCGCGCTCGTGAAGGCGTACAAGGGCGATCGCTGGGGCAATCTCGTGTACCGCAAGACCGCGCGCAACTTCGGGCCGATCATGGCCAGCGCCGCGAAGGTCGCGATCGTCCAGGTGTCAGAAGTCGTGCCGCTCGGCGCGCTGAACCCGGAGCACATCGTGACGCCGGGCATTTTCGTCCAGCGTGTCGTCGAGGTGCCGCAGGCCGCGCACGCGGCCGAATTGGCCGCCGAACACGCTGCATCGCAAGCCGCCTGATCGCCTTGAGGAAACCGACATGAAACGACTGACCCGCGATGAAATGGCCAAGCGCGTCGCCCAGGACATCCCCGAAGGCGCGTACGTGAATCTCGGCATCGGCGTGCCGACGCTGGTGGCGAACCACCTCGATCCGGCCAAGGAAATCTTCCTGCACAGCGAGAACGGCCTGCTCGGCATGGGCCCGGCGCCCGCGCCCGGCGAGGAAGACGACGAACTGATCAACGCCGGCAAGCAGCACGTGACGCTGCTCACCGGCGGCGCCTATTTCCACCACTCGGATTCGTTCGCGATGATGCGCGGCGGCCACCTCGACTACTGCGTGCTCGGCGCGTTCCAGGTGTCGGCTGGCGGCGACCTCGCGAACTGGCACACGGGCGCGCCCGATGCGATTCCGGCCGTCGGCGGCGCGATGGACCTCGCGATCGGCGCGAAGCAGGTGTTCGTGATGATGGAGCACCTGACGAAGCAGGGCGAGAGCAAGATCGTCGCGCAGTGCTCGTATCCGGTCACCGGCGTGCAATGCGTGAGCCGCATCTACACCGATCTCGCGGTGCTCGACGTGACGGCCGACGGCCTCGCGGTGAACGAGATCTTCACCGACCTGTCGTTCGACGAGCTGCAGAAGCTGACCGGCGTGCCGCTGATCGACGCGACGCAGAAGGCCGCCGCCTGAACGGCAAGCATGCCGGTGCGCGCTTTCGAGCGCACGCCGGCGCGCTTGGGTAGACAATAGGCGCACGCCGTTTCCCCATTCCGATGCCATGCTCGAAGACAGCGCCCGCCTGACCTCCCTGATCTGCGGCACCGAGCCGCTCAACCGGATCTGGTCGCCCCGCGCGACGATCCAGCGAATGCTCGACGTCGAGGCCGCGCTCGCCCGCGCGCTCGCCGCGCAGCAGGTGATTCCCGCCGCCGCGGTCGCGCCGATCGAACGCGCGTGCGACGCCGGCCGGCTCGACGCCGACGCGCTCGCGCACGGCGCGGCGCTCGGCGGCAATCTCGCGATTCCGCTCGTCAAGCAACTCACCGCGCAAGTAAAGGCCGACGACCCCGAGGCCGCGAAGTTCGTCCACTGGGGCGCGACGAGCCAGGACATCATCGATACCGCGACCGTGCTGCAGTTGCGCGACACGCTCGACGTGTTCGAACCGATGCTCGACGAAGCCTGTGCGTCGCTCGCGGCGCTCGCGCGCGCCCATCGCGCGACGCCGATGATCGGCCGCACGTGGCTGCAGCAGGCGCTGCCCATTACGCTCGGCCTCAAATTCGCTCAATGGCTCGATGCGCTGCTGCGCCATCGCGCACGTTTTGCCGAGTTGCGCGAACGTGTGCTCGTGCTGCAGTTCGGCGGCGCCGCCGGCACGCTCGCGAGCCTGCGCGAACACGCAGCCGGCGTGAGCGCCGCGCTCGCGGCCGACCTGAAGCTCGCGGTGCCGGCCGTGCCGTGGCATACGCAGCGCGACCGCATCGCGGAAGCCGCGTCGTGCTTCGGGATGCTGATCGGTACGCTCGGCAAGATCGCGCGCGACGTGTCGCTACAGATGCAGACCGAAGTCGGCGAGCTCGGCGAACCGGCCGCCGCCGGCAAGGGCGGTTCGTCGACGATGCCGCACAAGCGCAACCCGGTCGGCTGCGCGGCCGTGCTGACGGCCGCGGTGCGTGCGCCGGGCCTCGTTGCGACCGTGTTCGCGGGGATGGTGCAGGAGCACGAGCGCGCACTCGGCGGCTGGCAGGCCGAATGGGATGCGTTGCCCGATCTCGCACGCCTGACGGGCGGCGCGCTCGCGCAGATCGCGCAGATCGTCGCGGGCCTCGACGTGAATACGGAGCGCCTCGCCGCGAACCTCGAGCTCACGCACGGGCTGATCCTCGGCGAAGCCGTGATGCTCGCGCTCGGCGACCGCATCGGCCGGCTCGATGCGCACCACGTCGTCGAGCACGCGTCGAAGGAAGCCGTGCGCACCGGGGCGACGCTGTTCGACGTGCTCGCCGCCGATACGACCGTGTCGGCCCACCTGTCGCGCGACGCGCTCGCGCGGCTGCTCGATCCCGCACATTACGTCGGCGAAGCGCAGGCCTATGTCGACGCCGTGCTCGCGCTGCATGCGGGTGCGAAACAACCAGGAGAACATTGATGCCTTTCGCCACTGTCAACGGCGTGACACTGCATTACCGGATCGACCGTGCCGCACGCGACGACGCGCCGTGGCTCGTCTTCTCGAATTCGCTCGGCGCCGACCTGCAGATGTGGGCGCCGCAGATCCGCCCGCTTGCCCAGCACTTCAACATCCTGCGCTACGACACTCGCGGTCACGGCCACTCCGACGCGCCGGCCGGTTCGTACACGATCGAGCAACTGGCGGGCGACGTAATCGGCCTGCTCGACCACGTCGGCATCGAGTGCGCGCATTTCTGCGGCATCTCGATGGGCGGGCTGACCGGCGCCGCGCTGGCCGCACGCTACCCGTCGCGCATCGTGCGCGCGGTCCTGTCGAATACCGCCGCGAAGATCGGCTCGCCGGAAGTGTGGGCGCCGCGTGCGCAGAAGGCGCGCGCCGAAGGCATGGCCGCGCTCGCCGACGCCGTGCTGCCGCGCTGGTTCACCGACGCATTCGTCGAACGCGAGCCGCGCCTGTTCGATGCGATTCGCGACACCTTCGTACATACCGACAAGGACGGCTACGCGGCCAACTGCGACGCGCTGAACGCGGCCGATCTGCGCGCGGAAGTGAAGGGCATCGCGTTGCCGGTGCTCGTCGTGACCGGCGCGAAGGACATGTCGACGCCGCCCGACCAGGGCCGCGCGCTTGCCGCCGCGATTCCCGGTGCGCTGCACGTCGAATTCGACGCTGCGCACATTTCGAACATCGAATGCACCGCCGGCTTCAACCGCGCGCTGCTCGATTTCCTGATTGCGTGAGGTGCCGGCGATGGACGACCAGGAACGTTATGAAGCAGGGATGAAGGTGCGTCGCGCCGTGCTCGGCGACGCGCACGTCGACCGTTCGATCGAGAACCGCACCGAGGTGACCGACGAATTCCAGAACCTGATCACGCGTTATGCGTGGGGCGAGATCTGGACCCGCGACGGGCTGCCGCGCCATACGCGTAGCCTGCTGACCATCGCGATGATGGTGGCGTTGAACCGCGGCGAGGAACTGGCGCTGCACCTGCGCGCCGCGCGCAACAACGGCGTGACGCGCGACGAGATCAAGGAAGTGCTGCTGCAGACCGCGATCTATTGCGGCGTGCCGGCCGCGAATTCTGCGTTCCATCTCGCGGACAAGATCTTCAAGGAGCAGGATGCAGCCGGTTAAAGGCCGGCGGTGATCCGATCGGGCGGCCCGCCGAGGTTGGCGGGCCGTCGTCGATGAAGAACGCACCGGCAGCGAATCGGTGCGTGAACGAAGGAAAGGCGCGGCCACGAGGCCGCGCTTGTTGCATATATCAACGTTGCATGGGACCGGCAGGCGCCGACGCGCGCGTTTCGGCCGACAAGGAGACAAGCGATGAATCGCGCACCCGTGGTCGATGTCCAGACCTTCATCAACGAGCAGCCGTTCGGCGGCTTTCAATGGCTCGTTTTCCTCATGTGTTTCGTGATCGTGCTGCTCGACGGCTTCGATACGGCCGCGATCGGCTTCATCGCGCCGTCGCTGCTCGGCGAATGGAACCTGACCAAGCCCGATCTCGCGCCCGTGCTCAGCGCCGCGCTGTTCGGCCTCGCGTGCGGTGCGCTCGTGTCCGGCCCGCTGTCCGACCGGCTCGGCCGCCGCTCGCTGCTGCTCGGCTCGGTGTTCCTGTTCGGCGCCGCGTGCCTGATGTCCGCGTTCTCGAACACGATCGGACACCTGACGATCCTGCGTTTCGTCACCGGCGTCGGGCTTGGCGCCGCGATGCCGAACGCGGTCACGATGATGGGCGAATTCTGCCCGGACAAGCGCCGCGCGACCGTGATCAACCTGATGTTCTGCGGCTTTCCGCTCGGCGCCGCGTTCGGCGGTTTCCTCGCCGCGTGGATGATTCCGCATTTCGGCTGGCGCAGCGTGCTGGTGCTCGGCGGCGTGACGCCGCTGCTGCTCGCCGTGCTGTTGCTGCTGAAGATGCCGGAGTCGGTGCGCTTCATGGTCGCGAACGGCCAGGGCATCGACAGGATCCGCGCGACGCTCGCGCGCATCTCGCGCGACGCGCTGAACGCCGGTTCGTTCGCGTTGACCGAAGCCGCGCCGCAGACCGGCGGCAAGGGCCTCGGCGTCGTGCTGTCGCGCTCGTACATCGTCGGCTCGGTGATGCTGTGGCTCGCATACTTCATGGGGCTCGTGATCTTCTACGCGTCGATCAACTGGATGCCGATCTTGCTGAAGGATGCGGGCCTGACGCCGAAGAGCGCGACGCTGATCTCGGCGCTGTTCCCGCTCGGCGGGGTGGGCGCCGTGCTGTGCGGCGTGCTGATGGACCGCTTCAACGCGAATCGCGTGATCGCCGTGTGCTACGCGCTGACGGCGGTGAGCGTGTATGCGATCGGGCAGGCGGCCGGCAACGTCGGGCTGCTGGTGCTGGTCGTGTTCGTGGCCGGCGTGCTGATGAACACCGCGCAGTCGTCGATGCCGGCGCTGGCCGCCGCGTTCTATCCGACCGAAGGGCGCGGCACGGGTGTCGCATGGATGCTCGGCGTCGGCCGGTTCGGCGGGATCGCCGGGTCGTTCCTCGTCGCCGAACTGACGCGCCGGCACTTCTCGTTCGCAGGGGTGTTCGCGACGATTGCCGTCGCGGGCGTACTCGCGTGCGTCGCGCTGCTGATCAAGCAGATGGCGCGGCCGCACGGCGTTGTGCAGCCGGCAGGCAAGATCGAGTCGCTCGGGCATTGAGCGGCGTTCGGGCCGGGCGATGCACCGGCCCCGAGCCTGATCGATTCAGGCCGGTCGCACGCCGACCGACCGGCGCGCGACGACAGACCGGGCCGCGTTCGCGGCCCGTCGACATTCCGGCCGTCGCACCGTTACTCCTCCGCGTCGTGCTCCTTGACGAAGTTGCGCAGGTACGCGCGCAACGCGGCTTCCCGGCCGCGATGATCGTCGTGGTTCGCGGCGCCCATTTCTTCCTCGTCGCCGAACAGCGTCGGCGGCGCGCAGTACGTGCCGACTTCGATGTTCTCGCGCAGCACGCGGATATCGTGCGTGAGCGGGTGATACTCGGCGATCCAGTGCATTCCTTCGATGTACTCGCCCGTTCTCAGCATTGGCTTCATCGGCAATCTCCATGCAGAGCGGCGGTGCAACCGCCGAAGCGGTTGCATGCGCCCGTACCGAAAGGGTACGCCTGCCTCACGTGAAGCTCAACGGGCGGGCTTACGAGGGTTCAGCGTGGCAGCAGGTGCGCGACGAGCGGGTACAGCGACAGGATCAGCAGCACGGCCATCGTCACGTTGAAGATGCGCAGCGCGCGGGGATTGGACAGGAAGCGCCGCAGGCCGAGGCCGAACGCGGCCCACAGGCAGATGCACGGGAAGCCGATCAGGATGAACACGACGGACATCCACGCGGCGTTCATTCCGTAGTCGGCGGACAGGCGGATCGTCGTCGCGGCGGTCAGCACCATCATCCATGCCTTCGGGTTGACCCACTGGAACGCGGCGGCTTCGATGAACGTCATCGGCCGGGGCTTGGCGCCGTGCGCCTTCACTTCGCCGGACGTACCGATCCGCCAGGCGAGGTACAACAGGTACGCGACGCTCGCGGCTTCGAGGATCGTGTACAGCAGCGGCAGGCGCTTGAACGCTTCGCCGAGGCCGAAGCCGACGCAGAGCATCAGGATCGCGACGCCGATGCTGATGCCGAACAGGTGCGGCATCGTGCGGCGGAAACCGAAGTTGACGCCCGACGCGAGCAGCATCGTGTTGTTGGGGCCGGGCGTGATCGACGTGACGAGTGCGAACAGCATGCCGGCGGGCAACGCGCTGAGGGTGAGGAATTCCATCGCGGATTCTCCATTCGGTTCGAGGCTGGGATGGAGATCAGTTTAGCGACGGTTTTCTGTACAGTACCGGTACAGTTGGCTTGACGAATGCCGGTACGGGGGACGTGCGAGTGCTACGCGGGTACCCGGCAGGGTTCTGCCTATCACAGGCGAACGATAGGCCGCTAACGTTCTTGCGATTCGTTGGGCCCAGACGTCCCAGCGGGCGGCAATGGGCGATTCGCAATCTCTATCGCTTCAGTTTGCGGCACACCCAAGGTCTGCAACAGGGATGAAGCTGCGCGCTCGGCAAAGCCGTTCTGACTGTACCCGATCATGTTCAACATGTCGGTAACCGGCTTCTCGTCCGCATCGAATCGGAGCTCGATCGCAATGGCGGTCAGTACCGCACCCCCGACCGTGATCACGCTCATCAGCGGGTCGCTTGCCGAGAATCTCCCCGCGAGGATGCCTTTCTGAATATCCCTCAACAACCTGGGTGCGAGGCCGCGGCTGAGCGCTCGCATGGACAACCCTTCGCGGAGGAGAAATTGTCCCCAAACCGGCTCACTTCTGGCTCGCAGCAACGTATGGCGCAGCGATACAGAAATGATCTCGGCGGGGTCGGTGAGGTTGCCTGCAATGCGGTCCAGGGTATCCGCGAACTCCTCGAACACGATTTCCAAAACCGCGGCATGAATCGCTTCTTTCGATTCGAAGTGGTTGTAGAACGACCCGAACCCCACGTCCGCGGCTTCCGTAATTTCATTGATCGCGACGCCTTCCATCCCCTTTTGCGCCATGAGTACAAAGGCGGCATCCAGCAGGCGCGCCCGCGTCTCGCGCTTTCGGCGCGCGCCTCGAGGCTCGCGAACCTCAGGGCTCGACGGCGCTTGCCCGTTCGAGAAGACGGCCGGCGACGGTGTTCTGGTGCGACGGGAAGAAGTGTTGGGCATCGGCGTGCGCATGGATTCGGTGTTTGAGTATACGTTCGAACGTCAAAATTGACAAAATCATCAATTATGATTTCAATGTCATAAAGGCGGCCGGCAGTGGCCAGTCTCAAGAACTGGAGATGGAACGGTGGTGGAGACAAACCTGACGTGCGAGCCGGGCGTCCATGAAGGCAACGACGGCATGAGCTCTTCGGGCGGCCGCGACTTGCCGTCGGATGTAGACGTGCTCGTGGTGGGCTGCGGTCCCGTCGGCGCGGCGATCGGTGCGCTTCTTGGCCGGGACGGCGTGCGCGTGCTTGTCGTCGACAGGGCGGCGGAGATCTTCATGGCGCCACGTGCGATCGCGCTCGACAACGACGCGCTTCGCATCCTGCAGTACATCGGGGTGAACGAAGCCGACCTCGATACAGTGGCGATCCCGTACGTCCGGATGCGCTCTCCCTGGTTCGGAGAGTTCGGGCGCATCAATACGCTGGGGAGCATCGATGGCCATCCGAAGCTCGTGACGTTCTATCAACCGGACCTGGAGCGATGCTTGCGTTCGCGACTAGCCGCGCACCGCACGGCCCGAATGGCGCTCGGTGTGACGCTCGTCTCGCTCGACGAGCACGCCGATTACGTCGCCGCCACGCTCGACAGCGGGCCGGGCGCACGGCACGTCGTGCGCGCCCGCTACGTCGTCGGTGCCGACGGCGCCAGCTCGATCGTGCGCCAGCTGATCGGACAGGATTTCAAGGGCAAGACGTTCGCGGAGGACTGGTTGATCGTTGACGCGCGAAACGTGCGCCGACCCATCGACCATGTCGAGTTCATCTGTGATCACCGGCGGCCAACGCCTCATATGACCGCCCCCGGGGGGCGCGAGCGTTGGGAGTTCATGCTCCATCCCGACGAGACGCGAGAAGAAATGGAATCCGACGAACGCATTCGCGAACTGCTCGCGCCGTGGGGCGGCATCGAGGACATGGTGATCGAACGCAAGGCCGTGTACCGTTTTCATGCCCGAACCGTCACGACGTTCAGCAAAGGGCGCGTTTTTCTCGCGGGTGACGCCGCCCATATCACTCCGCCGTTCGTTGGCCAGGGGCTCGTCGCCGGCCTGCGCGATGCCGCGAATCTCGGCTGGAAACTGGCGTGGGTCGTCAAAGGCCACGCAATCCCGAAAATCCTGGATTCCTACGATCAGGAACGACGACCGCACGCCAAGGCGATGATCGGCGTCGCGAAATTCATGGGCAAGCTCGTGATGCCGCGAAACGCCGGGATCGCGTTGTTCACGCATGGTCTGATGCGATTGACGCGGCTCGTTCCGCCGCTGCGGAATCACTTCGACGAACTCGGGATCAAGCCGAAGAATGCGTTCCGGAGCGGTCTGTTCGTCCCCGGCCATTCGTCCACGCGGCTCGTGCGCGGCGCAGCCCTGCCGCAGGGATGGCTGCGCAGGCACGATGGGACGATCTGCCTGAGCGACGACGTGTTCGGTAGTGGTCTCGCGCTGATCGGATTCGGACGGGATCCAGGCGTCGAACTCGACGCCGGCGCGCGAGCCGCGTTGATCGCGGCGGGCGGTGTCGTGGTGCAGGTCGTGCACCGCGGGCAGCGCCTTCATCGCATCGAGGACGACGGATGGGAGGACCTGGACGGTACGTTCATGCCGGGTGTCGTGCGGTTTGGCTGGGCGGCCGTGATTCGGCCGGACAAAACGGTCCTGCACGAAGGCCCGGTGGCCGACTCGACCCGTCTGGTTCTCGAATCCCTGCGATTGCTTGGTGCTCGCACCTCGTTGTCGTCGCTGTCCGATCACATTGCCCAGCCGATTTCCTGAGGCCCCCATGAAGCTCACGACTGCACAACCCGCACGGAGTCCCCAGCCGACGACGAAGGCTCGGGCGCTTTCCTATTTGATGTTCGAGCGTCCCGATCTCGAACGGGCCGAACGATTTCTCAACGATTTCGGCCTGCGAACGGTATCCCGTGACGGCGAATATCTGTTTCTCCGAGGCACGGCCGCCACACCGTTCTGCTATGTCGTCCGGCAGGCTGAAAAAAATCGTTTCGTCGGCTTCGGGCTTGAAGTTGACGGTATCGACGCACTGCGAAAGCTTGCCGACGTGCCGGGCGCGTCGGATGTGGAGCCGTCGCCGTGGCCCGGAGGCGGCCATCGCGTCACGCTCGTCGATCCGTCGGGTTTTCGTGTCGACGCGGTCGCGGGACAAGCGCGGGCCGGCGCCCTGCCGCACCGGTCGGCGTTAGCGTTCAACTCGCCCGATTCCATCGTTCGCGTGAACGATACCCAGCGTGCGCCGCTGGCGGCGCCGGAAGTGATTCGCCTCGGTCATGTCGTGCTCGAACTCGCCGATTTCCAGGCGACTTGCGCGTGGTACACGTCTCACTTCGGTTTCATCCCGAGCGACGTTCAGGTGTTGCCGGATGGATCGCCCGCCGTCGCGTTCTTGCGGCTCGATCGCGGGGCGACCCCCACGGATCACCATACGCTGGCATTGGCACAGGGATTCGCAGCGCTTTACAGCCACTCGGCATTCGAGCTGGTGGACGCGGACGCCGTCGGGATCGGGCAGCGTGTGTTGAGCGAAAAAGGATGGACGCACGCATGGGGGATGGGTCGTCACATTCTCGGCAGCCAGGTCTTCGACTATTGGCAGGACCCTTGGGGCGACAAGCACGAACACTATTGCGATGGGGACATGTTCACGGCGGACGTGGCGACGGGCATCCACGAAGTCAGCCGTGAAGCGATGTCGCAGTGGGGCCCCCGGATGCCGCGCAGCTTCACCAAACCGAAGATCACCGCCGCAAGCATCGCATCGCTGATCCGAAACCTCCGGGCCAGTCCGGACGTCACGTTTGCGAAGCTGCGCACGCTCGCGAAGCTGTTTGCGTGACCTTCATCTTCACTCAGACCTGTTCGAGGCATCTTCATGGCATTGCACGTCTTGCACTACCGGCATCAGGGGCGCGCCCAATGGGGCGTGGTGAGGCACCACCGGATCACGCCGATACCGGGCGACTACCCGACGACCGGCGAATTCGTGCGAGCACATCGGATCGATGACCTCGCCGCGCTCGACGGAGAAACGATTCGCGAATCGGACGTCGAGTGGCTGTCGCCGGTCACGCGCAATCAACGGTTCGTTTGCCAGGGCGCCAACTATCGCCAGCACATGATCGAGTCCGGCATGAATCCGGATGCGAAGTCATTCAACATGATCTTCACGAAGGCGACGAGCTGCATCGTCGCCGCCGATTCCGACGTCATCCGGCCGCAACATGTGCGGTTTCTGGACTACGAGATCGAACTGGGGCTCGTGCTTCGCCGCGATATCACGTCCCGGCAAGCCATCACGGACACGAACCTGCACGAGTACGTGGCGGGCCTCGTGATCGTCAACGACTATTCCGCACGCGATATCCAGATTCCTCAAATGCAGTTTTACAAGGGAAAAAGCTATCGGACGTTCGGGCCCGTGGGGCCGTATCTGTGCCTGCTGGATTCAAGCGATATCGCGCGGCTGCGCGCGCTGACACTGACGCTGACCGTGAACGGGGAAGTGCGCCAGAGCGATTCGACCGCGAACCTCGTGTATGGTCCGGCCGAAACGCTCACGGAGCTTTCGGGGGTTCAGGATCTGAACGCCGGTGACTTGCTTGCAACGGGCACGCCGTCCGGATGCGCGCTCAGCATTCCGTCGCCGGCGAAGCAACGGGTTGCCGCGTTGCTGCCGGAGCACATGAAGTGGCGGATCTTCGCGAAGGTTCAGGCTGCGCGCCCGCAGTACCTGAAGGCCGGGGATCTGGTCGAGTCGCGGATCCGGAGCAGGGACGGGGCAATCGACCTCGGTGTGCAACGCAACCGAATCGTGGACGAGCTCGCATGAACGCCATCGCAACCGAAGCGGACGTGCTTCGGATCGAAAACCAGGGGCCGCCCGCCGACCTCCCGGCCAGCACTTACGAGATGATCGGCCGTGGTGCGGCGATCGACCCGACCGCGCCGGCCTTGTCATTTTTCCTGCGCGCCGACGATCATCGCAAGCCATTGCGCTGGAACTATGCGGCGCTTCTGCGGGATATCACCCGCGCCGCGAACATGTTTTCACGCCTCGGTATCGATCGCCACTCGGTGGTCGCCTACGTGCTGCCGAATTTGCCGGAAACGCATTTCGTCATCTGGGGAGGCGAAGCGGCCGGGATCGTGTGCGCGATCAATCCGTTGCTGGAGGGGCCGGCGATCGCATCGCTGCTCAAGGCCGCAAACGCAAAGGTGCTGGTGACGCTGGCGCCTTTTCCGGGAACGGATATCTGGTCGAAGATCCAGCCCATCCTGAGCGAGGTGCCATCGCTGCAAAGCCTCGTCCTGATCGATCTGGCCGAGCGTGTGCAGGGGTGGCGCCGAATTGCCGCCCGCGCGATGCAGCGTCGAGAATGCAAACGGTTGCACGGGCGCGCGGGCGTGCGCGGTGCCGTTCCGCGCCACGTCGAGATCCATGACTTCGACAGTGCGATGTCGCGTGAATCCGGCGATTCGCTGCTGAGCCCACGGCGTTTTGAAGCCGACGACATATCGTCTTACTTCTGTACGGGCGGCACGACGGGATTGCCGAAAATCGCGATTCGCCGGCACGGCAACGAGGTGGCCAATGCCTGGAGCGTCGGGCAGGTCGTCGGCGCCGGGATGGGCCCGGGGAAGACCGTGTTCTGCGGACTGCCGCTGTTCCATGTCAATGCCGTGCTGGCAACCGGCCTGGTGCCGTTCTCGCGCGGCGCACATGTGGTGCTGGGTACGCCACAGGGCTATCGCGGCGACGGCGTCGTCAAACGATTCTGGGAAATCGTCGAGCACCACAGGATCAATTTCTTCAGCGCGGTGCCGACCTTGTATTCGGCGTTGCTCGACGTGCCCGTCGACGGCCGGAACATCGACTCGCTGGAATATGGACTTTGCGGTGCCGCGCCGATGCCCGTGGAAGTATTTCGCCTGTTCCAGGATCGCACCGGGGTCCGGATCCTCGAAGGCTACGGGCTCACCGAGGGCGCATGCGTAAGCAGCGTCAATCCGCCAGGCGGCGAACGGCGTCTCGGTTCGATCGGCTTGCGCATCCCCGGCCAAATGATGAAGGCGGTGATACTCGACGACGCCGGCCGCTACGTGCGCGATTGCGTCGAGAACGAAGTCGGTGTGCTGACGATTTCCGGGCCGAACGTGTTCGCGGGCTATCTTCAGGAAGATCAGAACAAGAGCCTGTGGCTCGATCTCGGCGACGGCCGGCAGTGGCTCAACACCGGGGATCTCGCGCGACGCGATGCCCAAGGCTACTTCTGGCTCACGGGCCGCCGCAAGGAGCTCATCATCCGGGGAGGTCACAATATCGATCCGGCGACGATCGAAGAACCGCTGCACCGCCACCCGGCAGTGCAAATCGCTGCGGCAATCGGACGTCCCGACGTGCATGCTGGCGAGCTGCCAGTCGCATACGTGCAGTTGAAAGCCGGCGCAACGGCAACCGAGACGGAGCTCGACACGTTCATACGCAGCATGATCGGCGAGCGCGCCGCGATACCGAAGCGGATTCATATCGTCGATGCGATGCCGCTTACGGCGGTCGGCAAGATCTTCAAGCCCGAACTCAAACGATGGGAGACGTTCGACGCGCTGGTCTCCGCGCTGAAGGATGCCGGCGTCGAGGGTGCGCGGGTGAGCATGGTGGACGACCCGTCGCGCGGGCTCACCCTGCATGTGGCGCTGAGCGATCACGCGCAGATTGCGAAGGCCAATACGGTGATGGGCCGCTTCCCGTTTGCCTTTTCGACTTCTGTCGAACCCGAACATCACTGATTGTCGATTCTCGGAACGTTTGGGGTTGAAGTAAGCAAATAAATTAGGAATTCGAAGTTAAGGAAGAAAGGGATTTTTCTTGACGAAGCAGCCCCCGATGCTTTTGGCCTCGTGTGTCATAAGCGCAGGACCAGCCCGAAAGTCATGCCTGGCGCACGAGGATGAAGACAGGTTTCACGATTCTTGAACACCAACACCAAAATCTGGAGACAAACATGAAACGGATCAGCGCAGGAACCGTCGTACTGGTCGCGGCCATCTCTGGCGCGCATGCCCAATCAGCCGGTCAGTGGGTGGTCAATGCCGGCTGGTCCCATTTTGCGCCGCAGGGGGCGGCGGATCCGCTGACCGTCAATGCGCTTGGCCAGTCACAAGTGATGACCGGCAGCGGTGGGGAGATCGCAAGCGGCGATACGTTCGGAGTGACCGCAACGTACTTCCTGACCGACCATATCGCGGCGACGACAGTCATGGGTTTTCCGCCGACATGGCACTTGAACGGCGCAGGTACGCTCAGCGGTTTCGGCGAGCTGGGGACCGCGCGGGCCTGGAGTCCGGCGATCATCTTCAACTACTACTTCGGCCAACCGAATGCACGGTTCAGGCCGTATCTGGGCGCCGGCGTCACCTACACGTGGTTCAGCAACATCAAGCTCAGCAATCCCGTTTCCACCGGCCAGATCTATTTCTCGCCGACCGTCGGGACCGCGCTCGAGGGACCGACATCCGTGTCGCTCAGTCATTCCTTTGCGCCCGTCGTCAACGGCGGCCTGACCTACAACATCGATTCTCACTGGTCGATCAATGCGTCGGTGGCGTATTCGTGGGTATCGACACGCGCCACGCTCACTACCCGGTCATCCGTCGGCACGGTCACGAGCACCAGCAAATTCCGGGTCAATCCGATCGTGACGTTCCTGTCGGTCGGATACCGCTTCTGAACCGCATTAGCCAGGACACGTCGCACGCATGTTGCAGTCGCCGCCCAGCGCGGCGACGTGACGATCGCCGTCGAGTTTCAGCGGCGCATGGCCCGACCGCGGACGTTTCGTGATCCTTGCTCGCGACATGCGTCGAGTGCGATCGGAATGTTGAGGATTGCTAACCCGAAAGATGAATATGACACCGACGTTAGGAAACGTTGGAGCACGCGCTCTATCGACATAAATGACAAAAGTATCAATATTGAGTTTAATGTCAATAAATGTTGTGGCCGGCCCCTGTGGGGCGCCTGGTTACCGATCGCGGCGACCAAGGCGTCGAGGGTTACTTGATTCCAAGGGAGCGCACTCGCAGCGGAGGCGTCCCGAACCGTCATACGCGGGTGTTGCTTGGGAGGGAAATGTGAAGTCGATTAGCTATGCTTACGCCGCTGCGCTCATCGCGGGATTGGCAACGCCACATGCGCATGCCGAACTGGGCGGCGCACCGATATCGCTGCCCGCCGCCGATCAGGCCGCGAAAGTGCGTGTGATGCGGCCTGCGAATCGAGCGGCCGATGGCCTGACGGCGAATCCAGCCGTTTACATCGTCCGTGAAACTACGCTCGGATCGGGAACCGTGATTCGCGAATACACATCGGGCGACGGAATCGTCTTCGGCATAGCGTGGCAAGGGCCGACGATTCCCGATCTCGCGTCGTTGCTCGGCGGTTATCTTCGCGATTACAGCGCGGGCGTGGAAGCCGCGCATGCACTTCGTGGCTGGCGTACGCCGGTATCTGTTTCGGCGCGCAATCTCGTGATCAAGACAGGAGGGCACATGGGGGCATTTTCCGGGCAAGCCTGGTTGCCGCCCGCGCTTCCGCCCGGCCTGACCGGCAACGATATCCTGTAACTCCCATGAAAATGATCATGAGCATTTTTCGTACGGTCGTCCGGTGGTTCAGCATATTCAGCTTGATGACCGTCTCGGCAGCTTTCCTCGTTGCGTGCGGCGGCGGCGATTCAGGTTCCGACGAAACGGGCGCCAGTAGTTCTGGCGCATCGGACGGCAACACCGGAAATACCGCAATCGTTACGGTTGCGCGAGGCGTTGCACGCGTCGTCAACATTCCGACCGTCAACATCAAGATTTGTGCGCCCGGAACGTCACGCTGCCAGGTGGTGTCCAATGTGCTCGTTGACACCGCATCGTATGGCTTGCGGATCGTACGTAATGCAATTCCAAGCGTTATCGACAGCCTGCCTAAAACGACTACAAACGACGGATCGACGCTTTCCGAATGCGGCAAGTTCGTTTCGAGTTATACGTGGGGCACGGTTCGAACGATTGACCTTTCCATTGGCGATGAACGTGCGAGTTCCTTGCCGGTGCAGATCATCGGCGATCTTGCCACGGACAACGTGCCAAGTTCGTGTACAAACGGGAATGAAGCTGCGAACTCGGCCACGGCTCTTGGTGCAAACGGCATTCTTGGAATTGGTCCGGCGCCCTATGATTGTGGTGCACCCTGTGTGAAGGTCGCGTCGTTGAGCAACTACTACTCGTGCGCGGACGGAAACTCGAGCTGCGTACAAGTCACCGTGCCGCTATCGCAACAGATCAGCAATCCTGTCGGTCAGTTCGCCGCAGACAACAACGGCGTGATTGTAAAAATGCCGCAGATTTCGGAAGACGGTCGGGAAAGCGTGACGGGCTCGTTGATTTTTGGCATCGGCACTCAAGGCAACAATGCATTCGGCGCCACCACGAAGCTGATGTCAACGACGACGGGTGATGTGCCAGGAGCGTTCCTTTCCAGAAAGGTCACCGCGTTCTTCGATACTGGATCAAATGCGAATTTCTTCGATGACTCGGCGCAGATTGCGTGTGCCAAGAACACGCAATTCTACTGCCCGTCAACGACGACCACCTATGCTGCGACTCTGGTTGGGCTCGACGGCACAGTGAGCATGATTTCCCTGTCCGTTGCTAACGCAGATACGTTGTTCTCGAGGAGTTCAACATATGCATTCAATGACGTCGCAGGTCACTTCGGCTCGTCCTCTTGGCTAGATCTCGGGCTGCCATATTTTTACGGTCGAACGATCTATTTTGGCCTGGATCGTTCGGCGGAAGGCGGCTCTGCGCCTTACGTCGCATACTGATGCCTTGAGGCGGGCCGGCAACCCATCAAGATACTTGTCATTGATCTGCAATCGGTTGGAAATTGAGTCGCCGAAGGAGATGGGTATTGGATCGGGGTGACACCGGCTCGTCCAGTCGATCTACTCAAGCGCGCACCCTGTTATTCGCCCCTTCATGCACTTGAACCACAGCCTCACAGCCCCGACCCCGCCCGCCACCGGAATCCGCGGCAACAGAAACGGATCGTCGGCCGCGCCTGCGCATCCGCGCCGGGTCGTCGTCGCATTGTCGTAGCCGGCAGCGATGACCTGATCGCGCACGCGTGCGTCGAGATCGCCGTACGGATAACAGAACGATTCGACGCATTGGCCGCTCAGCATTTCGAGCTGCCGCTTCGATTCGGTCAACTGAAACGCAGAGACAGGTGCAGACACATGCGACAGCGCGACGTGATCGAGCGTGTGCGAGCCGATTTCGTGGCCGTGATCGCGCCACGCGAGCATGTCCGCGCACGTCATCAGCGGCGAGCGCGCGGTCGGGGCGCCCGCGTCCCAGTCGTTCGCGCCGCCGAACCGGCCGGCGACGAAGTAGCAGGTCGCGGTGAAGCCGAGCGCGTCCAGCACGGGCATCGCATGCGTCAGCACGTTGAGAAAGCCGTCGTCGAACGAAATGCCGAAGACCTTGCCCTGCCGCTCCCCGCGCAGGTACGGCTGCAGTTCGCGCACGCTCAGGCCGCGGTAGCCGAGCCGCTTGAACAGCGTCATCTGGCGGCGGAATGCGTCGGGCGCGACGCTCAGGCTGCGCAGCCGGTCGCTCGGCGGCGGCAGCGGGCGGATCTGGTGATACATCAGGATCGGATAGCGTGGGGTGTGCGCAAGCATCGGGCGGATCGCAGGAAAGCGGGGTTACGCGGCCTTGCGGAAAATCCGCAGGGACTTGAAGTCGCCGACCTCGGCGAAATCGGCACGAGCGGCCCATTGCGCGATGATCGGCTCGGCCTTTCGGTAGGCCGACGAGCCCTTGTAGAACAGCAGGTGGCCGTTGGGCGCGGTATGACGTGCGAACAGGTCGAGCACGGCTTCGTCGGTCTTCGCGCCGTAGCGGCTGTTCGCTTCGTCGCGGAACTCGCACGGATGAAACAGCGTGACGGCGTCGAACGTCGGCAGCAGGCTCGAATTGCTCGTATAGATGTCGCCGAAATACGCGAGGTAGGTCTTGCTCACCTCGGGCTGCCGCGTGACGAGATCGACGTACGACTTGTATTCCTTCGGCGATGCCGTCACGCCGAAGACGGTGTTGTTCAGATGCGGCCGCGCGCATTCGACGCCTACGTGGTGGTGGCCGCCGGTACCGAAGTGATAGATGCGGATGCCCTTGAGGCGCACGGATTCCAGCCATTCGACGAAGTGCACGTCGCACGGACATTCCTGCGTGCGCAGGTCCCAGTACTTCTTCCAGATATTCATCGCCATTGCGTGGATCGCAAGGAGGTCGCCCAGCGGTACGGGTTGTGTCGAACCGATTTCTGATAGACGGACAAGGTCGCGTCGACGAACGCGTCGAACGAGAATTCACGCTTGCCTTTCAGCCGCGCGCTGCGCCCCATCGCACGGACGCAGCCGGGTTCCTGCACGATCGCGCGCAGGATCGCTTCGATCGCCGCGGGCTCGCGCGGCGGGACGACCCAACCGTCCACGCCCGGTTCGACGTTCTCGGGCAGCCCGCCCACGCGCGTCACGATCGCGGGGCAGCCGAGCGACATCGCTTCGCGGCACGCGTACGACAGGCTCTCGTGGTACGACAGCACGAACGACACATCGATGATCGAGAACGGCGCCTGCACATCGTCGAGCCGTCCGGTGAACGCGGTGCGCGACGCCATGCCGTGCCGCGCGAGTTGCGCGCGCTGCTCGCCGGACGGTTCCGCGCCGACCAGCAGCACGCGAAACCGCTCGCGCTCGGTTTCGGGCAGGCGGCCGAGCGCGGCGATCAGGTCCATCCAGCCTTTTTCGGGCGCGGTGCCGGCGCTGCTGCCCAGCACGATCGCATCCGCGCCGGCCGCGCCGAACAGCGCGATCTTGCGGCGGCGGATCTCGTCGGCTGCGAGTCGTTCGGCAGCCGGCCGGCGCACGCCGTGCTTGACGACCGTGACGTTGTCGTACGGCGAGCGCAGCGCGAGCATGCTCGCGACGTAGTCGCTGACCGCGATCGTATGGTCGGTCGCCAGCCGCGCGCGCAACTGGTTGCCGAAGCTGTTGGCGCGATAGGTGTTGTGCTTGGTCAGCACGACCGCGGGTCGATACCGGCACGCGAGCAGCGCCAGCATCACCTGCCGGTGATCGGCGGACCCGTTCACGTGGATCACGTCGAAGCGCTCTGCGACGATCAATCGACGCAGCCGCAGGATCTCCCGGCACAGCCGGTTCCAGCGCGGCTTGAATTCCATGTCGAAGATGCCCACGTCGGGGCTGTCCTTCAGCAGTCGCGACAGGCGGCTGCCTTGCGGCGACGCCACGGTCACGCGGTGATGGCGGCTCATCGCGACGGCGAGATCGCGAACGTAGGTGTCCTGGCCGCCGCCATAATCGCCGTGGAAGTTGGTGTACAGAATGTTCATCACGATGCCGCTTTCTCTCCGCCCTTCATTTACAAGGATTACTGATGAAATGAAGGACTCGACCTGATGGAACGGAAGCAATGACGCGAACGCGATGTCGCGTCTCCGGCTCGAGATTGCGTGTCGACGTCAAGACATGGCGTCAACGCCAATCATTTCCAAATATTACAGATCGTTTACGTGACGTAGTGTCGAGGTCTGCGCATCTTTGTGCGAATGTGTCGCGATCGCTGGATCGTGTCGTCTCCTATGTGACGATCTCCGGCGATCGCGACCGGCACGGCGGTCCCGACCGGTACCTTCCCGCAACCCGAATTCCCCGGCATCCGACCGCGCCGAAAGCAGGCCGGACCGGCGACACGATCCTTTTTGCGGCGACACCAGGACGCAAATCAACCGATGTCGCTTTCAGATTTGAAAGCCGGCCCACCATTTGCGTTAGAATGCCCCCCCTTGTCCGCCCAGGCGATCGCCCGAAGCGGACAAGTCGCCCGCTTGGAGACACAGGTTTCGATTCGCAGCCGGACGCGAATGATGGGCCAGCCGTTAGCAACATACGCTTTGTAATTTGGATCACTAATGAAAAAGAAGCACAACATTACCAAGTACATCGTTGTCGCGATGATTCTTGGCATCGCCGTGGGTTACGCCTGCCATAGCGCGTTTCCCGACCCGAAGATGGCGAAGGAGGTCGCCGGTTACGTGTCGTTGCTGTCCGATGTGTTCCTGCGCCTGATCAAGATGATCATCGCGCCGCTGGTATTCGCGACGCTGACCGTCGGCATCGCGCAGATGGGCGACGGCAGCGCGGTGGGCCGCGTGGGCGTCAAGGCGTTCGGCTGGTTCTTCATCGCGTCGTTCACGTCGCTGCTGCTGGGTCTGCTGACCGCGACGCTCCTGCAGCCGGGCAGCCACCTGAGCCTGCCGCTGCCGCCGTCCGATGCGGCGCTCAACCTGAAGACCGGCGCGTTCACGCTGAAGGATTTCGTCGTGCACCTGGTGCCGAAGTCGATCGCCGAAGCGATGGCGAACAACGAAATCCTGCAGATCGTCGTGTTCTCGATCTTCTTCGGCACCGCGCTGTCCGCGCTCGGCGAAGCGGGCAAGCGACTGACCGCCGTGATCGACGATCTCGCGCAGGTGATGCTGAAGGTGACGGGCGCGGTGATGGGGTTCGCGCCGGTCGCGGTGTTCGCCGCGCTGGCGTCGACGATCACGACCGAAGGGCTCGGCATCCTGCTCACGTTCGCGAAGTTCATGGCGAGCTTCTATCTGGCGCTCGCGCTGCTGTGGGCCGTGCTGACGCTGGCCGGCGTGACGTTCCTCGGCAAGCGTGCGTTCACGCTGCTGCGGCTGATCCGCGAGCCGTTCCTGCTGTCGTTCGCGACGGCCAGCTCCGAGGCCGCGTATCCGAAGCTGCTGGACGCGCTCGACCGCTTTGGCGTGAACCGCAAGATCTCGAGCTTCGTGCTGCCGATCGGCTATTCGTTCAACCTCGACGGCTCGATGATGTACTGCACGTTCGCGGTGCTGTTCATCGCGCAGGTGTACGGCATCCATCTGCCGCTCGGCACGCAGATCACGATGCTGCTGATGCTGATGGTGACGTCGAAGGGGATGGCGGGCGTGCCGCGCGCGTCGCTGGTCGTGATCGCGGCGACGCTCAACCAGTTCAACCTGCCCGAAGCCGGATTGCTGCTGATCATGGGCGTCGACATGTTCCTCGACATGGGGCGCTCGGCCACCAACGCCGTCGGCAATTCGATCGCGGCGGCCGTGGTCGCGAAGTGGGAAGGGCAGCTTGGCGAGCCGCGCGACGAGGCGGATTCGGATGGCGACGCCGGGCTCGAGCAGGCGCAAGTGCGGGAGACGGCGACGTCCGCATGATGTCCTCGCCTGGCAACTGATGCGAGCCGGCCGGGATTCGACATGGATTCCGGCCGGCGCGCGACACGCTCCGCCGGTCGTTCCCGCGACCGCATCCGGCGATTCGCCCGATTCGCCGAGTCAACCCTTCGTTCTATCCGCCTTTGCCATATCGATACGTCGCACCGACTCAGCGGCGTTATTCCTGCAGGCAAAAGCCGGATTTTCCCGATCTCGAGTCGTGCCGTAAGTGAACATTCACTGCATCGGCGACACACGCCTGTTCGGGCGGTCCGCAATTTTTTTCGATTTATATGACGTTATGCTCGACGTGGCCGAGTATCGAATGCGTGCCCGATGTAATACCGACCGGGCCGGATGATTCAGCGGAAGTATTTACGTGTGACCGATTTTCAAACCATCCGGCCGCCCCTTCATGTGAATGACGCCACCATTCAGGAGAGCATCCGCCATGGTCGTCCGAAAACCGATTCGGGCCGTACTGCTTGCCGCCGCGATTGCGACGATCGCGCCGGTCGGATATGCGGGCAATACCACCGACTGGATCGCCAACACCTACGGCACGCTCGCCGCCCATGTCGGCAACGTCGCGCGTTCGATGTGGGTCGCGCCCGAAGGCGTGATCTACACGGCGTCGATGTGGGACGAGGATGAAGGCGGCGTCGCGATCTACCAGAACGGCAAGAGCATCGGCTCGATCGGCGCGCATTCGGAATTCCAGGGCAGCGCGATCACCGGCAACGCGACATCGCTGTTCGTCGCGCTGCAGCCCGGCAAGACGTACGGTAGCGGCGCGGTGGGGCGCTACAACCGCGCGACGAAGTATCGGGACCGCGTCATCCAGATCAGCGCGGCGACGAACCAGCCGCGCATCGACGTCGTGACCGGGCTCGCGACGGCCGGCTCGTTGCTCTATGCGAGCGATTTCTACGGCAATCGCGTGCGCGTGTTCACCACCGATGGCGTGTGGCAGCGGGACATCGACGTGTCGGCGCCGGGCGCACTCGCGGTGGACGGCGCAGGCAACGTGTGGGTCGCGCAGAAGAATGCGGGCTCGATCGTCGGCTTCAGCCCGGCCGGCGCGCTGCTGAATACGATCCGGATGCCGGCCGGCTCGCACCCGTCGGCGCTGTATGTCGATGCGGCGGCCGGGCAACTGCTGGTGGGCGACGAAGGCCCCGACCAGAACATCAAGCGTTATTCGATCTCGGGCCGGCCCGCGCTGGCCGGCACGTTCGGCGTACGCGGCGGCTATCTCGACACGACGACGGGCATCAAGGGGCAGGTCGGCCCGCAACGCTTCACGCGCATCGTCGGGATCGGCAAGGATAGCGGCGGCAACCTCTATGTGCTCAACAACCCGTGGGGCGGCAGCTGGGATCTCGGCCGCAACGGCGCGACCGACATTCATGCGTACGGCAGCGGCGGCAATCTGCGCTGGACGCTGCAGTCGCTGAACTTCGAAGGCATCGCCGCGCCGGACCCGGTCACGGACGGCGCGCTGTTTTACGGCAGCACGCACGTATACAGCGGCAGCGCGGGCGGCAAGTTCGTCGCGAACACCGTCGATCCGTTCACGTATCCGTCGGACCCGCGCATCAACATGAGCGATACGCAGCGCGACGAACACTTCGGGTTGCTCACGTCGGTCGGCGCGAACCGGATCCTCGTCGCGGCCGGCCAGAATCCGCCGGTCTTCTACTTCTATCACTTCAACGCGGCGAACGGTTACATCGCGATTCCGGACGGCTCGATTCCGGGCCCGGCGTTCAACACGACGCAGCGCGTGACGGGCGGCTTCAGCCTCGACAGCCAGGGCGGCGTATGGGCCGGCCTCGACAAGACCGGCGCGATCACGCATTACCCGCTGACCGGCTTCGACGCGAACGGCAAGCCGTCGTGGGGGCCGGGCGTCGCGACCCGCATTCCGGCCAGCATCCAGCCGCTCACGCGCATCGTCTATCTCGCGGACAGCGACACGATGGTGCTTGCGCAGGGCGCGCTCGGCAGCAACGACTGGACGTCGATCGGCACGCGCATCGAGGTGTATCACGGCTGGCGCGCGGGCAATACGACGAAGCCGGACCCGGTGATCACGCTGCCGCACAGCGGCGCGAAATCGATCGACGCGGCGGGCAACCACCTGTTCGTCGGCTACTGGTTCAGCAGCAGCGGGCCGCTGTGGCCGAACGTCGACGCGTTCAATCTGACGACCGGCAATCTCGACACGACGCTCATCAACACGAGCCCCGCGACCGTCGACACCAGCAGCGCGATCGATGCGATGTACAGCATCCGCGCATACCGTCGGTCGAACGGCGAGTACGTGGTGATGAAGAACAACGTGAAAGGGAACAGCATCACCGTGTACCGGTGGACGCCGTGACGGGCAAGCGCCGATCTCGGCGGTGACAATACGATGGCTGTCATCGAAACGCCTTTGCTGTAACGATGTGTAATTGTCCGGGCCGCAATGGAACCGGTCACGTGCTTGACATTGGGTGGCGATGTAATTCCCGCACGTCGACGATCGCCGACGCGCCGTATTTCGATCGATAGTACGGGCTCCCGCCGCTGCGCGATACGGCCAGACGACGCCATGGTTATGCCGGACACGTCAGACGATACTCGCCCCCACCAGTACAGAGGATTCCTATGAAAGATATCCAGGTCAAGCGCGCGCTCCGGCTCGGCGCGATCATGTCGGCCGTGCTGTTTGCATCGCAGGCATATGCGGACGGGTTCAACGCCGCCGATGCCGCCCGCGTGCCGAGCGGCCAGTTCGTCACGCCGCTGGCCGTGCGCGGCGCGGTGCGGCAATTTCTGAATCCCGGGCTGACGGCCTATCCGCATTTCGTCGCGGGGGAGGCCGTGCGCTCGCAATTGAGCCCCGACGGCAAGACGCTGGCGATCATCACCGCTGGTCAGAACTCGCTGTACAAGCCGGACGGCTCGGTCGATACCGCAGCGTCGACGCAGTTCATCTTCCTGTACGACGTCGCGGGCGCGAACAAGACGCACCCGGCGCTCAAGCAAGTGCTTCAGCAGACCAACGCGTTCGTCGGCCTGGTGTTTTCGCACGACGGCAGCAAGCTCTATGCGACCGGCGGCAGCGACGATGCGGTTTACGTGTATGCGCAGCACGGCGGCGCGTGGGCGCTGTCGACCACGATCGCGCTCGGCCACGGCGGCAAGGGCGTCGGCATTCGCGTGCAGCCGAACGCAGCCGGTCTCGCGCTGTCGGCCGACGGCAAGACGCTCGTCGTCGCGAACAACTACAACGATTCGATCAGCGTGATCGATACCGCGACCGGTAGCGTGCGCTACGAGCATGACTTGCGTCCGTTCTTCTCCGGCAACGAAGGCCGTAGCGGCGATGCCGGCGGCACGTTCCCGTTCGCGGTCGCGATGAAGGGCAACGGCATCGCATACGTATCGTCGGATCGCGATCGCGAAATCGTCGCGGTCGACGTGTCGTCGCCGTCGCATGGCCGCCTCGTGAAACGCATCAAGCTGGATGGCAACGCGCTCGGCATGACGCTCGACGCGTCGCAGTCGCGGCTGTTCGTCGCGCAGGACAACGCCGACCAGGTCGCGGTGATCGACACCGACAGCAACGCGGTCGTGAACCGGATCGATGCGCGCGCGCCGGCCGGCGTGCTCCCGCACGGCAAGGCGCATACGGGCGCGGCAACGTACGCAGTGACGCTGTCGCGCGACGGTCGCACGCTGTATGCGACCAACGCCGGCGCGAACGAAATCGCCGTCATACCGCTCGTCGGCGAGCGCGCGTATCGCGTCACGGGCTTGATCCCCACCGCGTTCGAGCCGCACGACGTGACGTTCAGCGCCGACGGCACGTGGATGTACGTCGTGAACGGCAAGAGCACGACCGGCCCGAACCCGGATCACCTGTTCGGCGCAACGCCGGCGCAGGCAGCCGCGTCGCACGCGTCGAACGAATATCAGTTCCAGCTCGAGCGCGCGTCGCTCGTGAGCGCGCCGGTGCCGGCGGCCCATGAACTGCCGACGCTCACGCAGCAGGCGGCCCGCAACAACTTCTATCGTCCGGAAGACAACGACCGCGACAACGAAGTGATGGGCTTCTTGCGCCGTCACATCAAGCACGTGATCTACGTCGTCAAGGAAAACCGCACGTTCGACCAGGTGCTCGGCGACATCGGCAACGGCGCCGACGGCGATCCGCGGCTGGCCCAGTTCGGCCGCAACATCACGCCGAACTTCCATCGTCTCGCGAGCCAGTTCGTGACGCTCGACAATTTCATGAACCCGGGCGACGGCAGCATGGACGGCTGGTCGTGGGCGCTGCAGGGGCGCGTCACCAACACGGAGACGATCACCCAGCAGATCAACTACGCGGCGGTCAATCGCGGCCTGTCGTACGAGAGCGAAGGCACCAACCGCAGCGTGCCGGTCAACTGGGAAACGGTGCAGCAGCGCGACGCGGTGGCCGGCCCGGCCGGCACGACGAACTACAGCAACGCGGCGGCGGCCCTGCCGGGCGGTGCGGCGAACCTGCTGCCCGGCACGGGCAACCATGCGTCGTCCGATGCGCCGTTCGGCCGTCAGCGCGGCTACATCTTCGATGCGGTGCTGGCCGGCGGCGGCACCGTCCGCAACTACGGCTTCCTCGTGAACAACGTCGGCAGCATCGGCACGGCCGCGAACCCGATCGTCGATCCGCATGCGGCCGGTGTCGTGCAGGCCGCCGCGCTCGATCCTCGGCTCGCGCCGATGACCGACGTGTACTTCCGCGGCTTCGACCAGACGTATCCGGATCAGTGGCGCCTCAACGAGTGGAAGCGCGAGTTCGACCAGTACGTCGCGAGCGGCAACCTGCCGACGCTGTCGCTGGTGCGTCTGTCGCACGATCACATGGGCGCGTTCGGCACGGCGTTCGCCGGCGTGAATACGCCGGAAACGCAGCAGGCGGACAACGATCTGGCCGTCGGCCGGCTCGTCGAGGCCGTGGCGAAGAGCCCGTATGCGAACGACACGCTGATCGTCGTAACCGAGGACGATGTGCAGGACGGTCCCGATCACGTGGATTCGCACCGCGGGCCCGCGTACATCGTCGGGCCGTATGTGAAGCAGGGCGCGGTGATCCGGACGCGCTACAGCCAGGTCAACGCGCTGCGTACCATCGAGGACGTGCTCGGTACGCAACACATGAACCTGAATACCGCGTATCAGCGACCGATGACCGACGTGTTCGACGTGCATGGCCCGGCGTCGTGGAGCTATACGGCCGTCGCGTCGACGGCGCTGAAGGGCACCGGGTTGCGCGTGGCCGAAGCGGGGGGCGAGAACGCGCTGCAATACGCGGCTGGCCCGGACGTCACGCCGACGCACGACGCCGCGTACTGGGCGAAGGTGACGGCGAAGTTCGACTTCGACGATGCCGACGAAGTGCCGGCGGATCAGTTCAACCGCGTGTTGTGGAAGGGGATGATGGGCGCGCGGCCGTATCCGAAGCTGCGCGGTGTAACGCAGAAGGTCGCGAGCCGCGACGACGATTGATCGTTCGGGCGGTCGAGGTGGAAGCGGGCCCTTCCGTCGGGAGGGCCCGTGTTTTTAGCGAGGCGCGTGGCAACTGAGGATATCGCCGGCTTCTGATGGGGCCGCGCGACGTCACGCGCGCCAGATCATGTTCGCGCTCGTGTCGGTTTCCGATGCGACGCGAAAGCCGAGTCGCTCGTAGAGCCGCCGCGCCGGGTTGCCGTGCAGCACGCTGAGCGCTACCGGCACGCGCGCATGCGCGGCGTCGGTCAGCAGCGCGTGCAATACGGCTTCGCCGATTCCCTGCCGCTGGCGCGCGGGGTGGATCTGGATCTGATGGACGTGCCATTCGCCGACCGCGCGCGTCACCTTCAGCAGGCCGATGGCGTCGGCGCCTTCGCAGACGATCATCGCGTCGTCGAAGTTCGCGCGGATGCGCCGGTCGTGCGCTTCATCGTCGGTCGGCGCGCCGACGCGCTCCAGGTGCTCGGTCATCGTGAGCCGACGGAGCGTCAGCAGGAACGGAAGATCTTCCCGGGAGGCAGTACGCAGATGGATTGCCGGTTTCATGAGTGGTGAGCGGTTGCGTCGCGCGCGAGGCTTCGACGTGGATCACAGGCCCGGCAACGGAATCTGCAGGCCAGCCGGGCGATGTTCGAGGACATCCGTGACCTCGTACTCGGTTTTTGCCCCGTCCGAAGTGTGCCACTGCTGCATACGGACATTGCACAGGAGCACGTCCCCCTTGCTGAAACTGATCTGGCTGTTGTTCACGCGCGACAGGAAGCCGGCATCCGTGATCGTCGCGTGAATCGTCGACGTGCCGTCGTACAGGCGCCATTTGTTGTCGTCCTTGAACGCAAGCGACACGATCGAGAACGCCATCTTGCGATGCTCGTCGAGCAGGAGCGCAGCGGTTGGCTCGGGCGCGTGAAACCATGGCATCTCGTCGCGGGTGACCGTTTCGTACACCTCCGTGTCGGTGCCGGCCGCGAACATCTCGATGCCGTCGCGCGCGAGCGGCGCAAGCACTTGCGCGGTTGCATGGCGAACGCGGACGTCGCGCAGCAGCGTGAGCACGGGCAGGTCGATTTCGAGGGCGTCGCCGTCGACGTGCAGCACCGCGGTGTGGTCCTGCATTCGCACTTGGGTGATCTCGCGCCCACGCAGCCATTTGAGGACCGCGAAAAGCCCGCTCCTCGCTCTTGGCGCGGCGATGCCGAGCGCGGTCAGGATCGTGACCGCGTTGGCGAGTGCCGTGCCTTCGTTGCCGCTCAACAGATCGCGCATGCGGCCGAGCAGGGTGGTCGCGAGCGTGAAATCGATGCCGAAGCTGCCGGTCTTGAAGCTGCCGCGCACGTTCACCTGCGGCCGAACCTGATCGCCGCACAGCGCGCGCGTCGACGCATCGAGCAAATCGCCGAAGGCGAGCAGCGCGGGCGCGAGTTCGCGCACGTCCATCTCTGACGATTCGAGCGCGGGCCCGTCGTAGGTGACGCGAAATCGGCTCATCGCGTCGCAGGGGCCGATATCGGCCGGGCCGGTACTGTTTCCATTTGCGGTCATGTGGCGTGCTGGCAGGAAAGGTGGACGATACCCGAAACGAACGCTTTCGGACGTCCTTCATGTTGAACGCGAATGACCGTTTGCGCGCGATTTTGGCCATCAGGACAAGACGACTTGCCGACGTGTCCCGACAGCGGCCGACAAGCAACGAACTTGTCCGATAGCGTCAATCCGGACGCGAATCCATGTCAGGTTGCTGCGACCATGAATCGGTTTGAAGCGCTGCGCGCGTAGATCGGGGCAATGCAACGCCAATTGAGCGGCGAGCGATTTCTCGCGCTTCGCATCTACCGGCAGGATGCGTACATCTATCGGTTGTCGCGCGCCATCACGTTCACCGATGGGCAGATCGCGAAGTATTCGTTTCCTGCTCCGGACGAAGCATGACGGCGCGCGCTTCCGGCCGCCGCGCAATCCGCTCTCGGACCTCCGGCGCCGCGAGGCACGTGGCCACGGCTTCATACCCCGGCGCACCCGGGTAAGGCGCCACGCGCGCAGGCGGGCTGTGATTGGCCGGGCACAACAGGATGGTTTCGTCGGGGCCGACCGCTGCCAGATCGAGGATCGCCGTCGAGCGGGTCAGCAGGAACAGCGGCCGCATGCCGGCGGCCGCGCGTTCGCGTAGATGCGCGATCAATGCCAGTTGCGTGGCGCGGTCGAGGCCTTGTTCGATCATGTCGACGATCCGCACGCGCGGGCTTTCCGCTTCGAGGCTGACGAGCAGTGCGGTCAGCGCCGCCGACGGCGTCGCGCCGTTGTCGACGAGCAACGCCGACGTGCGGTCGACGCGCGACTTCAGTTCCGGATCGGCGCGCAATGCGTCGGATGCCGCGGCGCAATCGTCGTCCAGCCGATCGAGGCCGACGAACACGGCGCCGGGCAACGCATCGGCCAGCCGAAGCGCGAGCCGCGTCTTGCCGCTCCCCAGCGAACCGATGATGTAGTTCAACGGTCGGATATCGCGACACTCGAACCGTTCGCCGCCCCACGGCCACGGCAGGCTGAACGCGACACCCGCGTCCGTTTCGCCGAGCAGCCGCGTCAGGTCGCCATCGGCCGGCATCCGGCCGCGCGTGAGGTCGGCGCGCATCGCGCGCACGCCGTCGAGCTTGCTCACGAGCGCTCGAATCCCGTGATCGAGCGCCGCTTCGTGAGCAGCCAGCACGGCGTCGAGATGGCGCGCGTCGCCGTCGAGGACGCTCGCCACTTGCGCGAGCCCGAGGCCGAGCTTGCGCAGCGCCGCGATGTCGGCGGCACGCGCGAGATCTTCCGGGCCGTACGCGCGGTATCCGGCCGGCGTGCGTGCTGGCGTAACGAGGCCCTGCCGCTCGTACAGCCGCAGCGCCTTGATCGAGACGCCGAGCCGAGCGGCGGCGGCCGATGCGTTCAAACGGGGTGTGTCCGTACCCATCCGTCACCTCTTTGCCGACGATTCGTTGCGCTCAGCATAAAGGCGATCCCAAGGGTCGGGTCAAGCGCGATCGCGCGAACGTTCAGTCGGCGGCCGCGAACTCGTCCCGCAGCGCGCGATACAACCGCCGATAGCGCGCGAGCCGCCCCGCCAGCAGGTCGGCCGACGCGGCATCGGGCACGACCGTCTCCGCGACGGGCGGCGCGACACAGACGTCCTCCAGCGTGTCGCCCGTCGCCGCGAGACGCGCAAGGCGCGCTGCGCCGAGCGCCGCCCCGACCGCGCCGTCCGCATGGCGCAGCATCGCGAGCCCCGTCGCATTCGCGCACAGCCGCGCCCAGAACGCGCTCTTCGAACCGCCGCCGATGAACGACACCGCGTCGAGCGTCGTGCCGGCCGCGCGCAGCGCGTCGTAGCCGTCGGCCATCGCGAACGCGACGCCCTCCATCACCGCATACGCGAGATCGTCGGCATCGTGCTCGTTCGACAGCCCGAAGAACACGCCACGCGCATGCGCGTCGTTGTGCGGTGTGCGCTCCCCGCCGAGATACGGCAGGAACAGCGGCGCGCGAGCCGGATCGGCGCGTTCGGCGCGCGCCGCCAGCGCGCCGGCGGTCGTGCCCTGCGCGCGCGCGAGCCAGTCGAGGCTCGCGGCGGCCGACAGGATCACGCTCATCTGGTGCCAGCGCCCTTCGACGCAGTGACAGAACGCGTGCACGGCGGCGTCCGGGTTCGGCGCGAAGCGGTCGTTGCCGGCGAACAGCACGCCCGACGTGCCGAGCGACAGGAAGCCGCTGCCGGCGCCCGTGACGCCCATGCCGATCGCGGACGCCGCGTTGTCGCCGGCGCCGCCGGCGATCGTCACGGGCCCGGCGATACCCCACTCGCGCCGCAGCGCGTCGCGCAACTGCGCCGCGGCCGCGTTGCCTTCGACGAGGCGCGGCAACTGTGCGCGCGACAGGTCGGTCGCGGCGAGCATCCGGTCGGACCAGTCGCGGCGCGCACAGTCGAGCCACAGTGTGCCCGACGCGTCGGACAGGTCGGACACGAATTCGCCGGACAGGCGCCAGATCAGGTAGTCCTTCGGCAGCAGCACCTTGTGCACCGCGCGAAACACGGCCGGCTCGTATTTCGCGAGCCACAGCAGCTTCGGCGCGGTGAAGCCGGGCATCGCCATGTTGCCGGTGATCGCGCGCGATTCCGGCACCAGTGCCTCGAGCTCGACGCATTCGGTGCCGGCGCGCGTGTCGTTCCACAGGATCGCGGGGCGCAGCACCTGGTCCGCGCGGTCGATCAGCGTCGCACCGTGCATCTGGCCGGACAGTGCGATGCCGCGCAGCGCGGCGAAGCCGGCCGGGTGCGCGGCGCGTACCGACGCGATCGCGTCGAGCATCGCGTGCCACCACGCCTGCGGGCTTTGTTCGGACCAGTGCGGATGCGGCCGGCTGATCGACAGCGTGGCCGAGCCGGTCGCGAGCGGGACCGATCGGGAATCGGTGAGGAGAACCTTGACCTCGGACGTGCCGAGATCGATGCCGAGATATGTCACGTATGAAGCGTCCTGTCTGGGGCGCGCGGCGGCGCGCGTCGCGGGGGCGGCGCGTCGTCGCGGCCGTGCGGTTCGTTGAGCCGGTGCAGCGCGCGGAACTTCGACGGCGGCACCTGCTTCATCGCGAGAAACTGACGGTTGAAGTTCGACAGGTTGTTGAAGCCAACCCGGTAGCAGATGTCGGTCACCGTCAGGTCGGAAAACATCAGCAGCTCGCAGGCCTCGTTGATGCGCAGCCGGTTCAGGTAGCGCACGAACGACGAGCCGGTGTGACGCCGGAAAAACCGCGTGAAGGTGCTGACGCTCATGCCGGCGAACGCGGCGACGTCGGTTTCGCGCAGCATGCCGGGCAGGTTCTGCTGCAGGTACGACAGCACCTGGTTGATGGTCGACGACATGTAGTGCTGCGCGTCGCTGCGGTAGCCGGGCCCCGCGAGCACGCGCCGCTCGCGGCACGACGACAGCCGGTCGAACAGCGACATCAGGATCTCGACGCGCCGGCAGCCGTGCGCGTTCGCGAGTTCGAGCATCAGCGGCGCGACCTCGATGCCCACGCGGTCGGGAAACTGCACGCCGCGCGCCGCGTCGTCGATCAGGTCGATCACCGGCTGCAATTCGCTGAACGCGCCGACCATCTTCTCGATCGCATCGCGCGAGAACTGCAGCACGACGTCGCGCGACGGCACGCGTTCGCCGTCGGCGAGCTCGCTGACCCAGTTGTGCGGCAGATTCGGCCCGGTGACGATCAGGTTGCCGGGGCCGAAATCGCCGATGTGGTCGCCGACGAACACCTTGCCGCGCGACGCCTGGATCAGATGAATCTCGTACTCCGGATGGAAGTGCCACTTCGCGACCGAATGCGGATAGTCGTGGACCCACGCGCGGAACGATTCGTCGCGGTGGGTGGGAACGATCTCGAGATCCGGGTTCATCGTGTGCTCCGTCGGGGCAGGCCGGCGTGCTACGAACGGGACGTCGACCAGCCCGTCGCGGCAGGCGGCGTGGCGCGCGTCGCGGCCGCCGGCGCCGCCGCGTGCGCGATCGGGTTCGCATCCGGCAGCGCGACGTTGCGCTCGGTGCCGGCGTCGAACAGATGCAGGGCTTCTTCGTCGAAGCGCCACGCTACCACGGCGCCCGGCGCTGGAGCCATCGGGGCCGGCACGAGGGCCGCGCACGGCTGGCCGCGCCAGTCCAGCGTGACGAGCGCCTCGGCGCCGAGCAATTCGACGAGTTCGACCGTGCCGGTCAGCGTGAGCGTACCCGGGGTCGGATCGCCTTCGGAGACGAGCCGCAGGTGGTTCGGGCGAATCGCGGCCTTCACCTGCTGGCCGTCCTGCAGCCGCGCGAAGCGTGAGGACGCGAGCGGCCAGCGCGTGCCGTTGCAGTCGAGCAGCACGGTCGTGCCGACGCGCGCGATCGTGCCGTCCGCGAAGTTCATCGCGGGCGTGCCGACGAACCCGGCCGCGAACACGGTATGCGGCTGGCCGTACAACTCGGCCGGCGTGCCGATCTGCTCGATGCGGCCGCCGCGCATCAGCACGACGCGATCGGCGAGCGTCATCGCTTCGAGTTGGTCGTGCGTGACGTACAGCGTGGTCGTCTTCAACTGCCGATGCAGCCGCTTGATGTCGCCGCGCAACTGCGTGCGCAGCTTCGCGTCGAGATTCGACAACGGCTCGTCGAACAGGAACACGTCGGGCGTCTTGATCATCGCGCGCGCGATCGCCGCGCGCTGCTGCTGGCCGCCCGACATCGCGCGCGGGCGGCGCTCGAGCAGCGCGTCGAGGCTCAGGATGCGCGCGACGTCGCGCACGCGGCGGTCGATCTCGTCGGCCGGCACCTTCAGGCGCCGCAGGCCGAACGCGATGTTGTCGTACACCGTCATGTGCGGATACAGCGCATAGTTCTGGAACACCATCGCGACATTGCGCTCGCGCGGCGGCAGGTCGTTGACGACCGCGTCGCCGATCGCGAGCTCGCCGCCGGTGATCGCCTCGAGGCCCGCGATCATTCGCAACATCGTCGACTTGCCGCAGCCGGACGGGCCGAGCAGCACGATGAATTCGCCGTCGGCGATCTCGAGGTCGAGCGGATGCAGCACGGCGGGGCCGCCGTCGTAGTGCTTCGACAATGCGTGGCAGACGATTCGGGCCATGGCTCAATCCATTTCGATCTGAATCTTGACGTCGCGCGGCTGCCCGCTCGCCGCTTCCTCGAACGCGCGCACGCCTTCGGAAAACGGGAATGTGCGCGAGATGAACGGCTTCACGTCGATCGCGCCGGATGCGATCAGCGCGAGCGCGCGCGGGAAGATGTTCGCGTAGCGGAACACCGATTCGATGCGGCCTTCCTTCGCCTGCAGCGCGACCACGTCGAGCGGCACCGGCGCCACCGGCATCCCGATCAGCACCGCGCAGCCGCCGGGGCAGATCAGATCGACGAGGCCCGCATACGCGTTCGCGCTGCCGCTTGCCTCGAACACGACGTCCGCGCCCCAGCCGCCCGATGCGTCGGCCACCGCGTCGGCGAGCGGCTGCGTGCGCACGTCGACGGTCGTGACGGCCGGATTGCCGGCGAACAGCGCGAGCTTGTCCGGCACGACGTCGGCGAGGATCACGCGCGCGGCGCCGCCGGCAAGTGCGGCGAGCGCCGTCATCGCACCGATCGTGCCGGCGCCGATCACGACCGCGAGGTCGCCCGGTTTCATCGCCGCCTTCTTCGCGGCCTGCAGGCCGATCGACAGCGGCTCGACGATCGCGCCTTCGGCGAACGACACGTTGTCGGGCAGCCGGTACGTGAACGCGGCCGGATGTACGACGAACGGCGTCAGGCAGCCGTGGACCGGCGGCGTCGCCCAGAAGCGCACGTCGGGATCGAGGTTGTAGAGCCCGCGCAGCGTCGCGGGCGAATCGAGGCGCGGCACGCCGGGCTCCATGCACACGCGGTCGCCGACGCGCAGGTGCGTGACGTCGGCGCCGGTCTCGACGACGGTGCCGGATGCTTCGTGACCGAGCACCATCGGCGCATCGACGCGGAACGGGCCGATTCCGCCGTGAACGTAGTAATGCACGTCGCTGCCGCAGACGCCGACCGTATGGACCTTGATCCGGACGTCGCCGGGGCCGACCTCTTGCGGCAGGTCGATGTCGCGCAGCGCGAGCTCGCGCGTGCGTTCGAGTACGAGCGCTTTCAACGTGTTCTCCTTATTTTCCCTTGACGATCGAATTGAGCAGCCGGCTCAGCATGCCGACGAATACGAGCGGCGGCAGCGCGAGCAGCACCGTCGACGCGTTGATCACGCCCCACGGCACTTCCTGGCCGAGCGACGTGAACGCGGACGCGACCACCGGCAGCGTCGCGCTGCGCGACGACGTGAGCGCGAGCGCGATCATCAGTTCGTTCCACACCAGTACGAAGCTGAACACGATGCCGCCGAGCAGCGTGCTCGCGCACACCGGCAGCGCGATATGCCAGAACACCGCGTACGGGCCGTAGCCGTCGAGCGCGGCGGCTTCCTCGATCTCGCGCGGCAGCCGGCGAAAGACGGGAATCGACAGCCACGTGATGGTCGACAGCGTGACGAGCAGGTACGTGACGATCATCGACAGCTTCGTGTCGTACAGCCCGAGATCGACCCAGATCGCGATCAGCGGCAGCGCGACCGCGACGGGCGGCAAAAAGCGCAGCGACAGCAGGAAGAACTGGATGTCGCGCTTGCCGCGCACGGGGTAGCGCGCGATCGCATACGCGGCCGGCACGCCGAGCAGCGCGCCGATCAGCACGGCCGCGCCGACGATCGCGATGCTGTTGCCGAGGCCGATCAATACTTCGGGGCTCGACAGCACCTGTTCGTAGTTCGCGAGCGTCGGCGTGAAGAAGAAGCGCGGCGTCGGCGTGACGATGTCGAGCAGGTGCTTGAGCGAATTGAGCACGGCCCAGAACAGCGGGAACGCGGCGACGATTAGGATCGCGCCGGCGATCGCGACGGTGGACACGGTGGCGGCAGGGCCGCGGCGAGCCATTCGGCGTGCCGTCAGTCGTCCCATTTGTTGACCCTCTTCCAGATGAGCGTGAAGACGAGCGTGGTCGCGACCATCATCAGCACGGCCATGCCCGACGCATACGACACCTTGCCGGCGAGGCCGATGCCCTGCTGGTACGCGTAGAGATCGAGCGTTTCGGTCGCGATGCCGGGGCCGCCCTTGGTCATCACGTAGATCAGGTCGAACGAGCGCAGCGATTCGACCATCTTGATGAACACGAGGCTCACGAGCGGCGCCTTGAGCATCGGCAGCGCGATGTACGCATGCACCTGCCACGTCGTCGCGTAGTCGAGCCGCGCGGCTTCGAGCGGCTCGGGCGGCAGCGTCTCCAGCAGCTTCAGGATCACGACCGCGAAGAACAGTCCCCACTGCCACACGTCGACGAGCGCGACCGCATACAGCGCAAGATGCGGATCGGCGAGAAACGCGGTGTGCTCGACGCCGAGCGTGCCGAGCAGCCAGCTCAGGATCCCGGTGAGCGGCGCGTACATGAACTTCCAGATGAACGCGGCCGACACGCGCGGCAGCAGCACCGGCATGATCAGCACCAGCGACGCGACACGGCGCCAGCGACCGTGCACGCGCTCGAACAGGAACACCGCGAGCGCGATGCCGACCAGCACCGCGCCGGCGACCGTGACGACTTCCCACAGCACCGACACCTCGATCGCGTTCAGGAAGCGCCGGTCCGACGCGAGCCGGACGAAGTTGCGCAGGCCGACGTATTCGCTGTCCGGGTAGCGCAGCACGCGGTTGCGCAACGCGAGGTTGATCGCGGCGATCGTCGGGACGAGGCTCAGGACCGCGAGCAGCGCGAGCGTCGGCGCGAGGAACACCCACGGCAGGCTCGTGCGGTCGCGGCGCGCGCCGGCGCGCCGGGCCGAGGACGGGGAAGGGGCGGGGCGGACGCCGAGCGCGCGTCCGCCGGCGCCGTCATTTGCGAGCGACATGTTCGAGCGCGTCCTTCGCGTACTGGTCCGCGTCGTCGAGCGTGCCGCGGATGTCCGTCTGCGTGCCGGTGAACACCTGTTCGAGCGCGATGCCGAGGTTGTCGCCGATATCCGGCCACTGCGGCGTACGCCAGATCGTCACCTGCGTGACGGGGTTGGTGTCGTTCAGCCCGGCCTGGATCTGCGGCGCGACGTGTTGCTTGAAGTACGGGCTGGCGATCGTGCTCGAGCGGTTGTAGTCGCTGAACACGCCGTTGCGCAGCCGTGCCTGCTCCTGTTCCTTGCTGGTCGCCCATGCGATGAAGCGGCCGGCGGCCATGCGCGTGCAGTCGTCCTTCGCGCCGACGGCCGAGATCGCGAAGCCGTGGCCGTACGCGGCCGACGGCAGCGGCGCGGGCGGCCGCGTGTAGCCGACCTTGCCGGCCACGCTCGACTTGCTCGCGTCTTCCATCCAGTCCGCGAACGGCGTCGACTCGATCATGAACGCGACCTTGCCGGAGCGGAACGCTTCGAGCGCGTTGCTCCAGTCGTAGGTGGCGGCGCCCGGCGGCGCGTACTTGAACAGGTCGCCGTAGAGCTGCGTGGCCTTCACGGCGGCCGGCGAATTGAACGCGGGCTGGCCGCCCTTGTCGGTCCACGCGCCGCCCATGCCGAGCATGAACGGCGACCAGCGCCACACGTTCATCCCCGAGCCGCGCTGGCCGCGCGCGACCCAGCCGTACAGCTTCGGCGGCGCGTTGAGCTTCTTGATCGCGGCGACGAGCTGGTCGAGCGTCTTCGGCACGGGGATGTGCGCGGCGTCGAGCAGGTCGCGGCGGTAGAACAGGAAGTCGCCGCCGCCGATCAGCGGCGCGAAGTACGCGACGCCGTTGTAGCTCGCGACCGCGCAGCGGCCGGGCAGGAAGTCGTCGTAGTCGTATTCCTTCGGGTAGTACTTGAGGAGCGGCACGATCCAGTTGGCCGACGCGAATTCGGCGACGTTCGCCTCGTCGACGTAGTAGATCTGGTAGGAGCCCGCGCCGGTCGACGCGTCGAGCCGCGATTTCGCGCGGCGGTCGTTCTCGCCGAAATAGCTGATCTCGACCTTCGTGCCGCTCTTCTTCTCGTAGTCGGCCAGCGATTTCTCCATCACCGACAGGCCGAGGCTCTTCTGCGCGAGCACCCGAAGGGTCGGCACCTTGCAGACCTGCGCGGCCGCGACGCCCGGCAGACAGGCGCCGAGCAGCACGCCGGCTGCGACGATTCGCATCTTGTTCACCCGTGTC
Source organism: Burkholderia sp. NRF60-BP8 (assembly GCF_001522585.2). Classification (NCBI taxonomy): domain Bacteria; kingdom Pseudomonadati; phylum Pseudomonadota; class Betaproteobacteria; order Burkholderiales; family Burkholderiaceae; genus Burkholderia; species Burkholderia sp. NRF60-BP8. Next base: position 83,777 of record NZ_CP013372.1, read on the forward strand.
TCCTTGATTCTGCTTGTTCGAATGCCGCCGATGACGGCAGGAACAATGGTGTGACGCGGGCGATGCGATCACCACATCAAAAGAGTTCGCGAACCGATACTTTTTGCTCAGGTTGGGTCGTGCGATGCACAAAATGTGGTGGTCGGGCGGTGGAGCGCCCTTTCGCGCCGCGCCGTGCATCTGGGAGAATGCGGCTGCGGCCGTGCGGATTCACGGCCCGCGTGCCGGCCTCGCCGACACGGTGCGAGATTCGACAGGTGGGAAATTGACCGACAACGACGAACTTTCGCTGCGCCCGGAGAGCCGCTTCTGGCAGCTCGCGCCGGTGAGATGGTGGATCCGCGGGCACGGCCGCGACGGCTATTCGTTCCGCCTGCTGCTGTGCCCGCTCGCGATCGTGTTCGTGCTGGAATTCGTCTGCGTAATGGCCGGCGCGCTGTACACCAGCATCGCGATCAGCGCGGTCGCGACGCTGTTCCTCGGTATCGCCGGTTTCTACGGTGCGCAGCGCGAATGGCTGATGACGTCCGAGACCGCGCGCGCACTCGTGAAGGCGCTCATGAAGAAGGCGGCCGAGCGGCTCGCGTCGCTCGGCGTCGGTGCCACCGTGCTCGCGATCTTCGTCGCCGCGACGTCGCTGTCGCTCGTGATGTCGGGCCAGCCGGTGCTGGACAGCGTGTCGAAGGACGCGGTGTCGATCTTCATCGCGCTGGCGTTCCTGCCCGTGTACGTGTCCGGCGCAGTACGCAAGCTGGCGATCGCGCGGATCGAGGAGCTTGAGGCGTTGCGCCACGCGACCGTCGGCACGCGGCTGACATTCGACCGCGCCGGCGCCGTGCGCGCGGTGATCGTGCAGGGCGCGGCCGGCAAAGGGAGGGTATCGGTGATGGAGTACACGGTGCTCGGCTTTCGCCCACCGCTCGAACAGGTCGGGCGCGAACCGCGCGCATGAGCGGCAAGGCCCGCGCGTCAGGTCGGGAAGCGCTCGCCGTCGGCCGCCGGCACGAGATCGTCGGGCCACTGCACGTCGAACCGCGTGCCGCCCGCGCCGGTCGGCACGCACAGCGCTTCGCCGCGATGCGCATGCGCGATCGCCGCGACGACGGCGAGCCCGAGGCCGGTGCCGCCGGGTTGCGACTCGTCGACGCGCCGGAACGCCTGGAACACGTGCGGCGCGAACTCGGCGGGAATGCCCGGGCCGTCGTCCTCGACGCGCAGCCGGCACATGCCGTTCTCGATGCGCGTCTGGATCCGGATCGCGCCGGGCACCGCATGGCGGCGTGCGTTCTCCAGCAGCGCGAGCAACGCCTGGCGCATGCGGACCGGGTCGCAGCGCATGCGACGCGGGTCGAGATCGAGTTCCGGATGCTGGCCGGCGGCCTGCAGCGCGTGCGCGAACACGTCGACCACGGCGCGCACTTCGGCGGCGAGATCGGTGTCGCGGATCTCGATGCTCAGGTGGCCGCTGTCGGCGAGGCTGACCACGCGCAGATCCTCGATCAGCCGCGTCAGCCCTTCGACCTGCGCGAGCAGGCTGCGGTACAGCGCCTCGCTCGGCGTGAACACGCCTTCGGCAAGCCCCTGCAGCCGGCCGCGCAGCACGGTCACGGGCGTGCGCAGCTCGTGCGCGATCGCCGCGTTCCAGAAGGTTTGCTCGTCGGTCACGCGCTGCAGTTCGCTCGCGAGCGCGTTGAAGTTGTCGGCGAGCAGCGCCGCTTCCTTCAACGAACGGTCGCCGGCGACCGCGCGTGCGCCGAGATCGCCGCGCGCGACGCGGCGGATGCTGTCCGTCACCGAATTCAGCGGCACGAGGATGCGGCGCGACAGATTGATCGCGACGATGACGGCAATCAGCAGGCCGACCAGCGTGGTCGAGATGATCCACACCCACTCCGGCCCGCTCGGGAGCCAGCTCTGCGGCTGGAACGACTCCGGCGAGTACTGGTACAGCAGGTAGTAGAACGCATAGGCCGTCACGACGATCAGCACCGTGATGCCGAAGGCGATCGCGCCCATCGTCAGCGCGATCTGGCGGCTCAGGCCATCGAGTCTCACTCGCCGCTCCACAGTTTGTAGCCGACGCCGCGCACGCTGGCCGGCACGCCCGCGACGCCGAGATCGTCGAGTTTCTTGCGCAGCTTGCTGACGTGGCTGTCGACCGTGCGCTCCAGCGCGTCGCCTTCCGGCAGGCAGGTCGCCATCAGCTCGGCGCGGCTGAACACGCGGCGCGGCGCGCGCGCGAGCTGCGCGAGCAGCTTGAATTCGGTGAGCGTCAGCACGAGCGTGTGGCGCGCGCCGTCGACTTCGACCGTCGCTTCGTGGTGCTCGAGATCGATCTCGAACGGCGCGGCGCGCAGCACGCGCTGCTCTTCCTGGCGCGAGCCGCCCATCGACCGGCGCAGCACCGCCTGGGCGCGCGCGACGACTTCGGCCGGGTTGAACGGCTTGACCACGTAGTCGTCGGCGCCGATGCGCAGCCCGGTCAGCTTGTCGATGTCCTGGTCGAGCGCGGTCAGCATGATGACCGGCGTATCGCCGCGATGGCGGATCTCGGCGAGCACCTTCCAGCCGTCGACGTGCGGCATCTGCACGTCGAGCAGCACGAGGTCGGGCTTCAGCGACAGGTGGAGTTCGAGCGCGCGGCGGCCGTCGGCGGCGTGCACGGTACGCAGGCCGTTGCGCGCGAAATAGGCGGTCAGGATCTCGGCGATCTCGGGTTCGTCCTCGGCGATGAGGACGAGCGCCTGTGCGCGCTGGCCGGCGCCGGGAGATGAAGAAAATTCGGGCATGGCCACTCGTTCGGATCTATCGGGGTTCCATCGAATCGCCATACTACCGCACGGCCCGCGCAACCGAACGGAGACGGGCGAGACCGGGTCGATCGCCGTTGCGTGCGCCGGCTTTCCGCGACCTTTCGGAAGCGCTGCGATGCATTGCCCGACAGGGGAATACCCTGTCTTTTTTTTTCGATCTTGTTTTATGTATCATGACCTAACTTTTGCAACATGTACTAATTAGAGGCGCCGGAAAATCCATATCGGTACGGAGCAGTACGGCGTGTGTCCAGGCAGGAATGCGAACCGGATTCGCGCGCCCCGTCCGAGGGGCGCTCGGGCCGGCGGCAGGTGAAGCGGATCGGGATCGCATCCCGTCGTCAGACTCCGCGCGAACGATGGCCGCTTCCCGGCACGGGGGCCGGCGTTCGCGCCCATTGCAGGCGTCATTTACCGATCATGTCCAGGAAGTCATCCATCAGCGGGTCGGCCGACCTGCAGCGCAGGCAGTGGCTCAAGGTCGCGGGTGCGTCGGTCGCGGCGGGCGGTCTTGCACTCGGCGCCGCGCGGGCGAAGGCCGATTCGGCGCCTGTCGCGGGCCAGGACGGCGACGTCGTCGATGTCGCGATCGTCGGCGCCGGGCTGGCCGGCCTGACGGCCGCGCGCGACCTGCGCTACGCGGGCTGCGAATCCTTCGTCGTGCTGGAGGCGCGCGACCGCGTGGGCGGCCGCACGCTGAACTACGACGTCGGCGGCGGCTTCGTGACCGAAGTCGGCGGCCAGTGGATCGGCCCGGGCCAGACGGCGATCGCCGATCTCGCCCGCGAGCTGGAAGTCGGCACGTTCCCGAGCTACTACGCGGGCAAGACGGTGATCCTCGGCGGCGACGGGCGCGCCGAGATCGACCTGGCTGGCACCTTCGGCACCGACGAGGCCGTCGCGGCGAAGCTCGGCAAGTTGTCGCGCGACGTGCCGTCCGGTGCGCCGTGGACGTCGCCGAAGGTCGGCGAGCTCGACCGGCTGTCGGTCGGCGACTGGCTCGCGACACAGGGCATCAAGGCGGAAGACCGGATGGGCTGGAACGCATCGATCTCGCTGTCGGGCGGCGTCGCGCCGGCGAAGATGGGGCTGCTGCACTTCCTGTCGATGATCAACTCCGCCGATTGCGATTACGCGCAGCTCGACTCGATCAAGCACAGCGCACAGGAAACGCGGTTCGTCGGCGGCTCGCAGCGCCTGAGCATCCGGATGGCGCAGCAACTGGGCGACAAGGTGCGGCTGTCGTCGCCGGTGCGGCGGATCGTCGGCTGGGATCGCGACGTCGTCACGTTGCAGACCGATCGCGGCACGGTGCGCGCGAAAAAGGTCGTGATGGCGCTTCACCCGGCGCTGTGCCACCAGGTGCAGTTCGATCCGCCGTTGCCTGAAAGGCGCCACGCGCTGCAGCGCGCATGGCCGGCCCATTCGCCGGCGCGCAAGACGGCGATGGTCTATCGCCGCCCGTTCTGGCGCGACAAGGGCTTGAACGGCCACATCTTCCAGACCGACGGGCCGATCTTCTGGGCTTACGACAATTCGCCGCCGGGCGGCGAGATCGGCGTGATCAACGCATTCGTCCGGAATGCGCTGATGCCGTCGGATCCGCAGGCCGCGCAGCAGATGCACGTGGATCTCTATGCGCAGGCGTGGGGCGACGAAGCGCGTGCGCCGGTGTCGTACCACGATCGCGACTGGGGGCTCGCCGACCCGTGGACGATCACGTGCGTGTCGGCGATCCCGCCCGGCTTCTGGAGCGCGCACGGCGACGCGCTGCGCGCGCCGTGCGGCAACCTGATCTGGTCGGGCACCGAGACCGCGAACATCTGGGCCGGCTACATGGACGGCGCCGTGCGCGCCGGTCACCAAAGCGCGCTTCAGGCGCTCAATGCGCTGCGTCGTGCTTAGGAGAGCGAAGATGAAGAAACGCATGCTGCTCGTCGCGGCGCTCGTGGCGATCGGTGCATTGCTGGCGCTCTACGGCCCGACGCTGCTCGGCTTCTATCGCCTGCAGCGCCATATCGATACGGCCGCGCAAGCCGATGACGCCGACGGCGGCCCGTGGCCGCGCGTGACCGACGCGTGCATGGGCTGCCACGGCGTGAAGGGCACGTCGCTCAGCCAGGCGTATCCGAGCCTCGCCGGCCAGCCGGCGCAATACGTGGCCGCGCAGCTTCGCGCGTTTGCGGGCGGGCAACGCACGAACCCGACGATGGGCCCGCTCGCGATGACGATGAGCGAGGCCGAGATCACGCGTGTGGCCGGCTATTACGCGAAGCAGGCGCCGCTGGACAACCGCTATTTCAAGCCGAATGCACGACTGCGCACGAAAGGCGAGCAATTGGTAACGGGCGGCGCATGCGCGGCCTGCCACGGTGCGCGGTTGACGGGGCAGGCGCAGTTCCCGCGGCTGGCCGGGCAGGGTTACGACTATCTGCTCGCGCAGCTCGACGCGTTCGCGATGGGCTCGCGCAGCGAGGCGACCGGCACGATGCAGCGCGTCGCGCAGGCGATGTCGGCGGACGATCGGGCGGCGGTGGCGACCTATCTTGCGAGCCTCGCCCCCGCCAGGCAGTGAATCAACGGCAGCAATCGACTTCGGGAGTTCGAACCATGGATCACAGATCACTTGTCCTTTGTCTTGCCAGCGCGACGCTTGCGATGACGACCGGCGTCTACGGCTTCAAGTTCGTGCGCAAGCGCAACTTCCTGCTCGGCTTCGAGTGGTGGATCGTGACGATCTCCGCGTCCAACGCGGTGATCTTCTTCGCGACCGAATCGCCGGTGTCGTACTTCATTTCGCACTTCCTCGACGCGTTCTCGCGCGGGTTCGGGATGCCGGTGATCGCGGTCGCGGGCCTGATGGCCGTCACGCACGGCTACCGGCCGTCGCTGCGGCAGGACGTGACGCTGTTCGTGCTCGCGACGCTCGGGACGGTCGCGCTCGTGGCCGGTGTGTTGCAGCACGCGCTGCCGTACTTCTACGTGGCGATGTGGACGCTGATGTCGATCTATCTCGCCAGCTTCGTGTGGCGGCTCGTGCGTGCCGGCCATACGCTCCATGCGCTGACGACGACGTTCGCGCTCGTCGCGTCGCAGGCGATCGCGTGCATCTACGATTTCTACAAGATTCCCGGCGAGGAAACCAACGTCGTATTCAACTTCTACGTACTGGCGTTGCTGACCTGGTCGTACCTGACCGCCGCGCTCTATCACGCGTATTGCGCACTGGAGCGCGATGCCGGGCCCGGCAACGTGAACGCGAGCGTCCTGTCGTATCCGAAATGAGTCGCGCCATCGCGGAAGCGGACGCGGCTCGCGCCGGTTGCAGGTCCGGCCGCGGCGATCGCGGAGCGCACGGATGGACCGGGTTCGCCTGACCCGCGCCGAGCGGCGCGATGCGACGCGCGAACGCCTGATCGACGCCGCGCGCGCGATCTTCGCGGAGAAGGGGTATGCGGCCGCGAGCGTGGAAGACATTGCCGCGGCGGCCGGGCATACGCGTGGCGCGTTCTACTCGAACTTCCGCGGCAAGGCCGACGCGCTGTTCGAGCTGCTGCAGCGCGATCACGGCGAGGCTGCCGCGGCATTGCAGCGGATCGTCGGTTCGCATGACCCGGCCGACGACGCGCAGCACGCGATGCTCGCGTACTGGCGAAGGGGCACGACCCGCTCTGCAGCGCGCCTGATGTGGCTCGACGCGCAGCTCCAGGCAGCGCGCGATCCGCGGTTCCGCGCGCGCTTCGGCGCGTTGCTGCGCGAGCGGCAGGCGCTCGCGGCCGCGTGCATCGACGCGTATGCGGCGCGGGCCGGCGTGTCGCTGCCGTTGTCTGCGCCGGTGCTGGCGCTCGGCCTGACCGCGCTGTGCGACGGCTTGCAGTCGTGCGTCGCGGCCGACGCGCGAAGCATGGCCGACGCGCTGGCCGACGCGGTGCTGGTCGGCTTCGTCACGCACACGGTGTTCGACCGCGTGCGCGGATGAAGGCGCGAAGAAGCGGCGGCCGTGCGCTGTCGTGTGCGTGTATGAAGGCCGAAAGCCGATTGTCATGACGGGCCGGCGGCGGGCGGCGACATACATTCGATCATGCAGACGAAACAGGGAATACCCCGTCTTTTTCTTTTCTTTATTTTTGTCATGATGACCTAACATAGTCATCATGTTCTACTGGTGGCCGGCGATGAAGGCGAACCGCCGGCCGTGGCTGAACGAATCGGGAGATGAACGATGGATGCAATGACGCGCAAGGCGTTCTTCGAGGACGGAGCCGTGCTCGTGGAAGGGGTGCTCGACGACGAACAACTCGCGCAATGCCGCGCGGTGTTCGACTGGGGGATGGAGAACCCGGGGCCGATGGCGACGACGCTGCTCGACGGCACCGAATACAAGTCGCACAACGACAACGCGAACCCGTATGCGAAGGCGCGGCTCGACGCACTGGTCGGCACGCTGCCGTTCGGGCAGTTGTTCGCCGACCTGTGGGGCTCGAAGCACGTGTGGTACTTCGCCGAAGAGCTGTTCATGAAGGCCGGCGGCAAGAGCGCACGCTCGCCGTGGCACCAGGACACGTCGTACCTGCCGTGGCAGGGGATGCATTTCGGCAACGCGTGGATCAGCTTCGAGCACGTACCGAAGCGCAATGCGCTCGAGATCGTGCGCGGCTCGCATCACGGTGTGCGGCATGACGGCACGACGTTCCAGAACGCCGACGATCCGACCGACCCGTTGCATGGTGGCGACGTGTGGCCGCGCTTGCCGGACATCGAGGCCGAGCGCCGTGCGGCGCCGGATGCGTACGACATCCTGTCGTGGGAAACGAAACCGGGCGACGTGCTGCTGCTTCATCCGGGCGTGCTGCACGGCGGCGGCGCGGTCGACGCCGATTTCCCCGATCGCCACACGCTCGTGCTGCGCTTTTTCGGCGACGACGCGGTGTTCAGTCCGCTGCCGGACGAAAGCCGCTCGGGATTCACGCCGGCCGGCGTGCTGTTCGTCGAGGAACTCGCCGCGCTGAAGGCCGGCGATCCGTTCCGCGCGCCGTGTTTCCGTCAACTCGTCTGAACCGGGAGATTTTCATCATGACAGCCACTCCGAAGCGGCAATCGATCGTGCCGGCAGCGTTCCAGCCGTGGTACGACGCGTACCACTTCTCGCCGGCGACGCGCGTCGGCGACACGATCTGGGTGTCGGGCCAGGTCGGCCTCGACGCGCAGATGCAACCGGCCGACGGCGTGCAGGCGCAGGCGCGGATCGCGTTCGAATGCCTGAAGACGATTCTCGAGGAAGCCGGCGCGAGTCTCGCTGACGTCGTCGAACTCACGACCTTCCATACGGATCTGCAACGCGAGACCGAAGGCTTCGCCGCGGTCAAGGACGTGTATTTCCCCGACCGTTACCCGTCGTGGACGGCGGTCGGCGTCACGCAACTGGCGCTGCCGGGGCTGTGCGTCGAGATTCGCGCGGTGGCAGTGGCCGGGTCCGGCAAGGGCTGACGGAAGGCACGAGGGTTTTTCGCCGATTCTGCGTTCCATTCGAATCGCAGTCCTGACGAAAAATACCGCAATGGCAGTCGAGCGGCAAGCGATCGGCCGGAGAAACCCCGGCCGGTGCGACCAGGTGCGACGTCGTCGTCGACTGACGGCGACGATCGAAACAAACGAGGTTTCGTCCGGAACGGGCGAGCGAAGGCGGAGCAGCAAGGAGAACCATGATGAAGAAGCATCGTTTCTGGACCACGTCCGCGATCGCGGCCGCTGCATGTGTCGCGATCGGCACCGCCGTCGCGGCGGACGATCTGACGCCGGCCGGCGCCGACCGCTCGGCGAGCAAGGACGGCGCGGTGCCGGCTTATGCGGGCAAGCAGTCGCCCGACGCCGGCTGGGAGTGGGGCAAGGTGCGCGGCGATTTCTGGAAGCATCGCAACGAGAAGCCGCTCTACTCGATCGACGCGGCGAACGTCGACAAGTATGCGGACAAGCTGTCGCCCGGCCAGGTCGCGCTGATCAAGCAGAAGAAGGGCTACCGGATGGACGTCTATCCGTCCCATCGCGAATGCCAGTTGCCGGATGCCGCCGAGCAGAACTCGAAGGCGAACCTCACGGCCGCGAAGCTGGATGCGAGCGGCGAGAACCTCGCCGCGGCCGCGTTGCCCGGCGTACCGTTTCCGCAACCCAAAAGCGGCATCGAAGCGATCCTGAACTACGAGATGCGCTATCGCGGCGAAGGCGTCGAATGGGCGCAGGTCGTCACGAGCATTTCGCCGCGCCCCGGCAGCAGTGAATGGATCGACGCGGTCGGCCCGCAGACTTTCTACTTCCCGTCGGCCAAGCTCGGCAAGACGTCGCCGCAGGACGTCGACCAGTTGAGCGCCGCCGTCTACTTCCAGATGAACTCGCCGGCCGCGCTGGCCGGGCAGGCCTTCGTCCAGCGGCAGTACTTCAACAAGGACTCGGAGACCTACTACTACTTCCCGGGCCAGCGCCGCGTGCGACGCATGCCGGCCTATACGCACGACGCGCCGTTGATCGGCTTCGAGAACCAGTACCTGATCGACGAGGCCAACATGATCAACGGCTCGCTCGACCGGTTCAACTGGAAGCTGGTCGGCAAGAAGGAAATGCTCGTCCCGTACAACGCGTTCGGCATGTACCGGTTCAAGAGCAAGCTGCACGACGTCGCGACGCCCGACGGCCTCGCCGCGGCGAACCGTCGGTACGAGACGCACCGGGTGTGGGTCGTCGAGGCGACGCTGAAGCCGAGCGCGCGACACGTCGCGTCGAAGAAGGTGTTCTATCTCGACGAGGACAGCTGGCTTGCGCTCGTCGGCGAGGACTACGACGCGCAGGGCAAGCTGTGGAAGGTGCGGGAAAGCTACCCGATTCCGGTGTGGGAGCTCGGCGGCACCTGCGACAACGAACCGCTCGCGCAGTACGACATGATCAACGGCCGCTACGTGTTCGATGCGTCGTCGATCGGCCAGGGCAAGGACATTCGCTGGTTCGGTCAGGCCGACGATCCGCGCTTCAAGCAGGATTTCTACACGGCGGAATCGCTGCGCTCGGTCAGCGAACGTTGACGGAGACCGGCTGACGGATACAAGGGCCGGCGCGCGCAACGATCGTGCGCCGGCATCGAACAGGGGTGGAGGCGGATCATGGAACCGGCACGGTTATTCAGGAATACTACGATATCGTTGGCGATGGCGGGCGCCGCGACGTCGAGCGCGTATGCGTACGATTTCACGGCGGGCGGCGGCGCCGTGCAGGGCTCGTGGGTGACGAACCTGACGGCGGGAGCCGGCATCCGGACCAAAAACCCGAGCTGCTCGCTCACCGGCGATCCGAACGCGTTCGGCTGCGGTGCGGGCGCGAACACGAACCAATGGGGCTACGCGGACGACGGCGACCTGAATTATCGCAAGGGCCAGCCGTTCAGCACCTACGTCAGCGCGACCAGCGAGCTGCTGCTGAAGATGCCGGGCGAAGGGTTGAAGTTCATGGTGCGCGGCACGGGCATGTACGACTTCATGGCCAGGAACACGAATCGCACGCCGTTGTCGAGCACGGCGGCCGCGCAGGTCGTCTACAACGCGCAACTGCTCGACCTGTGGGCGCAGAAGGATTTCACGATCGGCGGGCGCAACGCGCACGTGCGGCTCGGCAACCAGGTGATCAACTGGGGCGAGAGCATGTTCGCGCAAAGCGGCATCAACGCGACGAACTCGATCGATGCGCAGAAGCTGCTGATTCCCGGCTCGCAGCTCAAGCAGGCGCTGCTGCCCGCGCCGATGGCGAGCTTCGCGGCCGACCTCTCGCACGGGTTCAGTACCGAGGCGTATTACCAGTTCCAGTGGAACGGCAACCGCTATCCGCCGGTCGGGTCGTACTGGTCGGTGACGAACGGTTTCGGCCGCGGTGCGGAGCCGTTCACGATCAACACGAACAACCTGAACGTGACCGGGCCGAGTGCGGGCACGATCGCCAACGCGATCGGCGGACCGGGCGCGGCCGGCAACCAGGACACGCTCAACGCGATCAGGAACGGGCTCGTGAACGGCGCCTACGCCGGGCCGCCGTTCAACGACATCGGCCTGCCGAGCACGACGACCCTGCCGGCGAAATACCGGCCGCAGTTCGGCGTGAAGTTCAACTACTCGCCGCGCGCGTTCGACGCGAACTTCGCGTTCTACTACCTGAACTACACCGACAAGTCGCCGGTGCTCGCGTCGCTCGCGAACGGCACCGAGCAATGGTCGTATCTCGGCCGGCGCCAGTTGTTCGGCGTCAGCGCGAACTTCGGCGTCGGGCCGTGGGCGATCGGCACCGAATTGTCGTACCGGCCGCGCGATGCGGTCGCGCTGTCGGGGTGCTACGGCGCGGGCGGCCCGCTCGACCTGAACACGAACGGCGTGGCCGGCGTGGACTGCCAGCAATGGGTCGACAAGAAGAAGTTTCAGTACGACATCAACGGATTGCTCGCGCTCACGCGCAGCGAGTACCCGTTCCTGAAGCTGCTCGGCGCCGATTCGGCCGCGCTGACGTGGGAACTGACGTGGATCTACTACCCGGGGCTGAGCTCGAGCGGCGTCACGCGCACGGTTGGCGGGCAGACCGTCACGCAGGTGCCGCAGACCGGCTACCTGCCGTGGCTGAACAACGGGTCGGCGGCCGGCTATCCGATCGGGATGGGCCAGGGCACGTCGAGCTCGGTGGGCGCGACGATCGACTTCAACTGGACCTATGACGGATCGCTGATTCCAGGCTGGCAGGTCACGCCGGGCGTGACGTTCTCCGACGGCCTGTACGGCTACACGCCGACCTTCACCGCGAATTACATGCAGGGCGCGAAGTCGCTGAACGTCTACGTGCTGTTCAACCAGAACCCGCCGAACTGGCAGGCTGGCATCAACTTCACCGCGTTCTGGGGCGGCCACAACACGGTGGGCCAGCCTTATGCGGACCGTAATTTCGTCGGCTTGTTCGTCACGCGGAATTTCTGACGGCGGCGGATGGCAAGCGGCAGGTGGCAGGTGGCGTACGCCACCGGAATACATGAAGGGGTAACGTCGTGCTCAATCGTCTGGTCAGTCGCCTGGAAAGGCTTTTCTTCGGTCACCGCGCGATCGTGCTCGCGGCGATCGCGTTGTTCACCGTCGCGATGGCCGTGTTCGCCGTGCAACTGCGCATGGATGCCGGCTTCGACAAGCAGATGCCGATCGGGCACGAGTACATCCGCACGTTCCAGCAATACCGCAACGACCTGCTCGGCGCGAACCGGATCACGGTGGTCGTGCGCGCGAAGCACGGGTCGATCTGGTCGAAGCAGGGGCTGACGCGGCTGTACGACGTCACGCAGGCCGTCACGTACCTGCCGAACGTCGACCGGATCGGCGTGCGCTCGTTGTGGACGCCGAACGCGTTCGTCAACGAAGTGACCGACGAAGGGTTTCGCGCCGAGCCGATCATTCCCGGCACGGTGACGCCCGACCAGTTGACGCCCGACATCGTGGCGCGCGTGCGCCGCGCGACGACGCTCGGCGGCTACGTCGGCACGCTCGTGTCGCACGGCGAGGACAGCGCGATGATCACGGCCGAGCTGAACGAGCGCGACAGCGCCGGCAAGGTGCTCGACTACGTCGCGTTCAATCGCCTGCTCGAAGACAAGATCCGCAAGCCGTTCGAGGATGCCGGCTACGAGATCCAGATCATCGGCTTCGCGAAACAGATCGGCGATATCGCCGACGGCGCGACGGCCGTGCTCGGCTTCTGCGCGATCGCGCTCTTGCTGACCACGCTTGCGGTGTACTGGTACTGCCATTCGGTGCGCTTCACGGTGCTGCTGGTCGCGTGCTCGCTCACGTCGCTCGTGTGGCAGTTCGGCACGTTGAAGCTGCTCGGCTTCGGCCTCGATCCGCTCGCGGTGCTCGTGCCGTTCCTCGTGTTCGCGATCGGCGTGTCGCATGGCGTGCAGCAGGTGAACTTCATCGTCCGCGAGATCGCGCACGGGCGGAGTTCGTTCGATGCGGCGCGCCACAGCTTCAGCGGCCTCTTGATACCTGGCGTGCTCGCGCTGATCACCGCGTTCGTGTCGTTCATCACGCTGCTGCTGATCCCGATCCCGATGGTGCGCGAACTGGCGATCACCGCGTCGCTCGGCGTCGCGTACAAGATCGTGACGAACCTGATCCTGCTGCCCGTCGCGGCATCGTGCTTCAACTTCACGAAAATCTATGCGGACGCTTCGCTGAAGCGCGCGCAGCAACGTGCGAAGCCGCTGCGCGTGCTCGCACGCGTGGCGGAGCCGAAGGTCGCGGGCGTCGCCGTCGCGCTGACGGCGGCTATCTTCGCGCTCGCCGCGTGGCAGAGCCGCGACCGCGTGATCGGCACGCTGCAGCCGGGCGCGCCGGAGCTGCGCGCGGACGCCCGCTTCAACCGCGACGCGACGTCGATCGCCGGCAACTACGACATGGGCCTCGACTGGCTGACGGTGGCAATCGAATCGACCGGCAACGCGTGCGACAACCCGGCGGTCGGGCTGTACGAGGACGACTTTTCGGCCGCGATGAGGACCGAGCCGGGCGTCGTGTCGGTGCAGTCGTATTCGGCGATGCTGCGCGCATACAACCAGGGCTACAACGAGGACTTCCCGAAGATGAACGTCGTGCCGATCGCGCCCGAGAACTACGGCGCGGTGTCGGTCGACGTGTCGCGCCTGAAGGGCTTCATGAGCCGCGACTGCGGGATGACGGCCGTGCACCTGTACCTGACCGATCACAAGGCGACGACGATCAACCGCATCCTCGACGACGTGAAGCAATACCGTGCATCGCATCCGTTCCCGGGCATCGCGGTGCGGCTGGCCGCCGGCAACGCGGGCGTGCTCGCCGCGACCAACGACGAAGTCGAGAAGAGCGAGCTGCCGATGATGCTCTACGTGTATGCGGCGATCCTGGTGCTCGTGTTTCTCGCCTATCGCGACTGGCGCGCGATGCTCGCCTGTTGCGTGCCGCTGTCGGTCGCGACCTTCATCGGCTACTGGTTCATGAAGGAACTGCAGATCGGGCTGACGGTCGCGACGTTGCCGGTGATGGTGCTGGCGGTGGGGATCGGCGTCGATTACGCGTTCTACATCTACAACCGGCTGCAGGTGCATCTCGCAGGCGGACAGGACATCGTGAAGGCCGTGCAGCACGCGATGCTCGAAGTGGGCGTCGCGACGATCTTCACCGCGATCACGCTGGCGATCGGCGTCGCGACGTGGAGCTTCTCGGCGCTCAAGTTCCAGGCCGACATGGGCAAGCTGCTCGCGTTCATGTTCATCGTGAACCTGGTGATGGCGATGACCGCGCTGCCCGCGCTCGCGTCGCTGCTCGAGCGCTGGTTTCCGCGCCGCAAGCCGGCTCGCGCACCGGGCCTGTTCAGCCACTGAAGCCGACGAACATTCCGACGGAGATCCAGTCATGGTCAAGACCTTTGCTGTGTGTGGCGCCCTTTGCGTCGTGGCGACAGGCTTCGCACGCTTCCACGAAACGGTTGCGCAACAGCCTGCGCCGGCCCACGCGTTCGCGACCGACGTGAAACGCGTCAGCGTGCGCCACGCCACGGGTGACGAAACGGCTGCGTCGCCGTCGTCGAACGACGGCGACGCCGGGCGTCAGACGGCGGCCGAGCAGGGTGCCGACAAGCCCCCGGCCGTCGCGCTCGGCGTCGCGCATGCCGGCTGGTCGGTGCTGTTCAGTCACTGATGCCCGCGCACACCATCACGGAGGTTCATCGATGATCAAGACACTCGTTGCCTGCACCGCGCTCTGCGCGGCCACCGCGGCCGTTGCGCAACCGCAGGACGGAACGGTGGCGGCCTGGGCCGCGAAACCCGCGCATGCATGGGCCGCGCCGACGCACCGGATGCTGATGGACGCGGCGCGCGCCGGCGCGCGGATCGTCGCGGTCGGCGAGCACGGCATCGTGCTGCTGTCCGACGACGACGGCAAGACCTGGCGGCAGGCGCGACGCGTGCCGGTATCGGCGACGCTGTCGGCCGTGTCGTTCGCCGACGCGAAGCACGGCTGGGCCGTCGGCCAGTGGGGGGCGATTCTCGCGACCGACGACGGCGGCGACACGTGGATCACGCAGCGGCTCGATACGTCGGTCGATCAACCGCTGTTCTCGGTGCTGTTCACGAACGCGCGCGACGGCATTGCCGTCGGCCTGTGGTCGCTGATGCTGCAGACGCACGACGGCGGCAAGACGTGGGCGCGCACGACGCTGCCGAAGCCGCCGGGCGGCGGCAAGGCCGACCGCAATCTCTATCACGTGTTCGCCGACGCCGCGCAGGCGCTCTACATCGTCTCCGAACAGGGGATGGTGCTCAAGTCGGCCGACGGCGGCGCGAACTGGACCTATCTGCCGACGGGTGGCAAGGGGACGTTGTGGTCGGGCGTCGCGACGCCGGACGGGCGGATCGTGGTGGGCGGGCTGCTCGGCAGCCTGTTCGAGAGCCGCGACGGCGGCGCGACGTGGGCGGCGCAGCACACCGGCACGCGCAGCTCGATCACCGATCTCGTCGCGACCGGCGGCGGCCTGACCGGCGTCGGGCTCGACGGCCTCGTGCTGACGCAGCGCGTGGCCGGCGGCCCGTTCGACGTCGTGCAGCGCGCGGATCGCGCGACGCTGACCGCCGCGCTGATCGACGCGCGCGGCAAGCCGGTGCTGTTTTCGCAGGACGGCGTGCTGGCCGCGCCATGAGTCGAATCGATCGATAAAAACGAGGAAGCATGGAGCATTCGAAATGAAGCGCAAGGACAAGCCGGACATGCAGGCCCGGCGGCGGATATTGCGCGCCGCGGCCGCGGGCGCCGCGTCGCTCGCGGCCGGCGAGGTGTCGTTCGCTGAAGGCGCGGCGTCGGCATCGGCCGATCGCGGTGTGTTCGATGTCGTCGTCATCGGCGCCGGGCTCGCGGGGCTGACCGCCGCGCGCGACCTGAAGCGTGCCGGATGCGAATCGTTCGTCGTCGTCGAGGCGCGCGATCGCGTCGGCGGGCGGACCTACAACCACGATCTCGGCCGTGGTGTGGTGTCCGAAGCCGGCGGCCAGTGGATCGGCCCGGGGCAGACGGCGATCGCCGATCTCGCCCGCGAACTCGGCGTCGATACGTTCCCCACGTATTACGCGGGCAAGACCGTCGTGCTGGCGGGCGACACGCGTGTCGCCCAGGATTTCCACGGCGGCTCGGGCGGCGACGACGCGATCGGCGCGAAGCTCGGCGCACTCGCACGCGGCGTGCCGTCGCGCGAACCGTGGACCGCGCAGCACGCGGCGGAGCTCGACAAGCTGACCTACGGCGACTGGCTGCTCAAGCAGGGCGTGACCTACGAGGACGGCTACTTCCTCGGCCTCGCGGCAAAGCTGTCGCTCGGCGGCGCGCCGGCGCAGATCGGGTTGCTGCACTACCTGTCGATGATCAACAGCGCCGATTGCGACTACGCGAAGCTCGAATCGACCAAGGGCGGCGCACAGGAAACGCGCTTCGTCGGCGGCTCGCAGGTGTTGAGCCTCCGGATGGCGAGCGAACTCGGCGCGAAGGTGCGACTGTCCTGCCCGGTGCGCAAGATCTCGGGCTGGGATCGCGACGTGGTCGCCGTGCAGACCGATCGCGGCGTGCTGCGCGCGCGGCGCGTGATCGTCGCGCTCAACCCGGCGCTGTGCCAGCAGATCGCGTTCGATCCGCCGCTGCCGGAAGGCCGCGCGCAGTTGCAGCGGAACTGGCCGGCGAATGCGCCGATGCGCAAGACGGTGCACGTGTACGACCGGCCGTTCTGGCGCGACGGCGGCTACAACGGACAGATCTTCGAAGTCGGCGGCCCGGTGTTCATGGCGTACGACAACTCGCCGCCGGACGGCTCGGTGGGTGTGCTCGCCGCGTTCGTCGCGCCGGGCGCGCTGCCGGCCGAACCGAAGGCGGCCGAACGAACGCTGTCGGCCATCTTTGCCCGCGCACTCGGCGACGAGGCGCTGCATCCGACGCAGTTCCACGACTACGACTGGGGCCGCGTCGATCTGTGGACGCTGCAGTGCATCCACCCGCTGCCGCCCGGCTTCTGGACGAAATGGGGCAAGTTTCTGCGCCCGGAAGTCGGCCGGCTGATCTGGTCGGGTACCGAGACGGCCGACCTGTGGCCCGGCGCGATGGACGGCGCGGTGCGCGCCGGGCATCGCGCGGCGTTGCAGGCGCTCGGCAAGCTGGCCGGCCGCGGCGGGGAGGCCTGAATGAAACGAACCTGGATGATCGGCGCCGCGCTGTTGTTGGCGGGCGGTGCGGCGGCCGGCGTGCTGTACGGCCCGAACCTCGTCGACGGCATGCGTTACCAGAAGGCGATGGCCGCGATCGGCGAAGCCGACAAGGCCAACGGCGGCGCGTGGCCGCAGGCTCAGGAGACGTGCTTCTTCTGCCACGGCGCGCATGGACAGTCGCAGAACGCGTGGTATCCGTCGCTGTCGGGCCAGCCGGCCCCGTATATCGCCGCGCAACTGCGCGCGTTCGCCGCGGACCAGCGCCGCAACGCGTACATGGGGCCGCTTTCGCGCGAACTCGACGACGCGAAGATCGACGCGCTGGCGACCTACTTCGCGCGACAGGCGCCGGCGCGCAACGAACCCGTGCCGGCCGACGCGGCGCTCGACAAGCGCGGGATGGCGCTGGTCGACGCGCGAAGCTGCCGCGCGTGTCACGGCGCGGCGCTGACGGGCAAGGACCCGGCGCCGCGTCTTGCCGGCCAGGGGCAGCTTTACCTGGAAGCGCAACTGACGGCGTTCCGCTCGGGCGAGCGGCACGATCCGACCGGTGCGATGAACGCGTTGGCCGCGACGTTGTCGGGCGACGACACGCGTGCCGTTGCGCACTATCTGGCCGGCCTGTCGCCGGACGGGGCGGCCAGATGATGCGGGAAAGGCGTGAGGGCCGGGAATACCCTGCCTTTTTCTTTGCCGCTTACTTTGTCATAGTGACCTAAGATTGGTAATGTGTTCTACAAAAGGACGCGCCGGATACGAAGCAGCAGTACCCGACCTCGAACCGAACCGGTTCTCGACAATTCACGTTTCAGGAGACAAGCATGGCTAAGCACCCCGTCGTCGTTTATGGCGCAAGCGGTTACACCGGCATGTTGATCATGGACTGGCTGATCGACCAGAACATCCCGTTCACGGCGGTCGCGCGCAATGCGGCCCGCGCGAAGGACATGATGGCGCAGCGCGTCGTGCGGCTCGAATCCGCGCAATACGAAATCATCGAAGCGGAGCACGACGTCGATGCGCTCGTGAAGGCTTTCCGCGGTGCGAAGGTGGTGTGCAACACGGTCGGGCCGTTCTCGAGCTTCGGGCTCGTCGGCGTCGAGGCCGCGCTGAAGGCCGGCTGCCACCACCTCGATACGACCGGCGAACAGTCGTATATCCGTGCCGTGCGCGACGAATTCGGCGAGCAGTATCGCCAAGCCGGCCTGCTGGTGTCGTCGTCGAACGCCTACATGTACACGTTCGCCGAGATCGCCGCCGAGCTCGCGCTCGAAACGCCGGGCATCGATGCGCTGGAGACGGCCACGCTGACGCGCGGCCCGCGCGGTGCGGCCGGCGTGAGCATCGGCTCGACCGCGACGATCTTCGACGGCGCCCGCCACGAGTCCTGCTACCTGTGGGAGAAGGCGCTCGTGCCGCACGCCGCGGACGCATCGTTTACCGTCGCGACGCCCGAGCTGATGCAGCCGGTGTTCTGCCTGCCGTGGGGCGGCACGTCGCTGCCCGTCTATTTCGAGCACGATGCGCGCGTGCGCAGCTGCATCTCCTGCGTGGGCTTCTACGACAACAACGTGATGAAGCTGGTGCACCAGTTCGGGCAAAAGTGGGAAGCCGAATACAAGCACCTGCCGCGCGAACAGCAGGACGAGGTGCTGAAGCAGGTCGTCGCGTCGACCACGCCGACGATGCCGCCGCGCGAGCGCACGACGATCCAGCGCAGCGTCGATGTCGCGATCGGCCGCGGCCAGCTCGCGGCGGTGCGCGCGACCGTGCACGGCGTCACGCCGTACATCTCGACCGGCGCGATTCACGCGGCCGGCGTGCTCAAGCTGCTCGACGGCGACACCGCGCGCACGGGCTTCGCGTCCGGCTCGAAGGCATTCGGTCATCGCTACCTGCTCGGCTTCCTCGAACAGCGCGGGCTCGCGCGCGCGACGGTCACGCAGCTGTGACGGCCGCCGTCGCACCGGTACAGACCCAACGGAACTTGTGACATGGCCATTATCGATTTCTACGACCGCGGGTGGCGGCTCAATCCCGACGGCATCGCGTACATCCAGGACGAGCGCAACTACACGTTCCAGGAGATCGGCGAGCTGTCGTGCCGCATCGCCAACGGCTTGCTCGCCGCCGGCTTCGCGAAGGAGGCGAAGGCGGCGGTGTGGGCCGACAACGACGTGATCGGCTGGAGCTGCGCGCTCGGGATGTGGCGCGCCGGGCTCGCGTACATCCCGGTGAACGGCCGCAACGCGGTGGCCGAGAACCAGTACGTGCTCGATGCGTTCGACTGCGAAGTGCTGTTCTTCCATCAGGCGTTCGCGGCCGCGATCGATGCGCTGCGGCCGAGCCTGCCGAGGATCCGGCTGTGGGTGTGTCTCGACGCCGACCTGCCGTGGGCGCCGTCGCTGGCGGCGTGGAGCGAGCGCCAGCCGGCGACGCCGCCGGTCGTCGATTACGCGATGGACGACGTCGTCGCGCTGTCGGCCACGGGCGGCACGACGGGTGCGCCGAAGGGCGTGATGAACACGCATCGTTCGCTGCAGACGTACTTCGCGCAATTCATGATCGCGATGACGTACGACGATGTGCGCCCCGTGAATCTCGCCGCGGCGCCGATGACGCACACGGCCGGCATGATGTCGCTGCCGTGCACCGCGCGCGGCGGCACGGTGGTCGTGCTGCCGAAGCCGGACCCGGCGTTGCTGCTCGGCGCGATCGTCAAGCATCGCGTGACCGAGTTCTTCCTGCCGCCGACCGTAATCTACCGGCTGCTCGATATCCCCGGCATCGAGCAGGTCGATTTCTCGTCGCTGCGCTACTTCCTGTACGGTGCCGCGCCGATGTCGGTCGAGAAGCTCAAGCGCGCGATCGACGTGTTCGGCCCGGTGATGACGGGCGGCTACGGGCAGACCGAGGCGCCCGCGTCGATTTCGTACCTGACGCCGGCCGAGCATTTCGTCGACGGCAAGCTTGCGCCCGACACGCGACTCGCGTCGGTCGGCCGCCCGAATCCGCTGGTGCGCGTCGAGATCGTCGGCGAGCGCGGCGAGTTGCTGAAGCAGGGCGAGACCGGCGAGATCTGCGTACGCGGCGATCTCGTGATGAAGGGCTACTACCGCGCGCCGGACAAGACGGCCGAGACGATCGTCGACGGCTGGCTGCACACCGGCGATATCGGCCATCTCGATCGCGATGGCTATCTGCACATCACCGACCGCAAGAAGGACATGATCATCAGCGGCGGCTTCAACGTCTATCCGAGCGAAATCGAGCAGGTGATCTGGGCGCATCCGGCCGTGCAGGACTGCGCGGTGATCGGCGTGCCCGACGACAAGTGGGGCGAGGCCGTGAAGGCGGTCGTCGAGCTCAATGCCGGGCAGCAGGTGAGCGCGGAAGAGCTCGTCGCGCTGTGCAAGGAGAAACTCGGCTCGGTGAAGGCGCCCAAGAGCGTGGACTTCGTCGCCGCGCTGCCGCGCAGCACGGCCGGCAAGGTGTTGAAGAAGGACCTGCGCGAACGGTACTGGCAAGGCCAGCAACGCAGGATCTGAACCTGCTTCATACGGATTCCATACGATGAGCAACATCTACATCGCCGGCATCGCGATGACCGTGTTCGGCCGGCATCTCGAGCGCAACCTCGACGACCTGGCGAGAGAGGCGCTGCAGCGCGCATTGCGGGACGCCGGCTGCCATGCCGACGCGATCCGCGCCGCGTTCTACGCGGGCATCACCAACGGCGCGCTGCAAGGGCAGCTGTCGATTCCCGGTCAGGTCGTGTTCAGCAAGATCGGCCTCGAAGGCATCCCGGTGTTCAACGTCGAGAATGCGTGCGCGTCGGGCAGTACGGCCGTGCACCTCGCCGTGCGGCAGTTGCAGTCGGGCGCATGCGACGTCGCGCTCGCGCTCGGCGCGGAAAAGATGAACGTCGCGGACAAGGCGAAATCGTTCGCGCTGTTCGAGGCCGGCTGGGACGTGTCGCGCGTCGACGAGAATTTCGCGATGCTCGCGCGGCTCGGCGAAGGGATCGAGCCGCCGCCCGGCTCGGAATCCGACCGCCCGTACAGCCGCTTCATGAAGATCTACGCGGCGCTGTGCCGGCATCACATGCACACGTACGGCACGACCCAACGGCAGATCGCCGCCGTGTCGGCGAAGAACCACGGGCATTCGGTGCACAACCCGTACTCGCAGTTCCGCCAGCCGTTCACGATCGACGAGGTGCTGGCGGCCGCTCCGATCACGTACCCGATCACGCTGCCGATGTGCGCACCGCTGTCGGATGGCGCGGCGGCCGCCATCCTCTGCACGGAAGAAGGGCTGGAACGCATCGGCGCCGACCGCAGCCGCTGCATCCGGATCGCCGCGAGCGTGATCCGCAGCTTCACGCGGCGGCGCATCGACG
The DNA here is from genome assembly GCF_001522585.2 of Burkholderia sp. NRF60-BP8. Lineage (NCBI taxonomy): Bacteria > Pseudomonadati > Pseudomonadota > Betaproteobacteria > Burkholderiales > Burkholderiaceae > Burkholderia > Burkholderia sp. NRF60-BP8. Next base: position 105,276 of record NZ_CP013372.1, read on the forward strand.
AGCCGCACAAGCACATCGGCCGGCTCGCCGCATTCCAGGCGTACGAGCAGGCCGGCGTGGGGCCGGAGGACATGGACGTGGCCGAAGTGCACGACGCGTCGGCGATGGGCGAAATCATCCAGGCCGAGAACCTCGGCTTCGTGCCGTTCGGCGAAGGCGGACCGGCCGCCGAGCGCGGCGAGTTCACGCTCGGCGGGCGCATCCCGATCAACACGTCGGGCGGCCTCGAATCGAAGGGGCATCCGCTCGGCGCGACCGGCATCGGTCAGTTATACGAACTGGTCACGCAGTTGCGCGGCGAAGCGGGCGCACGGCAGGTGGACGGCGCCCGCCATGCGATCCAGGAGAACGGCGGCGGCTTGCAGGGCGTCGAAGAGGCGGCACTGGCGATTCACATTCTCAGCAGGGATTGACGGAGACGGACATGGGCGACGCACACGGCGCAATGGCGCTCGGGCAAGTGGCGCAGACAGGGCGGACGACGCGACCGGCGTCGGGCGGGGTCGGTGCGGCAGCGGCGATGCAGGCGGCGGGCACCGATGCGGGCGGGGTGCTCGTGCGCTGGGGCGAGGAAATGCGCGCCGACGCCGCGTTGCGGAAATATCGTCCCGTCGGCGGCTGGATCGAACCGCCCGAGCGCGCGCAACCGGCGCTCGAAGGCGACGTGCAGGCGGACGCGATCGTCGTCGGCGCCGGCTTTGCCGGCCTGTCGACCGCGCTGGAGCTGGCCGCGCGCGGTGCGAGCGTCGTCGTGCTCGAGCGCGGGTTCGCGGGCTTCGGCGCGAGCGGGCGCAACGCCGGCTATCTCGCCGGCGGCCAGGGGCTCGAATACGAGCTGTTTCTCAAGCGGGTCGGCCACGAACAGGCGAAGCGGATCGTGGGCTTCTACGACGAAGGCGTCGCGTACGTCGAACGCAAGCTCGCCGAATACGCGATCGACTGCGACTACCGCGCGTCGGGCATCATTCGCGCGGGCGTGCATCCGTCGCAGGAAAAGCGCCTGCGCGAGAGCATGGCCACCGGGATCGAACTCGGCTCGCCTGCGGAGTTTCTCGATGGCGCGGCGATGCGCGAGCGCGGGATTCCGCCGGCGTTCCTGTTCGGCGCGTACGTGCCGGGCGGCGGCACGCTCGATCCCGGCAAGTACGTGACGGGCTTGCGGCGGGCTGCGCTGGCGGCCGGCGTGAGACTTTACGAGAACACCGCGCTGCTCGGGTTCGACGCGGGCGAGACGGTGCGCGTGCGCACCGCGCGCGGCAGCGCGAGTGCGCCGGTGCTGGTGCTCGCGACCAATGCGTACACGCCGCAACTCGGCCTGCTCGGCGACAAGGTGATGCCGCTGCGCGTGTCGGCGCTCGAGACCGAGCCGCTGTCCGACGCGCAGCTCGAGACGCTCGGCTGGCCGAATCGCGAGGGCATCGTCACGCCGCATCTGACGATGGAAAGCCACCGCCTGACCGCGCGCAACACGCTGTTGCTGACGACCAAGCGGCTGCACTACGTATACGGCTCGCAGACGCCGAACGTGCCGGACGGCGACACGTATCGCGCGCTTCTGAAGACGCTGCACGCGCGCTTTCCGCAACTCGGCGACGTGCCGGTGCGTGCTTGCTGGAGCGGCTACATCTCGTTCGCGGGCGATGCGTTGCCGGTGGTCGGCGCGGCCGGCGCGCACGGCAACGTGTTCTACACGGCCGGGTGCTCGGGGCATGGCGTCGGCACGCAATCGCTGATCGGCCGCGTGCTGGCCGAGCGCATTCACGACGGGCGATCGCCGCTGCTCGACGCGTTGACGCACAAGACGCCGTCGGTGCCGCCCGAGCCGCTGCGATGGTGTGCGATGACCGCGATGCTCGGCGTCGCGAACCTGCTCGACGAACGCGTGAATCGCAAGGTGCGGCCGATGTAGCGGCGCATGCGGTCGTCGCGACGCGAAAACGCGCATCCGGCCGGGCCACCCGACGGAAGGGGCGGCTCGATGGAAAATGCAGCTCGCATCGGGTATAGTCGTTGGCGCTCCGTAAGGGACGGAGCGTCCATTCGACGAAGCCGAAACGCCCTCTTCACGACGAACACGATGACAGTGTCCAACGAGCCGCGCAGCACGAAAAAGCGACGCACCTCGACTCCCGCCGCCGCAGCCGGCAACACCGACGGCTTGCGGGCGCAGGGCCTGCGCACCCGCAACACGATCATTCGCGTCGCACGCAAGCTGCTGCTCGACGGCGGCCCGCTGGAATTCTCGCAGCGCGCGGTTGCCGCGGCCGCCGGCATCAGCGTCAGCAATCTGCAGTACTACTTCCCGACCCGCATCGCCGTGTTGCGGGCCGTCATCGAACCGGTCATCGACACCTATCTCGACGACATGAAGCGCGCGATGAGCAGCGAAGCGTCCCCGCGCGACGTGTTCGAAGAGATCATGCAGCGCTCGATCGCCGATGCGAAGGATGCCAAGTACAACGCACTGTTCCGGCATTTGCTGTCGTTTGCGGCTACCGATGCCGAATGTTTCAAGCTCTACGACGAGTGGTACACGACGCTGACGCGCGACCTCGCGCAACTGCTGCGCGCCGTCAATCCGGCGTTCAGCGCGGCCGACAGCCGGCATGCGGCGACGATGCTGATCGCGCTGGCCGACGGCCTCGCAATGCAGTACGGCACCGGGCGGCTGACGCAGGCGCTCGATGCGTATTTCCTCGCGACGTCGCGCGCGATCGCCTACGGCACGCTGACGGGGCCGGCCGGCAAGTAACCGCACGCGCCTGCAGCGGCCAAGCGAACCGGGACAGGGGAATACCCTGTCTTTTTTTTGCTTCCTGTGTTTGTCATGATGACCTATGTTTGGTATGTGTTACTAGATGTGGGATGGCCGGGCGCGTCCGCTGCCGGGCCGACATGATTCGAGTCCAGGAGGAGAACGGAGATGATTCGTCTGAACAAGTCCGCGGCGCTGCCCGCGGTCGGCATGACCGGCTTCGAGACGCCGCTGAGCGAAGAGGAAAGCGCAATCCAGCACACGGTTCATCGTTTTGCGCGCGACGTGCTGCGGCCGATCGGCCGCGAGCTCGACCGGATGACGGCGGAGGACGTGATTGCCCCCGGCTCGCCGTACTGGGCCGCGATCGTCGAGAGCGCGAAGCTCGGGCTCGATCCGCAACTGATCGCGCAGTTTCCGCCGGAGACGGCCGTGCGCATCGAGTCGTTGATCGGCGAGGAGCTCGGCTGGGGCGATTCGGGCCTCGCCGTGTCGATCGGTGCGGCCACGATGCCGTTGATGATGGCGCACACGGTCGGCAACGCCGAACTGATCGAGATGTGCGCGGGCAAGGTCGGCTGCTGGATGAACACGCAGCCCGATCGCGGGTCGGATGCGGCGATCCTGTATCGGCAGGAGCTCGCCGGGAACGGCCGACAGCCGGTCGGCAACGTGACCGCGAAGGTCGGCGCCGACGAGATCGTGATCAACGGGCAAAGCTCGGCGTGGATCTCGAACGGCTCGGTCGCGCAGGTCGCGCTCGCGTACATGGCGGCCGACTACGGCGACGGCTTCTACGGCGAAGGCGAGCGCAGCGCGTTCACGAACGGCATCGCGATGATCCTGCCGCTCGATCTGCCCGGCGTGTCGCGCGGCAAGCCGCTCGACAAGATCGGCCAGCGCGCGTTGCCGCAGGGCGAGATCTATTTCGACAACGTGAAGGTGCCGAAGCGCTTCGCGGTCGCGCTGAAGGACGACTATCTCGGCAACCTCGCATCGACGTGGTCGTATGCGGGCACGCACATGTGCCAGGTGTTCGTCGGCGCGGCGCGGGCCGCGTTCGAACTGGCGCTCGCGTATTGCCACGAGCGCAAGCAGGGCGGCGCGCTGCTGATGGATCACCAGATGACGCACCTGCGCATCGGCGAGATGCTGCGCCGGCTCGAAATGGCGCGCGCGATCGCGCGCCGCAGCCTCGCGTTCTCGCGGATGTCGCCCCAGAGTCATCCCTATGCGACCGCGCAGGCGAAGGTCAGCGTGACCGAGGAGGCGATGAAGATCACGCACGAGGCGTTTCAACTGTTCGGCGGCAACGGCACCACGCGCGAATTCCCGATCGAGAAGCTGTTCCGTGACGTGCGTTCGGCCCTGATCGAGGATGGCGAGAACTACATCCTCGCGTCGCGTCTCGGCGTGCTGGCAGGCCAGCTTTACGAGAACGGATGGACGCGCGAATAAGCGGGGGCCGAACGGGCCGCGCGGCCGGGCTTTCCGTTGCGGCTTACTTTCGCGTGTAAAGAAGACACGGCGGCCGGATCGGCCCGCTGGAACGGAACGCGCGTGCCCATGCAGCGGCACGCGCGTCCGGACTCAGATGCGACCGAGCAGCACCAGTATCACGACAATGACGACGATCAGCCCGACGGTCCCCGACGGCCAATAACCCCAGCTTCGGCTATGCGGCCATGCGGGAAATGCTCCGATGAGCAACAGAATCAGAACGATGATGAGGATCGTACCGAGCATCGCATCCCTCCTGGATTTATTCGACACGGTGTGCGCCGACGCAATTCGCGTGCCGCGCCGGCGTGCAGGTGAAAGCCGGCGCAAGCGCATTGTCTGAATCCTGTGAATTCATGCGATGAATACCGGTCAATTCAGAAAATAAATTTCAAAAATGCATGCCCGGTCGCTATGCTGGGCCTTCGGTTTCCCTCGGGCGAGCGCAATGGCTGAACTCTTTCTGGTACGGCACGGGCAGGCGTCGTTCGGCACCGACGACTACGACCGGCTGTCCGCGGCGGGCGACCAGCAGGGCGTCTGGCTCGGCGAATACTTCGCGCGGCAGGGCCTGACGTTCGACCGCGTGATCTGCGGCACGATGAACCGCCATGCGCAGACGGTCGCCGCGATCCTGCGCGGAATGGGCCGCGAAGGCGTCGCGGTCGACCGCCATCCGGGCCTGAACGAATACGATTTCCACGGGCTGTTCGCCGCAGCCGCCAGCGACTATCCGGAGATCGCGCGGCTCGCGGCCGGCTCGATGAAGGAACACTTCCGCGCGCTGCGGCAGGTGCTGCACCTGTGGACCGAGGACAAGCTCGGCGACGCGGCCCCCGAAACCTGGGCCGATTTCCAGCAGCGCGTGGCCGACGCGCGCGCCGCGATCCGCCACGGCGGCGGCCAGCGCGTGCTGGCGGTGAGTTCGGGCGGCCCGATCGCGGTCACCGTGCAGCAGGTGCTCGCGGCGCCGCCGTCGAGCGCGATCGCGCTGAACCTGCAGATTCGCAACAGCAGTCTTTCGCAGTTTTTCTTCAACGCCGACGCGTTCCATCTCGCGTCGTTCAACGGCATCCCGCATCTGGAGGATCCCGAACGACACGCGCTGCGGACCTACGGCTGACCCACGAACGATCGCGACGATGACGAACCCTTCCCCGCAACTCGACGTAGCCCGCCTCACGCGCTATCTGGAAACGCATGTGCCGGGCTTCGAAGGCCCGGTCGACATGGAGAAGTTTGCCGGCGGCCAGTCGAATCCGACTTTCCTGCTGAAGGCGAAGAGCGGCCGCTACGTGCTGCGCCGCCAGCCGCCGGGCGAACTGCTGAAATCCGCGCACGCGGTCGACCGCGAATTCCGCGTGCTGCGCGCGCTGTCGGGCACCGCAGTGCCGGTCGCGCATCCGTATCACCTCTGCGAAGACCGCGACGTGATCGGCAGCCTGTTCTACGTGATGAGTTTCGAGGATGGCCGGATCTTCTGGGATCCCGCGCTGCCGGAACTGCCGAAGGCCGAGCGCGCGACCTGCTACGACGCGCTGCTGCAGACGATGGCCGCGCTGCACGACGTCGATGTCGACGCGGTGGGCCTCGCCGACTACGGCCGCCCGGGCAACTACTTCGAACGCCAGATCGGCGTGTGGACGAAGCAGTATCGCGCGGCCGAAACCGGGCGCCTCGACGCGATGGAGACGCTGATCGACTGGCTGCCCAAAGCGTGCCCCGAGGACACGGGCCGGCCGGCGCTGGTGCACGGCGATTTCCGGATCGACAACCTGATGTTCGCGCGTGACGGCTATCGCGTGCAGGCCGTGCTCGACTGGGAACTGTCGACGCTCGGCAACCCGCTCGCCGACCTCGCGTATTTCTGCATGTGCCTGCGGCTGCCGTCCGGCGGGCAGGTGCGCGGGCTGGCCGGCCAGGATCGCGCGGCGCTCGGCATTCCTGACGAAGCGGCGATCGTCGCGCGCTACTGCGAGTTGCGCGGCATCGCGCCGATCCGCGACTGGCACTTCTACCTCGCATTCAGTTTCTTCCGGCTCGCGGCGATCGCGCAGGGCGTGAAGGCGCGCGCGCTGCAGGGCAACGCATCGAGCGAGCAGGCGCTGCGCGTCGGCGAAATGGCCGGCTGGCTGGCCGAAATGGCCGTCGGCGCGATCGACGCGCATCGCTGACGGCGCCGCGAAGCGCTACGAATTGCCGCGAAGCGCCGCACGGCGACACGACATCCCAATCAATGGAGGAGCACAGCAACATGGCAACGAACCTGTTCGACCTGACGGGCAAGATCGCACTGGTGACGGGCGCGAGCCGCGGCATCGGCGAGGAAATCGCGAAGCTGCTCGCGCAGCAGGGCGCGCACGTGATCGTATCCAGCCGCAAGCTCGACGACTGCCGGGCCGTGGCCGATGCGATCGTCGCGGCGGGCGGCCGCGCCGAGGCGCTGGCGTGCCACGTCGGGCGTCTGGAGGACATCGCCGCGACGTTCGAGCATATCCGCGGCAAGCACGGCCGCCTCGACATCCTCGTGAACAACGCGGCCGCGAACCCGTATTTCGGGCACATCCTCGATACCGATCTCGCCGCGTACGAGAAGACCGTCGACGTGAACATCCGCGGCTACTTCTTCATGTCGGTCGAGGCCGGCAAGCTGATGAAGACGCACGGCGGCGGCGCGATCGTCAACACGGCGTCGGTGAACGCGTTGCAGCCGGGCGACCGGCAAGGCATCTACTCGATCACGAAGGCGGCCGTCGTCAACATGACGAAGGCGTTCGCGAAGGAATGCGGGCCGCTCGGCATCCGCGTGAACGCGCTGCTGCCGGGCCTCACGAAGACGAAGTTCGCGGGCGCGCTGTTCGCCGACAAGGACATCTACGAGACGTGGAAGGCGAAGATTCCGCTGCGCCGCCACGCGGAGCCGCGCGAAATGGCCGGCACCGTGCTGTATCTCGTGTCGGATGCGGCGAGCTACACGAACGGCGAATGCATCGTCGTCGACGGCGGCCTGACGATCTGAGCGCGCGATGAAACTCGACAGCTACGCCGGGCAGGCCGTGATGATCACCGGCGCCGCGAGCGGCTTCGGCGCGCTGCTCGCGAGCGAACTCGCCGCGATGGGTGCGCGGCTCGCGCTCGGCGACCTGAACGGCGAGGCGCTCGAGCGCGTGGCCGCGCCGCTGCGCGCGGCCGGCGCCGACGTGATCGCGCAGCGCTGCGACGTGCGCGTCGAAACGGACGTCGCGGCGCTGGTGCATGACGCCGTCGCGCGTTTCGGGCGGCTCGACGTCGGCATCAACAACGCTGGCATCGCACCGCCGATGAAGGCGCTGATCGATACCGACGAGGCCGATCTCGACCTGAGCTTCGCGGTGAACGCGAAAGGCGTGTTTTTCGGGATGAAGCATCAGATCCGCCAGATGCTCGCGCAGCGCGAAGGCGTGATCCTGAACGTCGCGTCGATGGCCGGGCTCGGCGGCGCGCCGAAGCTGGCCGCGTATGCGGCGTCGAAACATGCGGTGGTCGGGCTCACGAAGACGGCCGCGCTCGAATACGCGCGCCATGGCATCCGCGTGAATGCGGTGTGCCCGTTCTACAGCACGACGCCGATGGTCACCGACGGCGATATCGGCGAGCGCCAGGATTTTCTCGCAAAGGGCTCGCCGATGAAGCGGCTCGGCCGGCCCGACGAAGTCGTCGCGGCGATGCTGATGCTGTGCGCGAAGGAAAACACCTATCTGACCGGGCAGGCCGTCGCCGTCGACGGCGGTGTCTCGGCCTTCTGAACCGAACGAACGGAACACGACAATCTCGAGGAGTCGATCATGGACTTTGGCTACACCCCGAAAGTGGAAGCGCTGCGCGAACGCGTGCGCGCGTTCATGGACGCGCACGTCGTGCCGCGCATCCGTCAGTGGAACGACGAAGTGCACGCGGGCCGGTATCCGGTGTCGTTCATGGAGGAACTGAAGGAGCGCGCGAGAGCGGAAGGCCTGTGGAACCTGTTCCTGCCGCACCTGAAGGACGACGAGCCGGGCACGGGCCTGACGAACCTCGAATACGCGCCGCTCGCCGAGATCATGGGGCGCGTGAGCTGGGCGTCGGAAGTATTCAACTGCAACGCGCCGGACACCGGCAACATGGAGCTGCTGCACATGTTCGCGACGCCCGAGCAGCGCGAACAGTGGCTGCTGCCGCTGCTGCGCGGCGAAATCCGTTCGGCGTTCGCGATGACCGAGCCCGACGTCGCGTCGTCGGATGCGACCAACATCACGACGCGTATCGAGCGCGTGGGCGACGAGTACGTGATCAATGGCCGCAAATGGTTCATCACGAACGCCGCGCATCCGAACTGCAAGATCTTCATCGTGATGGGCAAGACCGATCCCGATGCCGAATCGCACCAGCAGCAAAGCATGATCCTCGTGCCGCGCGACACGCCGGGCGTGACGGTCGTGCGCAACATCACGGTGGTCAATCACCACGCGCCGGAAGGGCACTGCGAGATCACGTTCGACGACGTGCGCGTGCCGGCGCGCAACCTGCTCGGCGAGGAAGGCAGCGGCTTCGCGCTCGCGCAGGCGCGCCTCGGCCCGGGTCGCATCCACCACTGCATGCGTTCGATCGGCGCGGCCGAGCTGGCGCTGGAACTGATGATCGACCGCGCGCAGTCGCGCGTCGCGTTCGGCAAGCCGCTGAACCGGCACGGCACCGTCGGCGAATGGATCGCGCGCTCGCGCATCGAGATCGACCAGGCGCGCCTGCTGGTGCTGAAGGCCGCGTGGATGATCGACAAGGTCGGCGCGAAGGCGGCGCGCAAGGAGATCTCGATGATCAAGGCGCTCGTGCCGACCGTCTACACCAACGTGTGCGACCGCGCGATGCAGGTATTCGGCGCAGCGGGCTTGAGCCCGGATACGCCGCTGGCCGACCTGTGGACCTGGGGCCGCGCGCTGCGCTTCGCCGACGGCCCGGACGAGGTGCACCTGCAGGCGATCGCGCGGATGGAGATCAAGGACGGCGAGCCCGGTGCGACGGCGCCGTACCTGACGCCGCCGCCGCGCGGCTGAGCGGGGCGACGTGGACGAACGAACGGCGCCCGCCGTAAGATCTCGGCAAGGAGATCCGGCGATGCGCCTTTCGAAGATTGATCTGAACCTGTTCGTCGTATTCGAGGCGATCTACAACAAGCGCAACCTGACGCGTGCGGCCGAGGTGCTGAATCTCACGCAGCCGGCCGTCAGCAACGCGCTGGCGCGGCTGCGCAAGACGCTGAACGATCCGCTGTTCGTCAGCACGCCGGCCGGGATGATGCCGACGCCGATGGCCGAGAACATCGTCGGCCGCGTGCGCGAGGCGTTGCAACTGCTCGATTCGAGCGCGCACGAAGGCGACGTGTTCGATCCGGCTTCGTCCGAGCGCGTATTCCGGCTCAGCATGAGCGACCTGACCGAAGCGCTGCTGCTGCCGGCGCTCGGCGAGTTGCTGCAGACGCATGCGCCCGGCATGCACGTGCGCAGCTACACGATGGATCGACGCGAAGTCGCGACCGCGCTCGCGAACGGGTCGGTCGACCTCGCGATCGACGCGCCGCTGATCGGCGACCCGCACCTGCACCAGGCGCTGCTCGTGCAGGACCGCTACGCGTGCATGATCCGCGACGATCACCCGTTCAAGGGCGATACGCTGACCATGGACGACTACCTGTCGATGGGCCACATCCACGTATCGAGCCGGCGCAAGGGCAGCGGGCACGTCGACGCGGAACTGATGCGGCTCGGGCTGCGCCGCAACATCCAGATGCGCGTGCAGCACTACATGGTCGCGCCGCTGATCGCGATGCGCGGCGATCTCGCGCTGACGGCGCCGCTGCGGCTGCTGCGGCGCTATCCGGCGCGGATTCTCGAACTGCCGTTCGAGATGCCGGGGCTCGACTACTTCTGCTACTGGCATCGCAGTGCCGATCAGGATCAGGGCAGCCGGTGGCTGCGCGAGCAGTTGATGATGCTGATGGGCGGGATGGGGGAGGGGCGGTGAGGGAACGCCGTGCATGCGGTCGTCGCCGTCGACGCGATCGGTCGCGCGCACCGTCCTGAGCGGTGGTCCTCGATAAGGCGTTTTTCGACAGTTGCGGCGACGTCATCCGTCGGTAGAATCGGTACTTCCCTACCGGAGTGCCTCGCATGGACTCTCACGCCCCGAATCGCCACGCGCTGGCGCCGCTCGCGTACCACGAAACCGTAGCCGACTATTTGCGCCGGCACGAGCCGGACGTCTGGCGCTGGACCGGCGAGCGCCAGACGCATGCCGAACAGCTCGAATCGCTGCGCGCTTCGTTGCTGCGGGAAACCTACCGGATCGACGCCGATGCGCACGGCAACGTCCATGCCGCCCTGGCGCTGGCGATGGAGCGACTCGGGATCGTCGACGTGCCGGCCACGCTCTATCAGTCGCCAGGCACCCAGATGAATGCGTCGCTCGTATTCGTACCGGGCGAGATCCACATCCTGTTGCAGGGCCCCGTTCTGGAGCGGCTGGCACCGGAGGAGCTGCTGGCGATCCTCGGGCACGAGCTCGCACACTATGTGCTGTGGTCGCTCGACGGAGGCCGGTTCCTGACCGCGGACCGGATCCTTAGCGATGCGGTGGCCGCTCCCGGCGGAGCCGACAGCCATCGCGAGACGTTTCGGCGTTATGCATTGCACACCGAACTCTTTGCCGATCGCGGGGGCGCATTGGCTGCGGATGCGGTGGCGCCCGCCGTTTCGACGCTCGTGAAGGTGCAGACGGGCATCAGCACGGTGGATGCAGCGGCTTATCTGCGTCAGGCCGCCGAGATCGAATCGAACGAATCGGGCGCCAGCGCGGCATTGAGCCACCCCGAGACTTTCATCCGTGCCCGTGCGCTTGCGCTGTGGTGGGACGGCGAGGCAAGCCTCGACAGCTGGATCGACACGCGCCTGCACGGCCCGCTTTCGCTGGAGCGGCTCGACTTGCCGGGTCAGGCGCGCCTGCAGGCGCTGACGCGCGGATTCCTCGCGCATTACCTCGACGGCGCGTCGCTGGCCAGCGACGCCGTGCTGGCCCAGGTGCGCATGCTGTTCCCGGACTGGCGCGACGATGAGCCCGTCGCCGGCCCGGATGCATTCGACGCGGCAGGTGTCGACGACAGCGTGCGCAGCTACCTGAACGCCCTGATGATGGATCTCGCGCTGGCGGACCCCGATCAGCGCGACGTGGCGTTGTTGCGCGCCGGGCAGGTTGCCCGGTCGCTCGGCAGTCTCGACGCATTGCAGCTCAACCTCCGGCGCGACGCGGGCCTCGGCAAGCGCGAACTCGAACGCTACAAGCGGCAACTGGCCGAGGAGAAGGACGCATGAACGACAGGATCGCCGACGGTGCGCCGCGCACGCTGCGTACGCTGATTGCCGCGCAGGCCGGCGCGGCATTGTCGACCGACGACGTGCTCGTGCTGGTGCTGCCGTTGTTCGCGCAGGTGGCGGAACTTCACGCGCAGGGCAAGGTGGCGTCGCTGGACGCGGACAGCATCGTGATCGACGAAGGGGGCGGCCTGGCGCTGCGACGCCCCGACGGCGAAGCGCCGCAGATGGACGTCGGCGCCGTGCATCGCGTCCAGCCGCACCCTGCGTCGGGCCTGAACATCGTCGGTGCGCTGCAACTGGAGCACACGCCCGATGGCCATCACAGCCAGACCGATCTTGCATTGCAGCTTGACGCAGCGGCTCCGGTTGTGCGGCCCGTCTATTTGCCAGGGTACGCGAGCTGGGAGCGATCCATCGGGCATCACGACGAGATCACCGACGTGTTCATGCTGGGGATGGTGCTGGCCAGCCTCGCATGCGGGCTGAACTTCGAAACCGAAAGCGACCTGCGCGCGTTCGTCGAGCATCGACGCAATCTGTTCGTGCTTCATGAACGGCTGCATCCGATCGTTGCGGCGGCGATCGTCGAAATGACGGAAGTAAACCGCCATGATCGCGCGACCGACGTGGCCGCGCTTGCGATGCGCCTGCGCACCTGGCGCGAGCAGCCGCTCGGCCTGGACGTCGAGCGTGCATTGGCCGGGGCGACAGGGGCGGCGTCGCGCCGCGGTGCAGTGCTGACGCACCTGCGCGACCGCTTGTTCGATCTGTCGCGTCGCAACCGGCTGCTGCATTTCCGGCCGACCGCGGCGACCGTCAACCTGACCGTGGCCAGCGTGCCGCTGATGCTGCATATCGAAAGCGTGCGCCCGGAGCACATCTGCACGTGGGGCGGACCGTTCGCCGCCGACCTCGTGGCCGGCAAGGCGGTGGCGTTACAGCAATGGCTGCGGTTCGACGATCAACCGTACCTGCCCGCGTCGCTGGACCGGCTGATCGCCGATACTCGCCGCGAACGGGCCGAATTCGGCTTCAGCAACCTGCGTCTCGTGATCGCGTTCCTGCGCTGGCACAACCTGAAGGACGCCCCCGACGAGCGTATCGTCTCGCCGCTGCTCTGGTTGCCGGTCGAACTCGTCAAGCGCAAGGGCGTGCGCGATCAGTACGTGATCCAGTGCGCTGGCGGCGACGCCGAATTCAATCCGGCGCTGCGGCACCATCTCAGTCAGCTCTACGACATCCGGTTACCCGAGACGGTCGACCTGGGCAAGATCACACTGGCTGAGATTCATGCGGATATCCTGACGCAGATCCGGAGGTCGGAACCCTCGGTCGAGCTTCGGCTCGTCGACAAGGCGTCCGTACGGCTGGTGCGCCAGAAGGCACAACAGCGCATGCAGCAATACCGACGGCGGAAGCCCGCGGCACGTGCAGGCGGTTCGCACGGCGGTCGGCTGCCCTCTTTCAGCTATGCGCAAGACGATTACCGACCGCTCGGCCGCGCGTTGTTCGAGGAATGGGTGCGGCCGAGCGAACTGCCGCAGCGTTTCGAGGCCGGCGCCACGCCGGGCGCCAGCCTGCGTCGGCCGCAGATGGCGGGCGCAGCGGCAGAGGCCGTCGACGAGCGGCAGGGTTACGTGCTGCAGGAATCTGACGGGCATCGCTATGCGTGGGATTTCGATCTGACGCAGGTCACGCTGGCCAATTTCAACTACAGGAAGATGTCGCTGGTGCGTGACTACGCGCAACTGCTCGACGAGACCACCGCGAATCCCGCCTTCGACCGGGTGTTCTCGATCGAGCCGCGCGAGGTCGAAGCGTCGGCGGCCGCGCCGCTGCCGGCAGGAGAGCAATGGAACGTGGTGGCTTCCGATGCGACCCAGAATGCGTCGGTGAGCCTGGCGCGCAGCCAGCGCAGCTTCATCATCCAAGGGCCGCCGGGCACCGGCAAGTCGCAAACCATTACCAATCTCATCGCCGATTACGCGGGGCGCGGCAAGCGTGTGCTGTTCGTATGCGAAAAGCGTGCGGCGCTGGACGTGGTGTTCCACCGGCTCAAGCAGAGCGGGCTGGACGCGCTGTGTTGCCTCATCCACGATTCGCAGTCGGACAAGAAGGCGTTCGTCGCCGATCTGAAGGGCTGCTACGAGCGATGGATCGCCCAACCGCACGACAGCGAAGCGCTGCACGCACGACGAGCGGCGTTGATCGATGCGCTCGACGTACAGCAGCGACGCATCGATGCATTCGAAGCGGCGATGGCGGCTGCGCCCGACGCGCTGGGTGGCAGCGTGCGCACCTTGCTGCGGCGGCTGGTCGCGCTGCCGGCGGTACCGGATGTCGGCTTTGCTTTGCGCGAGCGCTTGCCGGCGCTGGCCGTTTGGGACCGGCATGGCGAGCTGACCCGGCGCGTGCATCGTGCGATGCGCGAACGGTTCGGCGCGAACAGTCTGGCCTCGCAACCTTTCGCACGGCTGTCTGCGGCGCTGCTGGCCGACGAGCGGGCATTCGGGCGGGTCGAGCAACTGTGCCAGGACGCCGACGCGCTGTTCGACGCGCTCGATCCGGTGCTCGACAGCACGGTGGCGTCGATCGGACACGCCACGGCGCTGTCGCGCGCATGCGCGATCGCAGCCGATTGCCAATGGCTGATCGATACCGGCCTCGCCGCGCATCTCGACGTGCTCGATCCGGCGTCGTCCGCGCAGACGGTATTGCGAGAAGCCCGCGATGCGTTGTCCGCGCACGCAGACGCGCTCACGGCCGCGCAGGCTGCCACCGTGCACTGGCGAGACAAGCTGTCGCCGGGCGATACCGTGTCGGCGCTCGCACTCGCGCGCCGGCTCGAGGCGTCGGCGATGCGATGGCTGCAGCCGGCATGGTGGCGGTTGCGCGGCGAGCTTCGGCGTCGCTACGACTTCGCGCAGCATGCGGTGCATCCCGGCTACGTCAAGGTGCTGGAGCAGCTTGCCGCCGAGCAGGCCGCGGCTGCGGCACTCGACGCAGCCGATGTCGAGTGCCGCAAGCGCTATGGCGTGAGCGAAATGGCGGCGTTTCTGCGCGCGCTGGCCGAGCTGGAGGCGCGGCTGGCGTCGGACGGCGATCTGCGCGAACGGATCGCGAATCTGCGTCAGGCGGTCGATCCGCTTGCTGCCGCGCGTATCGATGCCGGCGCACGCGAGGCCCTCGACAAGCTCGAGCGTCGCATCCGCGACAACCTGGTCATGGACGATGACGTGTCGCTGGCTGAAATCGCCGAGGCGCTGCGCGATCTTCGGGAGGGACTGGACGACCTGCCTGATTTGCTGCCGCTGTTGCGTGCGGTCCACGCGGCCGACCCCGCCTATGCGGCGACGCTGCAGTCCGTCGACCTCGCGCCCGCGGAGCTGGAGGCGCTGATTGCCGACGAGGCGTTGCGCCGCCTGGAGCGCGAGAATCCGGTGCTCGCGCGATTCGGCGGCGTGGCGCTCGCACAGGCCGCGCGTGCCGCGGCCCGGATCCAGCGCGAATTGCTGACCGTGAATGCCCAGGTCGTGAGCGCGACGTTGCATCGGCAGTTTGCCGACCACGTGCGCCAGTCGTCGTTATCGGCGACGCAACTCGATGCCGACGGCAAGACCTTCAAGAAGCGCTACGCAACCGGCCGGCGCGAGCTCGAACACGAGTTCGGCAAAAGCATGCGCCACCGTTCGATCCGCGATCTCGCCGATGACGAAACGGGCATGGTCGTCAACGACCTGAAGCCGATCTGGCTGATGAGCCCGCTATCCGTATCCGATACGCTGCCGCTGTCGCCCGATCTGTTCGACGTGGTGATTTTCGATGAGGCCAGTCAGATTCCCACCGAGGAAGCCGTGCCTGCGCTCAGCCGTGCCCGTCAGGTCGTGGTGGTCGGCGACGAGATGCAGTTGCCGCCGACGAGCTTTTTCACGGCAGCGGGCGCGGATGGCGACGACGAGATCGTGATCGAGGAAGAGGGCGAGCGCATCGCCATCAATCTCGACTCCGACAGCTTGTTGAATCAGGCGGCGCGCAATCTGCCCGCGACGCTGCTGGCGTGGCATTACCGCAGCCGGCACGAAGCATTGATCAGCTTCTCCAATGCGGCGTTCTACGACGGTCGTCTCGTTACGATTCCGGACCGCGTGCTGGAGCGCGCCGACGAGGACGGGTGGTCGGTGCGGTCGAGCCAGGACGATGCCGGCATCGTGGGCGCCGACGCGTTGCTCGCGCGGCCGATCAGTTTTCATCGGCTCGACGACGGCGTGTACGTCGAGCGGGGCAACGTGCCCGAAGCGCGCTATATCGCGTCGCTCGTACGCGAGATGCTGCGCCGGGAGACGGGCCTGAGCCTCGGCATCGTCGCGTTTTCCGAGGCGCAGCAGAACGCGATCGAAGCGGCGCTGGAGGCACTGGCGGCCGAAGACGCCGACTTCGCCACGCGGCTCGAGCGCGAGTACGTGCGCGAGGACGACGACCAGTTCAACGGCCTGTTCGTGAAGAACCTGGAAAACGTTCAGGGCGACGAACGCGATGTGATCATTCTCAGCATCTGCTACGCACCGGGCCCGGACGGCAGGATGCTGATGAATTTCGGGCCGATCAACCAGCGTGGCGGCGAAAAGCGTCTGAACGTCATCTTCAGCCGCGCAAGGCACCGGATGGCGGTGGTTTCCACGATTCAAGCCGATGCGATCACGAACGTGCACAACGACGGCGCGGCCGCGCTGCGGGCATTCCTGCAATTTGCGCAGGCGAGCGCCACAGGCCAGTTCGACCGTGCACAGGCGGTGCTCGGTGCGCTGAATCAGGGTGCGCGCGATGCGTTCACGCGGCGGACATCGCCTGACGCCATTCGCGATGCGTTGGCCGAAGCACTGCGCGCACGCGGTCACCAGGTCGATATCGACGTCGGCCGTTCGCAATTCCGCTGCGACCTGGCGATCGTCGATTCGTCGAAGCGGGACTACGCGCTTGCGATCCTGCTCGACAACCCAGCCCATGTCGTGACCGATACGGCGGAGCGCTATGTATTCCGGCCCGGCATCCTGCGCGGCTTCGGCTGGCGTGTGCTGGACATCCCCGGGAAAGATTGGCTTGATGACCCGGCCGCGGTGCTGGCGCGCATCGAGGCAATGCTTGCTGACGGTGAAGATCGAGCACTCGATCAGGAAATCGAGCTGCCGACGCCGGTTGTTCAGACGCCCGCGCAGGAGGCTGAAACTGTGCAGGGCGAGACTGCAGCGGCGACTGGCGTGCCGACGGAACGCGTGAGATCGCTGCGATTCGAGCAAGGCCCTTCCAGCAAGTTCTGGCGCGCCAGCCTGCGGGGCACGGAGCTGAACGTGACGTACGGTCGGATCGGATCGGCAGGACAAGCCAACCTCAAGCAATTCGAAACCGTCGAGCGTGCACAGCGCGAGATGGACAAGCTGGTGGCGGAGAAACTGCGCAAGGGCTATGTCGAAGACCCGGCCGGGTGACGGCCGGCGTTCGATCCGCCGTTCATGCACGCGTTCCGCACGCAGCTGTGGTGCGACTTCACGTTTTCCGCGTTCCGCGCGTGAATTGGTGGCGTGTTCGATTTGACCGGGTGAAGCGGAGCCGATCTCGGGACACCGGGCATCACGCGGGGGATGAACGGGGATGGCGGCGTGCACATGCGTGCCGCCGTATCGTCAATACGAATCGTCGTCGAAGCGAGACGCCGCCGGCCGGCGCTTCATGTCCTTCAGCCAGCGCCTGACGTTGTCCGGATCCTCGAATTCGCGCAGCGCGACGGCCAGGTCCTGGTTGCTCCGCTGCATGCCGGCAATGTCGCGCGTCAGCATGCGCAGCACGGTATCGGGCGCGACCTTGGTGGACGACGCGATCCCGTACGTGCCCCTGAAATCGTTTTCGACGTGCACGATCTCCCGATCGAGCTCGCGCAACTGTTCCTCGAGGATGCCGTTGTAGCGCGTCAGCCGCGCTTCGCCGAGGCCGTCGATCGCGCGCCGGTCGATCTGTTCGATTTTCAGCTGCAATTCCAGCAACTGCAGCAGGTTGCCCTTGTCGTAAGCGTGATTGACGCGCTGCATCAGCGCGGTCTTGCGTGCCTGTTCGTTCGGATCGGATTCGCGATCGGGGTGCAGCGCGCTGGCCAGCTTGCGATAGATTTCGCGGATCGATTTGTTCGATTCAGCCTGTTCGGCCTGGATCCGCGCCTGCGCGGCCGATTGCTTCGGTGCTTTCTTGCGCTTCGCACGCTGCGCCTCGCGGGCCGCGTGAGCGGCCATGTCGCGCTCGAACTGGGCGTCGAGTTCGGCCTGCATCCGCTCGGCGAGTTCGTCGGGGGACAGCGAGTCGAGATCCTCGGGCGAGGGCGACTGCGATTCGGGTTCCCGTTTCGGTTTCGTCGGCTCGGGAGCGGCCGTTGCGTGGCCGACGCGGTCGGATCCGGCATGCCGGTGGTAAATCACCTTCAACGCCGCGTCGTCGCTGGTGTGCAGCAAATCGCGCGCCATGTCGGCGATCAGGTCGGACAGCGTGCGCTGCTCGGCTTTGCTCAAGCCCTTCTGCAGGAACGCGTCGTCGAGCAGATGGATCAGCCGGATGCGCAGCGCCGTTGCCTCCTGTTCGAGCGGCAACAGCCCGTCGACGAACTTCTTCTGGAACGCCGGCATGACGGCTTCCCACGCACCGAGACGTTCGCGCCGCTTTTCGATTTGCTCGACGAGCGTATTGAACGTCTTCTGGGCTTTCGACAGGCTGGCTGTCTCGTGGCTGGGCGCGATGGCGACCGCGGCACCGCGACGTGCGGTCATGATCGATGTCCTCCGGCCGCGGCAGGAGGCGCGGCAGGCCGGTATTTTAGCCGGATGGGTGCGCCCCCCGAAACGGCTCGCGGCGCGTTAGCGCTTCATCGTCGCAGCCGCCGGCGCGCCCGAGTCCATGCCCGGTGCGCCGTTCGCCCCGTAGGCGGCTTCCGCGCTTTTGCGTTCCGCGAGGCGCTTGGCGGCGAGGCGTTCCTGCGCGGCGACGATGTCGCCCGGATAGTTGTCGCCGTCACCGGCGACCGGCTCGTAGCCGACCGACTCGAGATCGAGCAGTTCCTGGCGCACTTGCGCGCGCGTGAGCGTCGAGTGCGACGACTGTGCGTACGACGCGGCCGGTGCGGTGAGAAGGGCGGTAGCGGCGACAGTGGCGATGGCGGCGATGATGGATTTCACGGTTTCCTCGGACGATTTCGTTGCGGTTTGCTGAACCGACGAGGAAAGTTTAGGAACCTTGACCGGCCTGATAAATGGCGATTCCGGGCGAACTGTGTTCCAGAATGAGCGAGAGTGCGCGATGCTGACGGAACGCGATGGAGATCGACGTCATGTGAAAGCGCGATGCGACGACTGCGCTGACGCGTGTTCCGGCGCGTCATCGTTCCGTCAGTCGCCGAACAACTGCCCCTGCCCGGAGATCACGCGTTCGAAATCGTCGCGCAGGAACGGCAGGATCGCATCGGCGACAGGCTGAAGCTGACGGCTCAGATAGAACGCATAGTCGATCGGCGAACGCATCGTCTCCAGCGGCTCGGGGCCGGCCGTCGTCATCACGTAGCTGATCCAGCCGCCGCGCTGATACTGCAGCGGCCGGCCCTGCGCGAGGTTGAACTCGTCGGCGATGCGCGCTGCGCGCACGTGCGGCGGCACGTTGCGTTCGTACTCGCGCAGCGGCCGGCGCACGCGCTTGCGGTAGACGAGCTGGTCGTCGAATTCGCCGGCGAGCGTGCGCCGCACGTAATCGCGAATGAAATCCCGGTACGGCTCGCGCCTGAACACGCGCCGGTACAGCTCGCGCTGGAACTGCTGCGCGAGCGGCGTCCAGTCGGTGCGGACCGTCTCGAGCCCCTTGAACACGAGATCCTCGCTACCGTCGGCCGTCGCCGCGAGGCCCGCGTAGCGCTTCTTGCTGCCTTCTTCCGCACCGCGCACGGTCGGCATCAGGAACCGGCGGTAATGCCGTTCGTACTGCAGCTCCAGCGCGCTGTCGAGGCCGAATTGGTCGCGCAGGTGCGCATGCCACCAGCGATTCACGTGCTCGACGAGCGCGCGGCCCTTGGCGCCGGCTTCGTCGTCGTCGTGCGCGCGGCCGAGCCACACGAAGGTCGAATCGGTATCGCCGTAAATCACTTCGTACCCCTGTGCTTCGATCAGCTTGCGCGTGCGATGCATGATCTCGTGTCCGCGCATCGTGATCGACGACGCGAGGCGCGGGTCGAAGAAGCGGCAGCCGGTCGAGCCGAGCACGCCGTAAAACGAATTCATGATGATCTTCAGCGCCTGCGACAGCGGCGCGTTGCGCTGCCGCTTCGCGTCGTCGCGGCCCTCCCACACGCGGCGCACGATGTCGGGCAGGCAGTGCGCGGTGCGCGAGAAGCGCGCGCCGAGAAAGCCGGGCACCGATGCGTCGTCGCCGGGATTCGCGAGCCCTTCGATCAACCCGACGGGATCGATCAGGAACGTACGGATGATCGACGGATAGAGGCTCTTGTAGTCGAACACGAGCACCGAGTCGTACAGCCCGGGGCGCGAATCCATCACGAAGCCACCGGGGCTGTTCTGCCCCGTCACGTCGCCGAGGTTCGGCGCGACATAGCCGAGCCGGTGCATGCGAGGCAGGTACAGGTGCGTGAAGGCTGCCACCGACCCGCCGGTGCGGTCGGCCGCGAGCCCGGTGACGCTCGCGCGTTCCAGCGCGAAGGACAGCAGGTCGGCCTTGTCGAAGATGCGCGTGACGAGTTCGCAGTCCTTCAGGTTGTAGCGCGCGAGCGCGGGCTTGTCGTGATCGAAGCGGCGCTGGATCTCGTCCATGCGCTGGTACGGATTGTCGATCGACTTGCCTTCGCCGAGCAACGCTTGCGACACGTATTCGAGGCTGAACGACGGGAACGTCCACGTCGCCGATTTCAGCATGTCGATGCCGTCGAGGATCAGCCGGCCGGCCGCGCCTGCGAAGAAGTGGTCGGGCTGCTGGCCGTGCGCGCGCCAGTCGAGCACGCTGCCGCCGCGCCCGAGCTTGAGCGGCACGCCGTATTGCTCCGCGTGCGCATGCAGGATGCGCAGGTCGAACTGCACGAGGTTCCAGCCGATCACCGCATCGGGATCGTGTTCGTCGAACCAGTCGTTCAGGCGCGCGAGCATCGCGGCCCGGGTGTCGCAGTAGTCGAGGCGGAAGTCGACGGCGCTCGCGTCGGCATCGCCGTTCGGCGGTCCGAGCATGTAGACCTGCCGTTGTCCGCAGCCTTCGAGCGCGATCGAATACAGCTCGCCGTGGACGCTGGTTTCGATGTCGAGCGACACGCAGCGCAGCGCCGGGCGGTAGCCGGTCGCGGGCTTCAGCTCGGCGCCGGTCAGCGTGCCGTCGCGGCCGGGCTGGCCGCGAAACTCGACGCATGCGGTGATGAAGCGCTCCATCGCATAGCGATCGGGCGGCTGCACGTCGGCTTCGTAGACGTCGACGCCGGCCGCCGCGAGGCGCTTCTGCAGCCCGGACAGATGGCGATAGCGCCGGCAATAGAGGCCGACGACCGGGCGCCGGCTGAAATCGCGCAGCGCGAGCGGGCGCAGTTCCGCGTCGCGTTCGCCGGCCAGCGTGCGTTCGGCGAGCGCCTGCTGTTCGGCCGGAATGAACGCGACGGCTTCCTGCGGGCGCAACCGCACGCGGCGCGGACCGCGTTCGGTCGCCAGCCAGAACTCGATCTCGATACCGGATGCGGTGTCCCGCCAGTGGCGGGTAAGGATGAAACCCTGCTCGAACGCCGTCAAAACGCTTGCTCGTCGTGGATGCCCAAGCGGCGGATTTTAGCGCTTGAACGGCTGTCGTGCCGCTGCGGGCGCTTGGCAACAGGCGGCAGGAAGCCGTCGAGCGATGCGGATGCGGCGCAACGGAAGCGACGGCATGGCGATGACGGCCGAGGTAGACGGCCAGGCACCCGACGGACAACGGACGCTATTCGCGACGCAGCGCTTCGAGCACGGTTGAGGGCGACCGCTGGCCGGCGCCATAACCGTTCGACTGTAGCCTGGGCATCATGCCGACCACGAAGTCGATGAACGCCCTTACCTTGGCCGGGACGTGGTTTCGACTGGGATAGTAGACGTAAAGAGGAAACGTCTCGTCGCACCAGTCCGTCAGAACCGGCTCCAGCGTGCCCGCACGCAGGTGCGTGTCGATTCCGAGGTCGATCACCTGGGCGATCCCGAAACCGGCGAGGCAGGCGCCGATTTTGGTTCCCGCATCCGTGACGGTCAGGGTGCCGCTGACGGCCACTTTCACTTTCTCGTCGTCGCGCCAGAACTCCCAGTCGAAGGGGCGGCCGGTAGCCGGGTCGATCGCGAGGATGCATTCATGGCCGCCGTCGACGAGATCCTGCGGCGACCTCGGCCGACCGCGCTGCTCCAGGTAGGACGGCGCGGCCAGAGTCAGTACCCGCGGACTGTATAGCCTGCGGCAGACCAAGGTCGAAATGGACGGCGGTCCAAATCGGATGGCGAGATCGAATCCCTCGCTGACCAGGTCCGAGAGATCGCTCCGGGTTTCCAGCTTCAGGTGAAGCGCGGGGTGATCCTTCATGAACCGGGTCAGCTCCGGGGCCAGCACGAGGCGTGCGAACACGGCATCGCATGCGACACGGAGCGTTCCGTTGACGACCGAGGTCTGATCGGAGGCGTCGACGGCCGCCTCTTCGATTCCCTGGAGTAACGGCAGCACTTTCGACAACAACGCATGGCCGGCGTCCGTCACTTCGACGTGCCGGCTGGTGCGATGCACGAGCTTTGCGCGCAAGCGGTCCTCCAGTCGCTGGATGGCGCGACTGACCGCCGGCTGAGTCTTGCCCAGACGCGATGCCGCACGGCCGAAACTGCCGGATTCAGCCAGGGCTGCCAGGACGAGCAAGCCGCTGACCAGTCCTCCATCGAGGTCTTCCATCATCCATGTGTTCCTGTAATGGCAGCGATAACCGGGTCGCCGTAGCAGAGAGCGGGAAGGATCGCTCACTATACGAGCCGTTCACTACCGAGGAAAGCCGACAATGACCCAGACCCAAGCCGTCGTCGCTTTGATCGACGATTATTTCAACCTCGCTTATGAGCCGCAGAGCCGTGACTTCGACAAGATTTTCCATCTGAACTGCTTCGTTCAGTGGCTGGATGAAGGCCAGTTGCGCACGCTGTCGTCGTCGGAGTACGCGGCGCTCATTCACGGGAGGCCCAGTCCTCGATCGACCGGCGCGCCGAGAGACGAGGCGATCCTCTCGATGGAGCACGTCTCCGACAGCCTTTCAACGGCGACGGTGCGGGTGCGGATCGGCAACCGGCTGTTCAACGATCACTTCGTCATGCATAAGGTGGAGGGCGACTGGCTGATCTCGACCAAGGCGTCCGCCATCGTGCGTACGTTCGACTGAAGCGCAGCGCGGCAGTGTCCGGTTTCGTCGGCGTGCGACAAGATGTGCGCCGACACCGACGAATGAAAACCGCGGGAAATTCATCGATTTCCCGCGGTTTTCATGCTGCCGAGCATTGACCGACTTGAAGCGGGCGCCTGAGGCCCGACTCGAACCGGCACTTCTCAAACATGCCCTTCATGCTCGATCGGGCTGCCATGCGCGGGCCGTGCGGCCAGCGACGGCAGCGGCGCACCGCTTGCCCGCGCCGCCCGCTTTGCCCACATCGCCGTCAAAATCGGCACGAGTATCGCCGTCACGAGGCACGCGGTCGCGACGATCGCGGTGGCCGCCGGCACCATCGGCTTGAACTTCGGAATCATCTCGCCGATGATCGCCGGGTTCGCGACCGCGGCGCCCGCCGTCGACGACGCGGCAAGCCCGGCCGTCCCGTTGCCGCCGCCCAGGACCTTGTCGGCGAGCATCAACGGCACGCCCGTCACGACGATCACCGCGAGCCCGAGCGCGATGCCCGGCAGCCCGCTCTTCGCGATCACGTTCAGATCGATGCCGTTGCCGAGCGCGAAGCCGAAGAATGGAATCAGCGGATGCACGCAGCGTCCGAACAATTCGCGCAGCTCCACATCGAGGTTGCCGAGCGTGAAGCCGATCAGGAACGGCAGCACCGCGCCGACGAAGAGCCGCGTCTCGAACACCGCGACGCCGGCCGCGCCGAGAATCAGCATGCTGACGAGCGGCCCCGATTCGATCGACATCAGCACGAACGCGCCGGCTTCTTCCCGGGTGCCGTACTGCTGCATCACGGCCGCATAGAGGCCGCCATTGGTCATGTCCATCGACGTCGTGATCGCGAGCAGCGACAGGCCCGCGAACAGGCCCGTGCGGATGCCGTCGTCGGGGATGAAGCGCGCGGCGATCACCGTCGCGAGCCATGCGACCGCGATTTTCGTCGCGAGCAGCGTGCCCGATTTGCGCAGCACGACGCCCGTCGCGCGCAGGTCGATCGTCGCGCCCATGCAGAAGAACCAGACGGCGAGAATCGGCACCGTGCCCGCGATCAGGCCGTTGGTGAAAGAGCCGAAGTATTTCCCGGCGTTCGGCGCGAACGTGTGCACGCACGCGCCCAGCAGCATCGGGACCAGCATGAGTCCGCCCGGAATGCGGTCGATGGCCTGTTTCAGCTTCACGTCTCCTCCGTGGACGTCGATGCGTCCCGTTGTCGAATGATGTCTGCTGACTGACTATAGGACAGGATTCGGAACGATGGTCCGTTTTTGTGAGTTTCGACGGTAGTCGTATACCCGTAATGCTAAATAGAGCTGATTTGAAAGGAATTTATCGATCCACCAGACGAGATCGAAAATCCGGATCGACGTTCCGAATTCAAGAAATGTGTGCTTCAATCCTCATCGGGGCGACCGGCGGCGACGGTGCCGGCGGCGGCCCCCTTCCCGATGGAGAACCGGCATGGACGTGCGGCATGGCATTCACGGCGAACACGCGAAGACGCTCGACACGGCCGGCCTGCGCCGGCATTTCCTGGTGGAGAAGGTGTTCGCGCCGGACGCACTGTCGCTCACCTACAGCCATATCGACCGCATCGTCGTCGGCGGCGCGTGGCCCGCGACGCGGCCGGTCGAGGTGCCGGCGTCGCTCGGCGCCGCGATGGGCGTGAGCCATCTGCTGGAGCGGCGCGAACTCGGGGCGATCAACATCGGCGGGCCCGGCTGGGTCGAGGTCGACGGCCAGCGTCATGCGGTGGGCACGGAGGAGGCGATCTACATCGGGCAAGGCGGGCAGGGTATCGTGTTCGGCAGCGACGATCGCGCGCAATCCGCGAAGTTCTACCTGAACTGCGCGCCCGCGCACACGGCCTATCCGACCCGCACGATCACGCTCGCGCAGGCATCGCCGGAAACGCTCGGCGACGCGGCCACGAGCAACCGCCGCACGATCTACAAGTTCATCGTGCCCGATGTATTGCCGACCTGCCAGTTGTCGATGGGGATGACGAAACTCGAGCCCGGCAGCGTGTGGAACACGATGCCGTGCCATACGCACGAGCGGCGGATGGAAGTGTATTTCTACTTCAACCTCGCCGCCGACGCGGCCGTGTTCCACATGCTCGGCGAGCCGCAGGAGACGCGTCACGTGGTGGTGCACGACGAGCAGGCCGTGATCTCGCCGAGCTGGTCGATTCATTCCGGCGTCGGCACGCAGGCGTACACGTTCATCTGGGGGATGGCGGGCGAGAACCAGGTGTTCAAGGACATGGACCACATCGCCGTTGCCGACCTGCGCTGACATCATGAAACGCGATACGCCCGATCTTCCCGCCGCCGATGCGCATGCCGTGCTCGCCGGCCTGTTCGACCTGACCGGCAAGGTCGCGATCGTCACCGGCTGCAACACGGGGCTCGGCGCGGCGATGGCCGTCGCGCTCGCGTCGGCCGGGTGCGACATCGTCGGCGCGAACCGTTCGTCGTCCGATGCAACGTCGGCGCGCGTGGCGGCCGCGGGGCGGCGTTTCGTCGACGTGCACGCGGACCTGTCGACGCTCGAGCCGGTCGAGCGGATCGTCGGCGGCGCGCTGGATGCTTTCGGCCACGTCGACATCCTCGTCAACAACGCGGGCATGATCCGCCGTTGCGATGCGCTCGAGTTCACCGAAGCCGACTGGGACGCCGTGATCGACGTGAACCTGAAGAGCGTATTTTTCCTGTCGCAGGCGGTCGCGCGGCAGATGGTGCGGCAGGGGCGCGGCGGCAAGATCGTGAACGTCGCGTCGATGCTGTCGTTCCAGGGCGGCATTCGCGTGCCGTCGTACACGGCGTCGAAGAGCGGCGTGCTGGGCCTCACGCGGTTGCTCGCGAACGAATGGGCCGCGCGCGGGATCAACGTGAACGCGATCGCGCCCGGCTACATGGCGACCGACAACACCGCGCCGTTGCGCGAGGACACCCGGCGCAGCGACGAAATCCTCGCCCGCATCCCGGCCGGCCGCTGGGGCGTGCCGGACGATCTCGCGGGCGCGGCGGTGTTTCTCGCGTCGCGCGCGTCGGACTACGTGCACGGTCATACGCTCGCCGTCGACGGCGGATGGCTCGCGCGCTGACCGGATCGCGCGACGAACGCGTTATGCTCTCCCGATTCGCATCTCACGGATTCACGGACATGACAGCAACGCCCAGGCAGCGCAAGCGCGATCAGGCGAACCAGGAAACCGGGGCGGACCTTGCGGCGGCAGGCGCCGTCGAGAAGCCCGATTCGGTTGCCGCCGTCGGCAAGGTCTTCACGATCCTCGCCGCGCTCGGCGAGCGCCGCGAGATCGGCATCAGCGAACTGTCGCACCAGCTCGGCATGTCGAAGACGACGGTGCATCGCTTCCTGCAGACGCTCAAGGCGCTCGGCTATGTCGCGCAGGAAGGCGAGACCGATCGCTACCGGCTGACGATCCGGCTGTTCGAGCTCGGCAGCAAGGCACTGGAGAGCGTGGATCTCGTGCGCGAGGCCGATCTCGAGATGCGCCGCATCGGGCAACTGACGCGCGAAGCCGTGCATCTCGGTGCGTTCGACGAGGACGCGATCATCTACATCCACAAGATCGACGCCGATTACGGGCTGCGCATGCAGTCACGCATCGGCCGGCGCAATCCGCTGTACAGCACGGCGATCGGCAAGGTGCTGCTCGCATGGATGTCGCCAGCCGACGCGCGGGCGGTGCTGGCCGGCATCGAGTTCAGGAAGTCGACCGCGAAAACGCTCGCGTCGGCGGATGCGGTGATGAGCATCCTGCCGCACGTGCGACGGCAGGGCTACGGCGAGGACAACGAGGAGCAGGAGGATGGGCTGCTGTGCCTCGCGGTGCCCGTGTTCGATCGTTTCGGTCGCGTGATCGCGGGGTTGTCGCTGTCGTTTCCGACGATGCGGTGCGGCGCGGACACGAAGGCGCATTACGTCGCGCTGCTGAAGGAGGCCGGGCAGGCGATCTCCGCGCGGCTCGGGCATCATCCGGAAGCGGCGGGCGTCGAAGCGACGACGGTCGCGCAGGATTGAGCGTGGGCCGGACGCGAACCGGCAAACCGAAAAAATACGGCGTTCACGAACGAACCATGCAGATGAAGACGACGATGCGCATCGGCATCGCGATGCTGGTGCTCGGCGCGAGCCTGGGCGCGCATGCAAAGAGCACGGTCGATTGCGGGAAGCTCGACGCAGCCGCGAGCGGCCCGGACGACAACTTCCGACCGCCGGCGTCCGGCACGGTCGTCGGGGCGGGGCGCGCGTATTTCTACTCGGCGCCCGACGCGCAGTGCGTCACGAAGCGGACCTTCATCGTCCCCGGCGATTCGGTGACCGTCTACAAGTCGCACGGGCGCTGGTACAACGTCATGTACGTGAACGGCAAGACCGGCGACGACGTCGAAGGATGGATCGAGCAGGGCCGCGTGCACCTCGGCGGTCAATACGGCGCGCGGTAGTCGCCGTTTGCGGCGCCGCTACACCGTCGCCGACGCGAAATCCCGCGTCAGGTGCGCCGCGCGCATGGGTCGCTGATACAGGTAGCCCTGCGCGTACTGGATTCCGACCGCATGCAGCGCGCGATGCTGCGCTTCCGTCTCCACGCCTTCCGCGATGATCTTCAGGCCGTAGTGATGCGCGACGGCCGCGATCCCCTCGATCAGCCCCGCGCTGCCATGGTCCAGCTGCGAGACGAACTGTCGGTCGATCTTCACGTAGTCGAACGGAAAGCGCGACAGCATGTCGAGATTGCTGTGATGCGTGCCGAAATCGTCGATCGCGAACTTCGCGCCTTTCGACCGCAGCGCCTGGAAGATCTCGGTGGTTCGCGCGTTCTTCTCGAGCAGGATGCGCTCGGTGACCTCAAGCACCAGCGTGAAGCCGGGCGGCAGCGCGCGGATCGCTTCCTCGACGACGGCCACGAACCGCCCGCGCTCGAGGTCCTGCGGTGCGACGTTCACGGCGATGCGCAGCGGCGCGGACGGCGTCAGTGCGGTCAGCTCGGACACGGCGGTGCGCAGCACGAATTCGGTGACCTTCGGCAGCACGGTGCTCGATTCCACCTGCGGGATGAACACGGCCGGGCTGATGGCCCCCCACTTCGGATGGTGCCAGCGCAGCAGCGCTTCGACGCCGACCGTCCTGCGTGTCTGCACGTCGACGATCGGCTGGTACACGACATGGAATTCGTTGCGCCGGAGCGCCTGACGCACCGCCTTCAGCAACAGCCGCCGCGGCGCCATCGCGAGCAGGTAGGCGGCCATCACGAGGCTGTCGGCCAGCAGCACGATCGTCGCGCAGATCAGCCGGTAGTGGCGCTGGACCTGTGACGCGTAGTGCGCCGAGGCGACGACCGACACCGTGAACGGCCAGTGCTGCGAAGCAATCGTGCTGCCGCCCGCGGGGCCTGCGTTCGTTTCCGGCGTGAACTTCCCGTGCTGATCGAGACGGCCCGAGCCCGCGATCGACAGCACGGCCGTCGCCGCTTCATTGCCGGTGCCGTGGGCGAGCGCGTCGGCCACGTAGTCGCCTTCGATCAGGTACAGGACGCCCGCGCCGCGCGCGGTGGCGCGAAACGCGGACAGCACCGGAATGTCGTGCTGGAACGGCGTCTGGCGCAGCAGCGTGACGATCGTCGATCCCGGTTCGGGTTCGCGTGCATAGGCGGCGAGCGGCAGGTCGATCGAACCGAGCGCCGACGAGCACATGACGCGCCCGTCGTTCACCAGCGCGACCGCACGCAAATAACGCAGGCGAGTGCCCACTTCGGCCAGCGTCCGGAACACCGTCGCACAGGGCCGCCCGACGAGTGCGGTCAGCTCGTCCGCGTGCCGAAGTCGAACGCCGTCCAGGATGCGGTCCACGGAGGTCACGATGTCGTTTGCCACGACGCGCTCGTGCGCGGTGACGGCATCGCGCGCGTAGCGGTCGGCCAGCACGATTGCAAACGCGGGCACGAGCACGCAGATGATCGCGGCGGCGAGAAACACGACGCGAGGCCACGCGCCGCTGCGCTGGAAAACGGGTTTCGAGCCGCGGGGGCGTGCCCACGGTCCTGCGGTCGCCTTTGGTGTTGTACGCATGGCGCGGCAAATCGAACCGGTCGATGTGCAAACGGCGCGCATGCCGCATGCCTGATTCGGGCCATGCGGCTCGCGCGCCGGTTTCGGGACGCCGGTCGGGTCGGCCGTTGCGACGGGCATCGGCACGAGCCTGTCGCGATCGACCATCTATCCGGCAGCATTCCGTAATAACATGCTCGCATCGAGCATGTATATGGACGCAGCGTACCGAAAAAAGCCCCGGCCGCACAGTGTGTGCAGCCGGGACGAAAGACACCGTCTCTTGGCACGAGGATGGTGCGCGGCAAGTATAAGATGCGGCGCGCCATTGCGAAATATTGTTGTCTAAATATTGATGAGATTTCGCGATTGTGTCTCAAAAAGAAACATTTTCATGTGGTGTCGTTGTCGGCCGACTGCCGCCGGCGTGTCAAAACCGGAGCGTTGCGATGGAGAAAATGCCGCCCCCGGTCATCGTGACCGACGGCGCCGCCGCGGCGGACGGTGGTTCACTGTGGATTCGGATCTCGGTGGACGGAGCTGCTCGCGACTATTCGCTCGATCGCGCGCTCGCGTCGCGCGGTACGCCGCGTTACGACAGCATCCGCGGCGCGCATGGCGTGCTGTCGAACGAAGAACGGCAGGAATTGCGGGTGCTGCTGGAACGCATTGCCGACCCCGGGATGTGGGCCGGCATCGTCGGCGCGTTCATCCAGGTGCTGAACCGCCCCGACGCATCATGAACGATGCGGTGCCCGCGGCGCTTCAGAAATCGTTGCGCATCTTGTGGAGCAGGCCGCTGGGCGACTGGTGCGTGTCCACGGCGGTGAGGACATCGGTCAGGAACCACGGCAGGTTCAGTTGCGTGTCGGAATCGCCGACGCAGACGCGGATCGGCGGCGCGCTGGAGGGGGAGCGGGCGCCTTGCGACGCATCCCGCGACGGCACGCAATTCTTTGCGTATGCCTGAGTCGGGGCCGCCGAGGCGGCGCCGGATGGCGCGCCGGCGATAGCCGGCACGCCGATGGTGGCAAACAGGGTCAGGACGGCGGCAAGCGCGACGCGTTTCATGAGAGTCCTCCGACGATGCTCGTTCGACCGACCGAGCCGCCGCGAGTTCGTTGGCGCGAGATGCCGGCCGGCCGCACCGCTGCAGGCTGCGGCGCTGCGCTTCACTTCACTTCACTTCACTGATACCCGTAACACTGCTTCAGCCCCGCGTAGTCGTAGAAGTGGCTGCCCGGCGCGATCTTCGCGCCGTCGCACGCGGCCTGGAAATCCGTCTCGCGCTCGTTGTACAGCATCTTCACGATGAGCCGCGACCCGTTGCGATAGACGTCCCACTGCATGTTCGCGGCCATCGGCGACACCTGGTCGCCGCGCCACGGGTTGTTCGCATACGTGTACGTCTGTGCCTGCGGTGTCGGCACGAACACGTTCTTCAGATTCATGATCGACGCGAACGGAATCACGATCTCCGCATGCGTGAAGCGCAGCTTCGCGGCGTGCGTCAGGTCCCCGCGCGCGATTGCGTCGACTTCGCCGAAGAAGTCGTCCTGCAGCACCTTCGCCATCCGGTACGTCACCGGGTTCACCTCCTGGATGCCGGGCCCCTTCTGATAGTAGTCCTCCACATCCTGCAGATACGCGAGATACTGCGCCTGCTCGGCGCCGATGTACTTCTCCATCGTGACGCCGCCGGTTTCCGCGGTCATGGCGGGCGCAACCTGCAACAGGTTGTACAGCACGTTCACCGCGTCGACGGCCGTCGCGATCTTCGTCTTGCCGTCGCCCTTCAGCGTGTTGGTGAATTTGCCGTCCGACGACGTGAACGCATAGGTGCCGGTGTTCGCGAACGTGTAGCCGTCGGAGCCGAGCTTCGCGATGAAGGCCGGCGACACGAGTGCGGACAGCACCGTCTGCGCGACGTCGGCCGCCTGCGGCGCGGCCTTGATCGCCTTCAGCTTCGCGGCCACCGTCGCGTCGTTTGCATAGGCCTGGTACGCCTGGCTCGCCTGATAGGTCGCGTAGTACGGATCGCTCGTGTCGGTCACGAGATCGGTGGCCGGCTTCAGCGAGTGGAAATACAGCAGGAAACGGTTGGTGCCGGCCGGCTGCGCGACCGGTGCGCTCGCCGGATAGCCGGCCGGCGCGGCCGGCAGCGTGATGGCCGGCGCCAGTGCCGGCTGCGCGGCGACGAGTGCCGCCGAGAAATACGTCGAGCTGTCGACCGCGCGATCCTGGCCCGAGTTGACGACGACCACCTGCCGGTTGCCCGAGGCGAACAGCGCGGGCAGCCGCTGCGCGAGACGCGCGGCGAGTTGCTGATGTTCGCGGATGCCGGTTTGAGTCAGGTTGCCGTAACCGGGCGTCGAGATGCCCTGCACGCCGTAGCCGAGCAGCGCATTGGCCTTCATCATCGCGTACGTGTCGGCCTTGAGCTGCGCGCCGAGCGTGGTCAGCGCGCCGTCGGCCTCGGCCTTGGCCAGCATTGCGTAAATCGCGCCGTCGTACTTGAAGCCCGACAGCCCGCGCGAGCCGTGACGTGCGACGAGTTCGGTATAGACCGGCGCGTAGCCGGCCGGCGGCGCTTCGTACGTTGCGGCGTCCTGCTGCGGGCGGTACGGCGTCTTCGTCTGGTAGTAGGTCGCGGGTGTCGGGGCCGGCGCGGGCTCAGGCATGGGCTGCGGCGCGGGCGCCGTGCCGTTGTTGTCGGCCGACGTGGCAGGCGGCGTCGAGTCGTCCCCGCCGCAAGCGGCGAGCAACAGGCAGGCAATCGTGAGAGCGGCGGCGGTGCGGATCGGGCGTGTCATCGTGGCGGGCAACGGACGGGACGATGCGCATGCGCGTCGTCCCGTCGCCGGGGGAATGTGGTTGAGCCCCGCAGTGTTGCAAGCGACTTTGACAGCAGAATGTCAGGATGCGGTCGGGCAATCGTCGGATTGCCGCCGGATCGACGATGATGGCCGACTCGAGCGGGCCCGGGGTCCGGCGTTCAGTGCAGCTCGGCCGATGCGATCGAGCGCACCGTGTCGGTGATGTTCACACAGCGCGAGAACCCGAAATGCTCGGCTTCGCGGCGTTCCGGTTCGCTGCTCGCGATTCCGACCGCGCGCTCCCTCGGCACGCCGAGCGCCTGCAGCGCGACGTCGAACGGATGCTGATTCGATCGGGAGTCCTGTTGATCGGTGTCCGTGACGACGACCGAGAAGCGGTCGAGGTTCGCGCGGCCGAACTGGCCTTCGAACATGTCGTTGAGCCGCGCGGCCGGCAGCGTCGTGACGAGGCCGAGCCGATATCCTTCTTCCGATGCCCGGTCCAGCCAACGGAGGATCGCGTCGCGTTGATGGCGCGACTCGCGCGAATCCGGCGTTGCTTCGATCTGCGCGAATGCTGCGTCGAGACGGGTGACGATGGCTTCGATGACCACGGTGATTCCTTTTCAGAAACGTGATGATCCGTTCGCCGACGGGAATGCCACACACCTTAGCGTCGATGCGGAAAACGCGACCAATCAATATTTATAGCCGACTCATACGATTCGACTAATGAATGGGGCGGCAAGCCAGAGCGGGCGCGGGATACGCGTCGCACGGCATTTCACGCACGCATCGCATCGTATCGACGGCCTTCGATGCGATGCACCGGCGTGGCGCACATTCCGGCTGCATCGCGCATATCCATATGGAAAAACGGCATATCGGACGATGCTCGCCCGATATGCCGCGCTGCGAGGCTGCGTGCGGACTGCGACGATTAATGCAGCTTGATCGACGGCTGGTTGCGGCTTTGCAGCCAGTGGCTCAGCGACTGGAACAGCGCGCGCTTGATGCCGACCACGCTGAACAGGTGCTTGCGATACAGGAACTTGTACAGCCCGATCGCCGCCAGTCCGTCGACGATCAGCGAGCGCGAGCGCATGCCGATATCCGCCTGATACACGGCGCCCGCATGCCCGAGCGACACGACGGTGCCCGCATCGCGGAACGTGAAGCCGGGCACGGGCTTACCGGCGACGCGGCGTGCGAATGCGTCGGCCAGATACACGGCCTGCTGATGCGCGACCTGCGCACGCGGCGGCAGGAACCCGCCTGCACCGGCCGACGGGCACGCGGCGCAGTCGCCGAACGCGTACACGTGCGGATCGTCGGGCGTCTGCAGCGTGTCGGTCACGATCACCTGGTTCGACCGGTTGAGCGCGATGTCGCCGATGTCCCGCAGCATCGCGGGGCCGGCGACGCCGGCTGCCCAGATCGTGATGTCGCTCGCGAGGCGTTCGCCGGTTGCGGTCGTCACGGCATCCGCGCCGACTTCCGCCACGCGCGTATCGGTCAGCACGTCGACGTTCAGCGCGCGAAGCTGCGCGTGCATCTTGCCGGACAGCCGTTCGTCGAGCGCCGGCAGGATGCGCGGGCCGCCTTCGATCAGCCGGATATGCACGTCGCGCGCGGACACCAGCGCCTTGAAGCGATACGTCGTCAGTTGCTGGACCGCATGCCGCAGCGCGGCGGCCAGCTCGACGCCCGTTGCGCCCGCACCGATCACGTTGATGCAGATCGGCGCGCCGCGCCGTGCCGGCTGCTGCTCGGCCAGGTGATTCGCCTTCGTGCAGGCAGCAAGGAACTTGCGGCGGAAATCCTCGGCCTGGTCGAGGTTTTCGAGCGGCAGCGCATGATGCGCGGCGCCCGGCACGTTGAAGTAGTTCGTCACGCTGCCGACCGCCAGCACGAGATCGTCGTAGTCGAGCACGCGTTGCGGCAGGATTTCCGTGCCGTCCGCATCCTGCACGGCCGCGATCGTCGCCGTGCGCGCCGCGCGATCGACCCGCTGCAGCGCCCCCTGCACGAAGCGAAAGCCGTGGCGCTTCGCCTGCGCCGCGTATTCGATCGTGTGGGATGCCGGATCGCGATGGCCCGATGCGGCTTCGTGCAGCAGCGGCTTCCAGAAATGCGTCGGATAGCGGTCGACGAGCACGACCTCGGCCTGCCCGCGGCGTCCGACCGTATCGCCGAGACGCGTCGCGAACTGCAGGCCGCCGGCGCCGCCGCCGACGATCACGATGCGCGGCAGGCGCGGTGCGCGGTCCGTTGCAAGGTGGGGCGTGGTGTAGTCCATGTTCGGCTCCCGCTGAATGACGATTCGGATGACATTGCTCAGGAACCGACGATATAGTTTCGAACCCACTCGAACAATTTAATGTTTATAAGCGACTCATATGTATTCACTTATAGGAAAGACCGCGACGTTCCGGCAGTTGAAGGCGCTGGACATGATTGCGCGGCTCGGCAGCGTGTCGCGCGCGGCCGAGGAACTGAACCTGACGCAGCCGGCCGTGTCGCTGCAGGTTCGGCTGCTCGAGGAGGCCGTGGGCGCCGCGTTGCTGCAGCGAGTGGGGCGCGGCGTGCAACTGACCGCGGCCGGCGAGATCGTGGCGCGCTATGCGCGCGAGATCCTGCATCTGTGGAGCGAGGCCGGCGACGAAGTGGCCGCGCTGACGGGCGATCTCGGCGGCACGCTGCGGATCGGCGCGATCACGACGGCCGAATACCTGATCCCGCCGCTGCTCGTCAAATTCACTGCCACGCGTCCGCACGTGAAGACGTATTTCAAGGTCGGTAATCGCGACGACATCATCCGCATGCTCGCGACGCATGAAATCGATCTCGCGGTGATGGGCAGCGCACCGAAGGAGCTGCGTACGCATGCGGTCGAGTTCGCGAAGCACCCGATGGTGTTCGTCGCGGCGCCCGACCATCCGCTGATGCGGCGCAAGCGCGTCGCGCTGAAGGATCTTGAATCCGCGCACCTGCTCGTGCGCGAACGCGGCGCCGGCACGCGCTCGACCGTCGAGAGCCTGTTCAAGAACGCGGGCCACCGCTTTCATGTGGGCTCCGAACTGTCGAGCAACGAGGCGATCAAGCAGATGGCCGAAGCCGGGCTCGGCGTCGCGTTCCTGTCGTTGCACGCGTGTGCGCTCGAACTGCGCACGGGGCTGCTTGGGCAACTGCCGTTTCCCGGCAACCCGATCGAGCGCGAATGGTATGTGGTGACCCTCGCCGACCGGCGCATCTCGCAGGTGACGGGGTTGTTTCGCGATTTCCTGATCAAGCAGGGCGCGCCGGTGATCGACGGCGCGACGGTGGCGCCGCACGAGCGGCGGCGCAAGTAGGCGACGTAAGTAGGCGACGTAAGCAAGCAGGGTGTCGACCGGCCGGTCAGACGAGCCCGAAGTCGTCGTTGCTGTCGGGAATCGACGCGAGCAGCCGTTCGAGCCGGTACCAGCCGACGATCCGCAGGCACCACGCGGCGACGGCGGGGCGGCCGCGGCGTGCGTGGGGGCCGGATGAAGGGCGGGTGGCGCGGGGCGAGCGTGCGACGAACGCCGCGCGTTGCGGACAGTAATGGGGCATGACGGGCTCCGTAGGTGTCGGATGAGCCGATCGTAAGCGGCGCGGCGCCCGTCGGCGCGCACGCAAGGATCGTCCCGAGCAGAAACGGATGATCTTTTTGTGCTCGATGCGCAGACGGCCGGGCACGGCCGGCACACCGGCGCGAAACGCGTCACAATGCGCATTCGTCACCCGATCTGGTGGAGACCCTCGATGAGCGATCCGATTCTTGCCGCGCCGACGGACAACGGCGTCCCGGTCAGCCTGCGCTCCAGCCGCGGGCTCGGCTGGCAGGGCTTCGGCGCGTCGCTGCTGGAGATCCGCGCGGGCACGTACCGGATTCCGGCAGCCGAGCATCACCGGATCGGCGTGCACATCGGCGCGCCGGTGCGGGCGGATTGCGTATGCGACGGCGAGCGCGTGTCGCGTATCCAGGCGCACGGCGACGTCGACGTGATTCCGGCCGGCCTGCCCGGCCAGTGGACCGACAGCGCCGACTGCCGGATTCTGCACATCGCGCTCAGCGACACCTTCGTGCGGCGCACGGTCGAGCAGCTCGAACTGAAGCCGTCGCACGCGCAGATCCGCCGGCGGCTGCAGGTGCGCGACCCGCGGCTGCAGCACATTGCATGGGCGATGGCCGCCGAACTCGAAGCGGAAGACGCATCGGATCCGCTCTATGCGGAAAGCCTGTGCACGGCGCTCGTCGCGCGGCTGGTCGACGGCCAGCCCGCGTTTCGCGAACGCCGGCGCACGCTCGCGCCGAAGGCCGCTGCGCGCGTGATCGACTATGTCGAAGCGAATCTCGACCGGCGCATGACACTGGCCGAGCTCGCGGCGCTCGTGTCGATCAGCGTGCCGCATTTCAAGGTACTGTTCCGCGAAACGCTCGGGATGCCCGTGCATCAGTACGTCGTGCGGCGGCGGGTGGAGCGCGCGAAGGCGCTGCTGCTCGAAGGGAGGCTCAGCATCAGCCAGATCGCGCTGGAAGCCGGGTTCGCGCATCAGAGTCACATGGCGAACTGGATGAACCGCGTGCTCGGCGCGACGCCGACGGAGATTGCGCGGTCGGGCGCGCGGGGCGGGTTGCGGCTGGCCTATGACGGCGAGGATGGAGGCAGGGACGCATAACGGAACAGCGATGCACGGGCGTTTCGTTCGATCCGACGGCAATTGTCCGACAGGGTGTTGGACAATTGCCGCGTTCGCTTCTCCGGCGCCCACGAGCGCTGTCGAAGCGCGACGCGTCGGATGTGAGCGGCGGTTCGTTTCAGGTGGGTTGTGCCTCGTGATCGGCAGATCGCCCGACCCGACGCGATCGGTGTCGCATCCAGCAGCGCGCATGGCAACGGCCGTTCATCCCGCCATCCTTTTCTGCTCGATTCATCCGTCCGTGCGCGCCACCCGGGCCGCGCATGCCGACAATCGCAGCACTTCCATCCCCCAAGGAGCGAATCGTGTTCGTGATCTTCGGCGCATCCGGCAACGTCGGCCAGTCGACCGTGACGACTTTGCGCAACGCAGGCCATTCCGTGCGCGCGGTGCTGCGCGACGCACGCCATCGTGAACGCTTCGTGCAACTCGGCTGCGATGTCGCGATCGCGAACCTGACGGACGCGCACGCGATCGCCGCGGCGATCGACGGCGCGCAGGCCGTGCAGATGCTGTGTCCGGTGCCGGTTGCCGACCCCGATCCGGCCGCGACGATGACGCGGACGATCGACGCGGCGACCGCCGCGCTCGCAGCGAATCCGCCGCCGGCGTTGCTCGCGTTGTCGGACTACGGTGCGGAGCTTGAAGGCAATACGGGTATCACGCGCCTGTTCCATGACTTCGAGGAACGACTGAAGACGGTTCCGACCCAGTTGACGCTGCTGCGCTCGGCCGAGCATGTGCAGAACTGGGCCCGCGTGCTGCCGGTCGCGCTGGGCACCGGTGTGCTGCCGAGCTTCCACCATCCGGTCGACAAGGTATTTCCGACGGTCTGGGCGCCCGACGTGGGCGTCGTCGCGGCGCGGCTGCTGCTCGATGCGCCGGAAGGCCGTGGCGGGCCGCGTATCGTCAGCGTCGAAGGGCCGCGGCGGGTGAGCGTGACGGCGATCGCGGATACGTTGGGCGCGGCCGCGGGCCGTGCGATCGTCGCGCACGAGCTGCCGCGCGACACGTGGAGCGCGACGCTGCTGCGTGCCGGGCTCGGCGAACGCCATGCGCAGCTGATCGTCGATTTGTACGACGTGCACAACGCGGGGCGGATCGACGTCGAGGCCGACGTGTCGGAGCGGGTGTACGGTACGACGCCGCTGGAGGAGGCCCTCGCGCAACTGGTGCGCCGGCATGTGCGTTGAGCGAAGCGTCGGCGCGCGGCGTGTCACGCAGGCCGTCGCACCTTGTTCAACACCGCAAACGACAGGGATCCGATCACGATCCCCCAGAACGCGGACCCGAGCCCGAGCCACGTCATTCCCGACGCGGTCGCGAGGAACGTGATCACCGACGCTTCGCGATGGTTCTCGTCCTCGAAGATCCCGTGCACGTTCGCGCCGATCGCGCCGATCAGCGCGAGCCCCGCCAGAATCGCGACGAACGCCTTCGGCAGTGCGAAGAACACCGTGACGATCGTGCCGGCGAAGAGGCCGCCGATCAGGTAGAACGCGCCGTTCGCGAGCCCGGCGACGTACCGTCGGTCCGCGTCCTCGTGCGCGTCCTTGCCGGTGCACAGCGCCGCGGTAATCGCCGCGACGACGATCGTGATCCCGCCGAAGCACGCGACGACCAGCGACATCACGCTGGTCGCGGTAATGATCGGGCGCGCCGGCGTGCGATAGCCGGACACGCGCAAAATCGTCATCCCCGGCAGGAACTGGCCGGTGAGGCTGACGACGACGAGCGGCAGCGCCAGGCTGAGCGTCGTGCCGAGCGTCCACTCGGGGGCGATGAAGATCGGCCGCGCGAGGCTCGGCGACACGTTGCCGAGATGCGTCATCCCGAGCAGCGTCGCGAGCGCGGCGCCCGTCAGCAGCACGAGCACGATGCTGTAGCGCGGCAGCAGGCGCCTGAAGATCACGTAGGCCGCGATCATCCCGAACGCGAGCGCGGGCTGCGCGGACGCGGCCGAGAACGCATGCATGCCGAACGGCAGCAGGATGCCGGCCATCATCCCGCAGGCGATGCCGCGCGGGATGTGGCGCACCAGCCGGTCGAAATAGCCGGAGACGCCGATCGCCAGGATGATCAGCGCAGCCGTGATGTACGCGCCGACGGCCTGATTGAGCGTCAGTTGCGGAAACAGGCCGACGAGCAGCGCGGTGCCGGGCGCCGACCACGCGGTGACGACGGGCACCTTCAGCTTCCAGCTGGCGACGAGGCCGGACACGCCCGCGCCGATCGAGATCGCCCAGACCCACGACGACACCATGTCGTTGGACGCATGCGCGGCCTGCGACGCCTGGAAGAAGATCGCGAGCGGGCCTGCATAGGAAATCAGGACCGCGAGAAAACCCGCGGTGATCGCGGAAACGGACCAGTCGTGGCCGAGCGTGCGGATCGCGCCGGGTGGGGTGTTCGGTTGCATCGTCGTCGGGGAATGCGGCGCGCGGCCGGGCGGCGGAGCCGGGGCGAATGATGGTTGGAAGCCCGGATGAGCCGCCATTCTGGACATTGCCGACGCAATTGGCAATTCGGGCGCGGCCGAGCGGCATTGTCGCATTTCGTAAGAATTGGCGCGCAAGCCCGGAGGGTCGACAGCGCGTGCCGGGCGACGTCACGTGCTGATCTGCAACACCTCGTCGACCACCGCCACTTTGATCCCGCTGCCCGTCGACAGCGACGCCGTGCCCTCGCCGAACGGATGCACGGGCGGATCGGTCGGCGTCCACGCATGGCGTGCGAGCAGTTCGCGATAGCCGCCGCGGATCACGAAGCCCCCGCATTTGCGCGCGTAGGCGTCGCGTCGCATCCGGTACGCGCGCGGCAGGTCGTACCACGGCAGCTTCGGCAGGTCGTGATGGACGAGGTGATAGTTGTTGTTCAGGTACAGCAGCCGCATCGCGAAGCCGGCTTCGTTGATCGCGATGCGCGCCTTCGGATGCGGTGCGGCGCGATGCTCGTACAGCGAGCGGATCATCGCGAGCGACAGCGCGGGCCATGTCACGAGCAGCAGGTAGTACCACCACGGCACGCCGATCGCGCAGTGCAGCCACGCGAGCAGCGCCGCCACGCATGCGGCATGCGTCGCCCACATCGGCAGATAACGAAAGTCGCCGCGCCGGAACGCGGCGAACGCATCGCCGAACGTCGCGGCGATGGCCAGCGGCGGCCCGACGACGATTCGTCCCACGAAAGTCTTGCGCGCGACCGTCAGCGCCCGGCGCCAGCGTGGCAGCCGCGCCCAGCGTGCGCGCGTCACGTAGTTCGTTTCGGGATCGATGCCCGGCACGGTCAGGTCTTCGTCGCGGTGATGGTCGAGGTGCGTGTCGCGATACAGCGTGTACGGATACCAGACGGTCAGCGGCGGATAGCCGAGCAGCTTGTTCACGAACGCGGAACGCGTCGGGTGGCCGTGCAGCAGTTCGTGCTGCAGCGACAGATGCCACGCGCCGAGCAGGATCAGCGGCGGCGTCGCGGCGGCGAGCGACAGGTGCCCGTCGCGCACGAGCAGCAGCACGGCGAGCCAGCCGCCGTAGATGACGACGACCAGCAGCCAGGTCGGCCACTCGGTGCGGGCGGTGAAGCGGGCGTCGAGCGCGGCGATCGCGCGCGCGTGGTCGACGTCGAAATATTCGGCCATGGCGTTGAGGCGGGGTGGATCGGGCAGTGCGGGGAACGAGCGAGGGAACCGGTGCGCTCGGCCCGGGTACGCTGGTGTCTCGCGGATCACGGTCGACCTGCACGGCGTCGCGCGCGGTGGCGGCGCCGACAGGCATTCGAACGGTACCGGGGCGGGGCGGCGACGCCAACCAATCGATTCGCATTTGCTTATCGTGCCGGCGCCGATAAGCATCGGGGCCGCCGCCGATGCGTAGAATGTCCGCATGAAGCCCTGGATCGCCGTCTTGCCGATGTACAACGTGACGCCGCGCCACACGGCCCTGTGGCGCGCGCTGCTGCGCGACGCGCTCGATGGGTTCGCGAAGGCGGGCGGGCCCGCCGGCGTCGTTTTGCCCGACGCGCCGTTCGACGACCTGCATGCGCTATGGCGGCGCGACGATCTGCTGCTGTCGCAGACCTGCGGCTATCCGTACCGGATGCTGGGCCTGCGCGATACCGTGCGATTGATCGCGACCCCGGTGTTCGACGCGCCCGGTTGCGACGGTGCGCGCTACAGCAGCGTGCTGGTCGTGTCGGCGCGCGCGCATGCGGGCGGCGCGACGACGCTCGCCGCATGCCGCGGATTGCGAGCTGCCTTCAACGGCGAGGATTCACACAGCGGGATGAATGCATTCCGGCACGCGATCGCGCCGCATGCGCGCGACGGCCGGTTTTTCGGCTCGGTCACGCCGTTCGGTTCGCACCTGAACGTGCTGCGTGCGCTGGCGTCGGGAGAGGCCGATTGCGCGGCGATCGACTGCGTGACGTTCGCGTACGTGCGCGACGCGCTGCCCGGTCTGCTGACGGATATCCGGATCGTCGGCGCGACGGCATCCGCGCCGGGATTGCCGATCATCGCGTCGCGGGCGCTGGCGGACACGCAGGTCGGCGCGTTGCAGGATGCGCTCGATCGCGCGGTCGCGGCCGATGCGCAGCGCGCGCGCGTGCTGAGGCTGAAGGGATTCGACCGGCTGTTGCCGGCCGACTACGACGCGATTGCGCGGTTCGAGCGGGAAGCCGTCGCGCTCGGCTATCCCGAACTCGCGTGACGCACGGGGCGCGGCGGCGCCGCGGCCGTCCGCCTCGCGGCCCGCTTACTCCTCGTCCATCAACCGGACCTTGACCCGCTTACCCTTGATCTTCCCGGCATTGAGCTTGCGCAGCGCGTCGCGCGCGACGCCGCGCTCGATCGCGACATAGGTCGAGAACTCGGTCACGTTGATCTTGCCGATCTGCTTGCCGTCGAACCCGGCGTCGCCGGTCAGTGCGCCGAGCACGTCGCCCGGACGAATCTTGTCCTTGCGGCCGCCGAGAATCTGCAGCGTTTCCATCGGCGGCAGCAGCACGCTGTCGTCCGCCGGCGTCAGTTCGGCGAGCGGATGCCATTCGACGTCGCGCTTCTGCGCCTGTTCGATCGCGCCGACGCGGCCCATCTCGTCCATGCTCGCGAGGCTCAGCGCCCAGCCGTCCTGATCCGCGCGGCCCGTGCGACCGATGCGGTGCACGTGCACTTCGGGGTCGGGCGTCACGTCGACGTTGATCACCGCTTCGAGCTGCGCGATGTCGAGCCCGCGCGCGGCGACGTCGGTCGCGACCAGCACCGAGCAGCTGCGGTTCGCGAACTGGATCAGCACCTGGTCGCGCTCGCGCTGATCGAGCTCGCCGTGCAGCGCGAGCGCGTGAAAGCCCTGCGCGTGCAGCACGGCAAGCAGATCGCGGCACTGCTGCTTGGTGTTGCAGAACGCGATCGTGCTCACCGGCCGGTAGTGGTTCAGCAACTGGCCGACCGCATGCAGCCGCTCGTCCTCGGTCACTTCATAGAAGCGCTGGCGGATCTTGCTGTCGTCGTGGCGTTCCGCGAGCTTGATTTCCTTTGGATTACGCAGGAACTGCTGGCTCAGCTTCGCGATGCCGTCCGGATAGGTCGCGGAGAACAGCAGCGTCTGGCGCGTCGTCGGGCACATCCGCGCGACCTTCGCGATGTCGTCGAAGAAGCCCATGTCGAGCATCCGGTCGGCTTCGTCGAGCACCAGCGTAGTCAGCGCGTCGAGCTTCAGATTGCCGCGATCGAGGTGATCCATGATGCGGCCCGGCGTGCCGACGACGATATGCGCACCGTGCTCGAGGCTCTGCGCCTGCGGACGCATCGGCGTGCCGCCGCACAGCGTCAGCACCTTCACGTTTTCCTCGGCGCGCGCGAGGCGGCGCACTTCCTGCGCGACCTGGTCGGCGAGCTCGCGCGTCGGGCACAGGATCATCGCCTGCACGTCGAAACGGCGCGCATCGAGGCGCGCGAGCAGCGCGAGCGAGAACGCGGCGGTCTTGCCGCTGCCCGTCTTCGCCTGCGCGATCAGGTCCTGGCCGGCCAGCGCGACCGGCAGGCTGGCCGCCTGGATCGGCGTCATGTCGACATAGCCGAGCTGCGCGAGGTTCGCGAGCGTGGCGGGCGTCAGCGGCAGCGCGCTGAACGGCGTGGCGGTCGGTTGGGTCAAGACAAGTCTCCGAGGTAGGGGCGGCCTTCCATCTGCTCGTAGACGACGTTGCCTTCGTCGTCCTCGAAGCGTTCGAGATAGTTGCGGGCGCCGCACAGCGGGCAGCGGAACAGCAGCCCCTGGCCCTCGTCCTTGATGACGACGTCGGACTGCTCCCACTGCGTGCCGCAGCTCTGGTTTCGGCAGGTAAACACGGTCTTTCTCCAGCTGAATTCGGTTGTGCGCCCTTTGCGGGCGGGCGCGGGCGTCGCACGGCCGCGGCGGTCGCGTGCACCCGCGGGCGCGGGGCGGTGCGGACGGGGGCGTAAGGGTGCGGCGCTGCGGATGATGGATCGGGAGGGCGATTCGGGATCGCGCGTGCCGCAATTCTAGCGGATACCGCGCGCCACGCCGGGCCGGATGCGGCGGAACCGGCGCAATCGGTCGATTTCGCCCGGGGTGTCGCGGTCGTGTGGCCGGTGGTGCGCACCGGCCGCCGGCCGCCGGGCGCCGACGCAAAAACGGCCATCCTCCCGGATGGCCGCAGATCGCCGGCTGCCGCCCCATGCACCGGAGCGAGGGCCTGTCCGCCTTTCAGGCGAACAGGCCGGAACGGGCAACGGTCGCCCGTCTGGTTCGGGTGGCGTGTCGCGGTTCGGCGCGTTACAGCGCCATGTCGGCGGACGCCTTCGCCGGGCGGGCCGGCGCGGCACCGGCGCCGGACGGAGCCGGCGCGCCCAGGTCGATCTTCGGCGGCGGCGCGAGTTGCAGCACGTCGCTCGTGTAGGTCCATTCCTCGACGACCTTCGCCGGGCTGTCGTTCAGCTTGGTGCCGTAGCTCGGCACGATCTGGCGGATCTTCTGCTGCCACTCGGGCGTCGCGACCTTGTCCTTGAACACCTTCTGCATCAGGTTCAGCATGATCGGCGCGGCGGTCGATGCGCCCGGCGACGCGCCGAGCAGGCCCGCGATGCTGCCGTCCT
Organism: Burkholderia sp. NRF60-BP8; assembly: GCF_001522585.2. NCBI lineage: Bacteria > Pseudomonadati > Pseudomonadota > Betaproteobacteria > Burkholderiales > Burkholderiaceae > Burkholderia > Burkholderia sp. NRF60-BP8. The sequence continues at coordinate 149,088 of NZ_CP013372.1, forward strand.
TCGAGCTGACGATTTCGGTGCCGAGCTTCAGCACGCCGCCCTTGACCGGGTCGCGCTTGATGATCTGCACGCGCTGGCCGGCCTGCCACAGGCGCCAGTCTTCCTTCTTCGCGTTCGGGAAGTATTCCTTAAGCGCGTTGAAGCGGTCGTCGTCGGACAGCATCAACTGGCCGGCGAGGTACTGCACCAGCGGGAATTCGTCGACGCCCACGCGCATCATCGGCGCGACGTTGTGCAGGTTGGTGCTCTTCGCGAGGTCGAAGTACGAGCCGTTCTTCAGGAACTTGGTCGAGAACGTTGCGAACGGCCCGAACAGGATGATCTTCTTGCCGTCGATGATCCGCGTGTCGAGGTGCGGCACCGACATCGGCGGCGAGCCGACCGACGCCTTGCCGTATGCCTTCGCGAGATGCTGCTTCACGACCTCGGGGTTGTCGGTCACGAGGAACGAGCCGCCGACCGGGAACGCGCCGTAGTCCTTCGCTTCGGGGATGCCCGACGTCTGCAGCAGGTGCAGCGCACCGCCGCCCGCGCCGATGAACACGAATTTCGCGTCGACCGCTTGCGGCGGTTCGTCCGAGTGCAGCTTGACCCACGACACGTGCCACGTGCCGTCGGCGTTGCGCGAGATCTCGCGTACTTCGCTCGACAGCGACAGCGTGAAGTTCGGCTGCGTCTTAAGGTAGCCGACGAACTGGCGCGTGATCTCGCCGAAGTTCACGTCGGTGCCGATCGGCGTCCACGTCGCGGCCACCTTCTGGTTGCGATCGCGGCCTTCCATCATCAGCGGCACCCACTGCTTGATCTGGTCGTAGTCTTCCGAATACTGCATCCCGCGGAACAGCGGGCTGGCCTGCAGCGCTTCGTAGCGTTTCTTCAGGAAGCGGACGTTGTCGTCGCCCCAGACGAAGCTCATGTGCGGCGTCGAGTTGATGAACGAATGCGGGTTCTTCAGCACGCCCTGTTTCACCTGCCACGCCCAGAACTGGCGCGAGATCTGGAACGACTCGTTGATCTCGATCGCCTTCGAGATGTCGATCTTGCCGTCCGCCTTCTCCGGCGTGTAGTTCAGCTCCGCGAGCGCCGAGTGGCCGGTGCCGGCGTTGTTCCAGCCGTTCGAGCTTTCCAGCGCGACGCCGTCGAGGCGCTCGACCATCGTCATCGACCAGTCGGGCTGGAGTTCGTGCAGCCAGACGCCGAGCGTCGAGCTCATGATGCCGCCGCCCACCAGCAGGACGTCGACCTTCTTCGTGTCGGCGGCGTGCGCGGACGATGTCGCGACGCACAGCGCGAGCGCCGACAGTATTACCCGTAACGTTTTGATCACAGCAGATCCCTTTTTCAACTTGGATGCATCGGTTTGCCATGCCGCCCGGCGCGCGGTTCCCGCGGTTTCGTTACGCCGAAACACGGCTCCGGAGATCCGGACCGCGAATCCGGAACTCCGGATCGACGCTGCGCGCCGTTGCATTTGCGCACGCGAAGCCATTCGGAAGGACACCTTCGGATCGGCTTCCCGCGAGCCGGCAAGCGCCCGCGTCGCAACGGTGCGCCACGCGTCCGGGCCGTGGCGGCAAGCCCGAGCGGACGGCGCTTCGGGCCGCGTCGAAAGAGGCCGCGTGCGACGCGTTTTGCCAGGGCGGGACGGCAAGGGGCGCGTAATATAACCGAACTCGGACAACGTGTCGCAGACGCTGAATATCCCTGTTTTTGTGGGGTTTTTCGTGCGTCCGGGTTTCCGGAAAAGGGGGGCGGGAAAGCGGGATTTCGCGGGGAGCGCAGTGGCGTCGGGCGGCCGACGTCAATGCTTCGCCGGCGAGGTTGACCGGCTGCGCCGTGCGATGGCTGAAGGGGAGCGCAAGCGGCGGACTCGAGCCGTATCGTGACCGGCGCGCGCGGCTACGATGGAGAGTGGGTCGAATCCATCTTTGCGCAAATTACTGGATGTGGCGAGTGCCGGTTGACGTGCCGTCGCCTCCCCTTCCGCCCGCGTCGCTTCGAGCGAAACGAGTCGGAACGGCTGAACGAAACCCGACGTTCGTCGCAGCCTCGCTTTTTCTTCGACTGACGTTCAAGAAATCAATTCGAAGTGTTTTCTGCCGTTCGGCACTGCATCGACGACAAGTCGCCGATCGAAGCTCGCGAGCTTGCCGCTGTGCGCGCGAGCGAGCGCGAGCAGATACGTGTCGGTCAGCTGCGCAGAGGACAACAAGCGAGTCGCATCGACGTGTTCTGCGTCGAGCAAGCTCACATCGTCCGGCCAGAAAGTATGGCCTGCGTGGCCCCGCAGTTGCGCGACGAGCGGCGCAACGGATACCGGCGAACCCATCGTATTCGGATATTTTGGATGACCGATGATCCGAAGAACGCCGTTCTCGGTCAGGGGGCATGTGGCCCAGCTAGCGTATCCGACGCGACCGAACCATGCGTGCGCGGATTCGTGCTGAACGTGCGAAGGGTCCAGCAATGCAATAAGAACATTGACGTCGAGAAGGTAGGTGATCAAAGCGAATCGTCACGAAGTTGATTAACAGTATCAAGCGTGACCGGGTGGGCTGACGACGAGACCGGCATCAGAGGTAACCCGTTGCGGCTCGTCTGGTTGGCCGGCGTTCGCTGCAATGCGGCGCGAGCGAGTTCGGAAATGACCTTGCCGATACTTGTACCCGGCCTTGCACGTTCCCGGGCGAATGCGAGGACGTCGTCATCGATATCGATCGTGGTACGCATGAGGTGGTTCTCCCATTCAGCATCAAACAGCTCCATTTTACTACAATTGCATCAAGCATCAAGCATCAAGCATCAAGCATCGAAGGGCTTCGAAGGTATGGCAGGGCCTTTGATTTACGGGAAATTTGCTCCAGGAATTCAATCAAGTATTTGATTTGTAAGGAAGATTGTTGTGCGCCTCGTGCCGGGAGCGATCGATCTGGTTCTGCATGCTGGCGCTGCGTCGAGGTGCGAAATGACCGGCGCAAGAACCTTCGCTATCTGTCACGGGTGCGTATGCCGACCTGATGCACAGGATCCGCACCTTTGAGAGGGGCGGTCAGCCGCAGGGGCGCCTGCAATCGCGCTCAGGCTACCGCATCCGCGTAACGACGCCAGAAGCAGCGACATCGGGACGGATACGTCCGTCCTCACGCCGCAGGGCGACCTGAAGCACGGCGCGATCTCTGTGTTCACGTACAAGAGTGGCAGGAAGGCGCTGCTCGACAGCGTCAGGATGCAATGCGGGGCGGCCGGTATCGCGCGCCGGCCGCAGGCGAAGACCTCAGGCCGCGATATCGGCGAACACGTCGCGGTCGACTACACCGGGCACGAGGCGCGGCTGCCGCAGCCATTCGAACGCGAACTCGACGATCATCGGCGTCGGCCGGCTGCAATGTAGCGACGTGAGCGATTCGCGGTCGATCCACGCGCAGTGTGCGATCTCCTGCGCGGGGTGCGCGATCGCAGCCGGATCGATCTCGGCGAGAAACACGTGATGCAGCTTGTGCGTGCCCGCGATCCGGAACAGATAACGGGCGTGGCCGCATGTGAGGCCGGTTTCTTCCAGCAGCTCGCGCCGCGCGGCGTCGCGCAGCGATTCGCCGTCGTGCGGCTGGCCGCCGGGCAGCGCCCAGCGGGCATTCAACCGGGCGACCAGAAGGATCCGGTCGCCGCGTCGACAAAGGACGGTGGCGCGTTCTTTCATTTCGGTTTCCTGATTGCATGCCCGCCGTCGAACGGCGGACAAAAAGACGCCGCCCGCGAAGGGCGGCAAGGTAAGGACAGGTTCGCTACTGCGTGCCGGACGAGATGACCGTTTCGTCCAGCATGGCCATTGTCGCGAGACGACGTCGCGCAGTGAATCAGACGGGTCCGATTCGAAGGCGGATCGGGCGAAAACTCGACCCGGGGGCGGTTGCGTACCGCGATGCGGCGATCGCCGCCGTGGTCGTGATGGCGGCGGGGTGCTCCGGGCACGCCCGCCGCCGCGGCGATTACACGCGTCGGACGCGCGTGCTGTCCGCGCGACGCTCCGCGTCGTGCACGATGTGCAGCTCGCGCGTGCGGATCGGCAGCGCGCAGTTCGCATCCGCGAGCGCCTTGCGCGCCTGTCGCGCGAGACGCCAGCGCATGTCCCAGAACTTGTCCGTATGCGTCCACACGCGCATGTTCGCGACCGCGGTGCTGTCGTCGAAGCGCATCACCATGACGTTCGGCTCCGGATCTTGCAGCACGTCGGGATCGGCGAGCGCGAGCCCGCGCAGCGCGTCGAGCGCGCGGTCGATGTCGTCGTGCACGGACACTTCGACTTCGAGGTCGAGGCGGCGCGTCGGATTGCGCGTGTAGTTGCGGATCGCGCTGCCCCACAGCGCGCTGTTCGGCACGTATTCGCAGATGCCGTCCGGTTTCGTCAGGCGCGTCATGAACAGCCCGACCTCGTCGACGGTGCCGGCCACACCGGCGCCGCCGTCGATGTAATCGCCCACCTTGAACGGGCGCAGCAACAACAGCATGATGCCGGCCGCGATGTTCTGCATCGTGCCTTGCAGCGCGAGCCCGATCGCGAGGCCGGCCGCGCCGAGCACCGCGACGATGCTCGCGGTTTCGATGCCGAGTTGCGACAGCGCGCCGACCATCGCGACGATGCGGATACCCCATACGGCGACGTCGCAGAGGATCGGGCGCAGCGTGTCGTCGACGCGCTCCTTGTTCGAGAGCAGCCGGTTCAGCCAGTTGCCGATGCGCTTCGACAGCCACCAGCCGGCGACGAGCAGCGCCAGCGCAGCGCAGAGTTTGATGGAGAGCGTGGACAACGCGTTCCACAGGAACGTCCAGCGTTCCGGGTGAAGTTGATCGAGAGACATGAACGGATTCCGGTTGGGTGAAACGATGCGCGGCGCGCATGAGCGTGCGCAGGCAGCGTTCGACCATGCAGGGCGCGCGATGGTTCGCACGCGTGTGTGAAGGCGGAGTCGACGCCGTGTCGGATGAAGGGCGCATCCGGATTTCGTTACAGTACTAAACGATGTTCCATAAAAATAGGATTGGTCCTATTTGCCCGTTTCAAGCCGCCCGATACACTCGATTTCATGTTGCCGGATCGCGACGCCTGTTCCTCCGCGATACCCGGTTTTCCCGAATTTCCATTGATAGCGAGTGACGACGTCATGCGGTTCGACCTGCGTTCCCGTCTCGCACGCGAACAAGGTCGATCCGTCCGATGCGGCGTCGTGCGTTTCCCGATGTACCGCGCGCTGTTGCGCGGCGTCATCGCGGCAGCTTGCGTGGCCGGCGCTCAGAGCGCGCCAGCCCAGGGCGCTCACGATGTCGCCCCCTTCGCATTCGCGACGGCGGAAACGGCCGATCTTGTCGACGTGCCTTTCTTCAATTCCGCGCGCACGACGTGGGGCGACCTGCGTGCATCGGCGGCCGCGCCGCTCGACGTCGCGTATGCGTCGCGTGCGTTGAACGTGTCGGCAGATGCGGAGCGCGACGATCCGGTGGCGCGCTTCGGCGCCTGCGTTGCGTATCGCGTGCTGTGCGAGATCGCACGCGGTGCGGTCGAGCGCGACTATGCGTCGCGGTTCGATTACGGGCTGGCGTCGGCGTTGCCCGTGACGAGCGCGCAATCGGCGTTTGCGCACGGTCCCGTCGATCTGGCATCCGCCGAGCCGTTCACGCTCGCGCAGCCGGATCGCGGCACGCGCGCCGGCGCAATCGTCGGCAGCCTGCACGCGTCGCTGGCGCGCGCGGATCTTCCGGAGGGCGTTGCCGCGCAGATCGTCCGCATGCTGGCCGGGCGCGTCGATCCGAAGCAGCGCGCCGCGCATGGCGATACTTTCCGCGTGGCGTTCGAGCCCGACCGCGACGCAACGCAGCCGGGCCGCGCACGCGTGACGGCGCTCGACATTCGCTTTCGCGGGCAGCACGTCGCGGCCGTCTGGTTCGTCCCGCAGGCCGGCTCGTCGGGCGCCTATTACGACCTCGGCGGCATGCCGCTCGCCGGCGCACACTTCGCGATGCCGGTTGCCGCGACGCGCATCAGCTCGCGATTCGGCACGCGCGTGCATCCGGTGACCGGTGCGCGTCACGTGCATTCCGGCGTCGATCTCGCCGCACCGACGGGACGCGCCGTCCATGCGTCGGCGCACGGCGTCGTGACGTTCATCGGTACCGAGCCGCGCGGCTACGGCAAGTACGTGGTGATTCGGCATGACGGCGGCTACGCGTCGTACTACGCGCACCTGTCGGCGTTCGCGCCGACGCTGCGAGTCGGGGCGCGCGTCGTGCGCGGCCAGCGCGTCGGCGCGGTCGGCAGCACCGGGACGGCCACCGGCCCGCATCTGCACTTCGAGGTGCGCCGGCATGCCCGCCTGGTCGATCCGATCGAACTCGTGCACGCATCCAGCGCGGCGAAACTGACGGGCGCACAGCGCGTGGCGTTCAACCGCGTGGCCCGTGACGCACGTACGCAACTGGCGTCGGCCACATTCGCGCAGCCGGTTGCGATGTCGACGCCTTCGGCGCCGCATGCCGGCTGAATGCCGGCGCGCATCGGCGACGTCGGGCCGATATCGCTACATGGGGGATGGAGCCGATACGCACGGTTTCGTCCGTATCGCACTCGAGCACGCGGGACGGTACCGCGCGCGCTTCCGCCGGACTGGTCCTACACGCGGTCGGCGATTTCAGCCCGGTCTGATGGTCTCGCTTTTACCCCGTCGCTAAGATTTTCGTATGCATCGCGCGTAGCGATTTCCGCAGCGGATCGTCGCTACCCGTTCGTACTTCAATCGACTCGATCGTGGGCGCCCGATGGCGCCCGTGAGCGCGGCCACGCGCTTCATGCATCGACGCCCGCGCTATGCGAAATCCGGCGCGGCACGCACGACGACACAACGGGATGAAAAACCATCTATGTCAAAACTGGATTTCACGTCAAAACGCACGTGGGGGGCGCTGGCGGCGATCGCCGCCGTTGCGGGCGCGCTGACGTCCGCCTTTGCGTGGACGGCCGGCTGGATCGGCTCGCGCACGACGAGCGTATCGCTGGTGTCGGAAACCCCGCAGCCGTTTCCGCCCGGCTTTCGCCGCGCGCACGGCAAGGGCGTCTGCTTCGCCGGCATCTTCCGTCCCGACCCTGCGGCTGCATCTTTGTCGACCGCGCGCGTCTTCAGGCAGGCGGACATTCCGGTCGTCGGGCGGCTCTCGATCGGCACCGGCAGTCCGTACGCGGCGGACAGTTCCACGACGACGCTGAGCATGGCGCTGCTGCTGACGACCGACGACAAGCAGCAATGGCGCATGGCGATGAACAACCAGCCGTACTTCGCGACACACGAACCGGAGGGCTTTCTGGCCATGCAGCAGGCGACCGCGCCCGATCCGGCCACCGGCCAGCCCGACCCTGCACGGGTTTCCGCGTTCCTGAAAGCGTACCCGGAGGCGGAGAAGTTCATGAAATGGGCGGCGCGGGAGTCGGCCCCGGGCAGTTTCGCGGGCGCGACGTTCTACAGCGTCAACGCCTTCTATCTCGTGGCCGCCGACGGTCACCGGCAGCCGGTGCGCTGGATGATGCGTCCGCATGATCCGTTCATGCCGATGAGCGACGCACAGCGGCAGAAGGCCGACCACGACTTCCTGTTCGAAGGCGTGCGCGAGCGCCTCGCCCGGAAGCCGCTCTATTGGGACTACGTGCTGCAACTGGCGCAGCCGGGCGATCCCGTCGACGACGCGTCGCAGCCGTGGCCGGCCGATCGCAAGCAGCGCGTCGCCGGCACGCTGGAGATGACGCGCGTCGTCGAACAGGCCGAGGGCGCGTGCCGCGACATCAACTTCGATCCGTCGATCGTGCCCGCGGGCGTCGAGGTGTCGAACGATCCGATCCTGAACGCGCGTTCGGGGGCATACGCGCATTCGTTCAATCGCCGAGAGCGGGAAATTGGCTACGGCAAGGCGACCGACGCGGTCGGCAAGCAGGAGGTCAAATGAAACCGCGCAAGATCACGAACGGCGGCGCACCGCGCCACTTCAACGCGCTGGCGCGCGGTCTGCACTGGCTGATGGCTGCGATGATCCTGGCCATGCTGTTCATCGGCGCCGGAATGATGACGTCGTTGCATCACCGGATCTGGTTGATCGACCTGCATCGGCCGCTGGGTATCGCGATCCTCGTACTGGCGCTGCTGCGCGTCGCGAACCGTCTGCGCAGCCGGCCGCCGGCACTGCCGGAGCGCTTGCCGTATTGGCAGGTACTCGCAGCGAAAGCGTCGCACTGGGCACTGTATGCGCTGATGCTGGCATTGCCTCTGATCGGCTGGGCATTGTTGTCGGCGGGCGGCTTCCCGATCGTGCTGTTCAAGGGCGTCAACCTGCCCGCGATCGTACCGGCCAGTCCGACGCTCTTCGCATGGTTGCGCGACGCGCATGGCTTGTTGGCGCGGCTGCTGTTCGTCGTCGTGCTGGCCCATCTGTCGGCCGCCCTGGTTCATGCGTGGATTTACCGAGACGGCGTTTTCTCCAGCATGGCGCGAGGTGGGCGGCAGTGCGGCTGAGCAGCGCGTCGTGTGATCGTCGTCGGGGCGCGTCGAATGGCGGCTCCGACGGCGGTTGTCCAGCTATCGAAGTATCTGCCGGCGGGATCGTCGAGCGCATCGACTAACACTTCCGGCCAAGCAGTCGTCCGAAAGCGGGCGGCCTTGCTTCGTGCAAAGCAACATGACCGAATTATTCATGTTGTTTTGTATGGTCCGGCGATTGCGGCATCGCGTCATATTTTCCTATTCGCCCGAATTTCGCCGTCACGGTTTTCGTGAATTTCGTGACAACCGGAAAATTAAACCGATTCGCTTTCGTTCGCTTCCGCGAGGCCCGTCGCGCAGCATTTTCCGCGACGCAACAACGCGGCTATTTCCCTTATTTCCCGTTCCGCAATGAATTGAGACGTGATTTCCGATATCGCACCGCTGGAGCTTGCGATTATTTCGAGACAGGTGATATAACCCGTTTCACGCACCGATTTGCAGCAATAACGTCACCAATAAATGCGAGCGGAAAAATGAAAAGAAAGGCGCGGCAACTGGGTTTGGGTGGAATGGCGATTCTCACCGGCGCGGTGCCGGTCGGCGCGTATGCGGCGTGCTCGGCCACCGCGCCGGGCAGCGGTACGACGGTGACGTGTACCGGCGCGAATGCGCCGTCGGTCGTGGCCACGACCGGCAGCACCAACGTGACGATTAACCTCGATTCGACCGTGACGGGCAGCTACGTGCTGACGTCCACGCCGACGCCGTTTTCGGTCGACTCGTCGAGCGCGATCACCAACAACGGCAACCTGTCGATGTCCGGCAACGGCACGGGCGTCGCGAACCGCGGTGCGGTGCTGCTCGGCGTGAACAGCGGCAATACGCTCACCAATGCGGCGACCGGCGCGATTTCGACGTCGGGCACTTACAACGACGGGATGGCCGCGAACGGCAACAACAACACGCTCGTCAACAACGGCACGATCACGACTACCGGCAACAACGCGTACGGGATGACGGCCGCGTGGGGGCAAAGCAATCCCGGCGCATCGGGCAACCAGATCGTCAACACGGGTACCGTGGTGACATCCGGCAACAACGCGCGCGCCGCGTCGCTGCTCGGCGGCAACGGTACGATCACCAACAGCGGCACGCTGACGTCGAACGGCCGCGATGCGCCGGCCGTCTACATGCAGGGCAACAACGACACGCTGGTCAACAGCGGCACGATCCAGACCACCGGCACCGCGACGAGCGGCGGCAGCGTCGACGCGGTCGTGTCGAACACGCTCGGCAGCTCGTTTACCGCGACGATCACGAACCAGGCCGGCGGCCGGATCATCAGCAACAACGGCATCGGCGTGCGCTCGACCAACGGCGCGACGACGATCACCAACGCGGGGCTGATCCAGGGTGGCGGCGGCACCGCGATCCAGGGCGGCAGCGGCAACGTGACGCTGATCCTGCAGACCGGCTCGCAGATCGTTGGCACCGCCAACGGCGGCGCGGGCACCAACACCGTGACGTTGCAAGGCAATGGCACCGCATCGAATGCGTTCACGAATTTCCAGAGCCTGACGATGGCCGGCACCGACTGGACGTGGGCCGGCACCGGTACGTTCTCGACCGCGCTCGTGCAGAGCGGCACGCTGAATCTCACGGGCACGCTCGGCACGACGACGGCGTCGGTCGTCGCGACCGTCAACGCGGGCGCGACGCTGCAGGCGAATGCGGCGAACCTGCCACTGTCCGTCACAGACAACGGGCTCGTGCGTTTCCAGCAGGACAGCGCCGGCACGTACACGGGGACGATCGGCGGTTCGGGCGCGGTGGAGAAAACCGGCGCGGGCACGCTGACGCTCGCGCCGTCCGCGGCGGGCGGCAATACGTATTCCGGCGGCACGACGATCACGCAAGGCACGCTGTCGGTTGCGGCGGACAACGCGCTCGGCGCTTCATCGGGAAGACTGACTTTCAACGGCGGCACGCTGCAGTTCGGCAGCGCGTTCAATCTCGCGTCGAGCCGCGCGATCTCGACCACTTCGAACAACGGCGCGATCGATACGCAGGGGTTCAACACGACGATCATGCAGGACATCACGGGTTCGGGCGGACTCACCAAGCTGGGAGACGGCACGCTGACATTGAATGGCGTACACAGCACTTATTCGGGCGGAACGAACGTGGCTGCCGGCACGCTCATTGTCGGTGATCTCGATGCGGCGGCGGGACTGCGGGGCGGTGGCCCCTTGACCATCGCGCCCGGTGCGACGCTTGGCGGGTATGGCAGTGTGACGGGTAACGTGACGAACAATGGCACGATTTCAGTCGCGAATGCGCTGCCTAGTCTGGCCAGCGGTTTGCCGGGAGACTTCCGGATATTCGGAACCCTGACGAATGCGGGAGTTGTTGAGCTCCGTGGGCGCGTTGTCGGTAACGGATTGGCCGTGTCGGGCAATTATGTCGGGCAGAATGGAGCGGTCAACATGAATACGACGCTTGCCGGCGACGGTGCGCCATCGGACACGTTGATGATCGGTGGTGTGCCGGCAGCGGCGACGGCAAGCGGCAAGACGACACTGAACGTAACGAACGTCGGTGGTGCCGGTGCGCTGACCAAGTCCGACGGTATTCGGTTGGTTTACGCCGTGAACTTTGCAAATACGGGTAACGCGTTTACGTTGGCGGGCGGTACGGTCAGCGCTGGCGCTTACTCCTATTATCTGGTGAAAGGCGGGGTTACCGCCTTGACGGGGGAGGACTGGTATCTGCGCAGCACGGTTCCTCCGCGGCCGGATCAGCCAACGCAGCAACCGCCATTCAGTGTTGCCGACGGTACGCCGGAATCGATCGTCGAGGCTGTCAAGAACGCGGCGCCCGACGCCAAGCCGGAACCTGTTTACCGTCCCGAAGTCCCGCTGTACTCGGAAGTGCCGGCTGTCGCGCGGCAGCTTGGATTGCTGCAGATCGATACCTTCCATGATCGCCAGGGCGAACAGGGACTGCTGGCCGAAAACGGCTCGGTGCCCGTGTCGTGGTCACGTGTATGGGGCGGCTACAGCAACATCAAGCAGAATGGCGATGTGACGCCGTCCTATGACGGAACGGTATGGGGGATGCAGGTCGGGCAGGATCTCTATGCGGACAACCGGCCGAGCGGACACCGTAACCACTACGGCTTCTTCCTCGGATTCTCGCGCGCGATTGGGGACGTGAACGGCTTTGCGCTCGCGCAGCCGGATCTGGGCGTGGGTTCGCTGCAGGTGAATGCGTACAACCTCGGCGGATACTGGACACACATTGGCCCGGGTGGCTGGTATACGGACGCAGTGGCGATGGGGAGCGTGCTGACCGTACGCACGCATTCGAGCAACAATGTGAGTGGTTCGACGGACGGCAACGCGGTCACCGGTTCGGTCGAAGCGGGCGTGCCGATCTCGCTCGGCTATGGGCTGACGCTGGAGCCGCAGGCGCAGTTGCTGTGGCAATGGCTGTCGTTGGCCCGATTCAACGATGGCGTGTCGGACGTCACGTGGAACAACGGCAACACGTTCCTCGGCCGGATCGGCGCGCGGCTGCAATACGCGTTCGATGCGCGCGGCGTGAGCTGGAAGCCGTACCTGCGCGTGAACGTGCTGCGCTCGTTCGGTGCCGACGACAAGACGACGTTCGGCGGCGCGACGACGATCGGCACGCAGGTCGGGCAGACGGCCGGGCAGATCGGCGCGGGGCTCGTCGCGCAGCTGACGAAGCGCGGCAGCGTGTATGTGACGGTCAGCTATCTGACGAACCTTGGCGGCGAGCACCAGCGCACGATCACCGGTAATGCAGGGGTGCGGTGGGCGTGGTGACGACGAGGCGCGTCGATCGGCGGCGATTGGCCGTGGCACGGTCGCCTGGTTCATGCGTGGATTTACCGGGACGGCGTTTTCTCCGGCATGGCGCGAGGTAAGCGGCAGCGCGGCCAGGCAACCCGTCGTTTGATCGTCGTCGGGGCGCGTCGAATGGCGGCTCCGACGGCGGTCGTCCAGCGATACGAACTATCTGCCGGCCGAGTCTATTTCACGACTTCTTTGTTAGTCGTCCGATTGATGAATGAATCATGCCAAGCAGGGAAAGAAGCGTTCCGATGCAGGTGAATGATATTGAAATTATCGCCAGATGCGCTGTCGATGCAGAATTTCCCATGTTGCCGGCAGATTTCAACGGGAACATCAGGATGTAAGCAGTACCTATCGTCCCAGCGAGTGACATAAATGCGCAGGTCATCCAGTACCATTTGCGTAGGCCATCGTGCTGAATGGCTTCGATGATCGACGCGATAATAATTAAAGCGACGACGAGTATTTCGAAAATGAATAATGCTCCGTTGAACATCTATTTTCCTGGTGATTTGAATGGAACGGTCATGTTCGACTGGAGTGATCGTCGTGCCGGCGCGACTTCGGGAAAGAATATAGTCTCGCGATCTGTATGTCCAACCTGTATGGCGGATCGAACCGGCCGATGCAGCGCACTAGAAAAACGACATGGCGCAGTCGTCCCGGATTCCGATTCGATCGAATGAGTCCGGCGGTTCCATCGCCTTCCCGTGAAGACCGATGGCGGACGGGGCAGAACGAAGCCTCAACCAAACTCTCGCGCCGTCGTCGGCAGTGCACCAAGCAACTCGGTCCTGTCGACGAGCTTGCTGGCGATCAGATGCCGTCTCGGACGATCAGCGGGACCGACCACGTCGGGGGCTTGGGCCCGTGGATGGCGAGGGCGCGAGGAGGATCGATCGCCACGCCGGGCGGCGTGGCGACACTCGTCGGGCGGCCGCGTCCTCAACCCAGCGGCCAGTTCAGGATCGCGATGCCGTCGTTGTAATCGCCGTCGCCGCCATCTTCGGATCCGACCAGCCCGAAGTAGGTCTTCTTGAAGATGTCGACCTGACGCGAGCCGATCTTCGACGGCTTGCCGTTCGCCGTCACGACCACCCGCACCTTCCCCTTGCCGGAGTTCACGATCTGCGTGTTCAGGTTCGCGTCCTGCGTGCCGGCGCCCTGGAACGTCGCGGCCGGTGTCGGGTTGTCGTCGACGAAGACCTCGATCGTCTGCTGCGCGGACGAATTGACCAGCGCGGTCACGCCGAAGGCGATGTTCGGCGGCAGGTTGAAGACGCCGTCGCGTTCGCCGCCGCCGCTCGGCACGGGCGTCGGCGGTACGGGTTGCGGCGTCGCTTTCGAGAAGTAATTGACCACCGCGCCGACGCCGAACTTCGCCGCCGCACCGGGCAACACGCCCGGCGCGCCGGCCCACGTCACCGTGCAGGCAACGACCTGGCCTGCCGCATCGGCTTTCACCTTGTTCTGCCAACTGCCGACGTCGAAGCTGTACGGGATCGTCGCGATATCGACGAACACGTCATATTGCGGCAATTTCTCGACGAGCTGCGCGGTCATGAACTGCCGCATCCGGTCGAGCACGGCCTGATCGCTGTTGGTCTGCACGGCAGTGGCGTCGTTGCCCGCGAGTTGCAGCAGTGCGTACAGGTCGTCGTGGGTAAAGGGTTGTGACATGTCGTCCTCGTCTTGATGGATGGTTTCGCATCGCGCGGCCGGTGATCGGTTTTCATCGGGCCGCGCGAAGCAAAGCGTGGAACCGCTCGAACGATCCGCAATGGGTGGCTGGCCCCGTCGCCATTGCGATGTTTCGCGACGGCCGCGCTCAGCCAAGCGGCCAGTTCGGGAACACGGTGCCGTCGTTGCAATCGTCGTCGGCAGTTTCCCGTCGCGACTCTCGGCGTTCGAGATGTCGATGTACAGGCCCGGGATGTCGACGTAAGTCGCCGACGTCACGACGGGTCCACTGACGAGCGAAGCCGAAAGGAAGGGCATGGACGTCTCCGGACGGAGGGCGGGGCCGGTGGGGCGACGCGCCGCCGTACCCGGGGCAAAACGCCGGCCAGCGCGCATGCGGAGCGGCCGCCTGCGGTCGGTCGTCGATCGCGTATCAGGTCAGCCGATCGGCCACTGGAGCACGACGATCCCGTCGTTGTAGTCGCTATCGTGGCCGTCTTCCGACACGACGATCCCGAAGTTGACCGTGAACGGCGAGCCGTCCGACTTCTTGCCGTTGATCGGCGCGAGGCGTGCATCGGTCGCCGACTTCTTGCCGTTCACCGACACTTCGAAACGAATCTTGCCGTTGCCGGAATTCAGCGTGGCTTCGCGCGGGCCGTCGCGCGTCGTCAGCTTATGGTACGCGGCGGGTTCCTGGCTGTCGCCGATGAACAGTTTGATGTGTTGTTGCTCGGCTGCATTCGCGAAGAAAATCGCGCGGAAATCGGTATTCGGCGGAATCGAAAACTCGCCCGCGCGGTTGGATGACGTTTGAGAGTCGGCCATGCTTTTCTCCTTTGGAGTGTTGGATAAGGCCAGGGGCCTTGTCGCGCAAACGTTTGCCGTTTGAAACGCGACATACAAAGCATGGCGAAAAATAAATAAAAAAATATTCAGTCGAGAATGATTATTGTTCAGTAAACCGAAAAACAGCGTTAGCCGATTTAATGGAGTGTAATTGACGGCATCGATTTCGATATATTCGATGAATTATATCGATGTGTGTATCGCTTTCCTGAACGATGCGCGAGTGCGCGAGGCGGGCGCAGAGGCGGGGCAATCGGACTTCGGAGCAGGCGCTCGGCGTTCGCATATGGCAGCGTTTCGTTTCAACATCAGCATCTCTGCCGTGGCCGCGCCCACCGGCCACCGTCGAACGCCTGCACCGAAGCCCGATTGCAGGGGAGGGGGTATGCGGCGACCGGCGAAGAGGGTGGACCGACTCACTCCGAACATGAATAGGACCTCACCGGCGCCGCACCCGTGAAGCATATCGACGTGGGAAGCCGCCGCCTATCGGACGGGGCTGATTCTGCGCAAACGCGCGTTCAGCGGGCGACGCGGAATAAATGCGCACCCGGTTGACAGACGCGGCCACCCTGTGATTTGATGCCGGTCATGCACGCCGCCCAGTTCCTTTTCTCGCTACGACTACTAGCCCGCTTCTCCGGGCTGGGTCTGCGGCTGCGCGCTTTCCATCTGCTTCTTTCCTGAAGCGCTAGATTTTCCCCGCATCACCGACCTGGCCCCGGTTGTCGACCGGCGCCCGAGTTCGTCTTTTCTTCCGTCTCCACTCCGCTCCGTCCCGGTCGCTCAACCGCCAAGGCCGTCGTTTGCCGTACCGCTTTGCCGTTGTGCCGCTTTTTTGCCGTTTTTACCACTGCGCAGATATCCGGCTCATCACGCCGATGGCCGTCGCGCCGCGCTTCACCGACAAACAGACCGAGGACCGACATCATGATGCTGAAGAACCCCGCGACCAAATACCGACCGTTCACGCCCGTCAACCTGCCCGACCGCACGTGGCCGTCGCGCACGATCACGCAGGCGCCGATCTGGATGAGCACCGACCTGCGCGACGGCAACCAGGCGCTGTTCGAGCCGATGGACGCCACGCGCAAGATGCGGATGTTCAAGACGCTGGTGGCGATCGGCTTCAAGGAGATCGAGGTCGCGTTCCCGTCCGCGTCCGAAACCGATTTCAACTTCGTGCGCGAACTGATCGAAGGCGGCCACATTCCCGACGACGTGACGATCGAGGTGCTGACGCAGGCGCGCGACGACCTGATCGAGCGCACCTTCGCATCGCTGCGCGGCGCGAAGCGCGCGATCGTGCACCTGTACAACGCGACCGCGCCGGAATTCCGCAAGATCGTGTTCGGCCTCGATCGCGACGGCGTGAAGCAACTGGCGGTGAACGCGGCGCGCACGATCAAGCGGTGCGCCGATGCGGCGACCGACACGCAATTCACGCTGCAGTACAGTCCGGAAACCTTTACCGCGACCGAACTCGATTTCGCGAAGGAAGTCTGCGACGCGGTGTTCGACGTATGGCAGCCGACACCCGAGCGCAAGTCGATCGTGAACCTGCCGGCCACGGTGGAAATCGGCACGCCGAATTACTATGCGGACCAGATCGAGTGGATGCACCGCAATCTCGCGCGCCGCGATTCGCTGATCCTGTCCGTCCACCCGCACAACGACCGCGGGACCGCGGTCGCGGCGGCCGAGCTCGCGGTGATGGCCGGCGCCGACCGGATCGAGGGCTGCCTGTTCGGCAACGGCGAACGCACCGGCAACGTCGATCTCGTCACGCTCGCGCTGAACCTGTACACGCAGGGCGTCGATCCGGGCCTCGATTTCTCGCAGATCAACGAAGTCGCGCGCACGTCCGAGGAATGCACGCAGTTGCCGGTCCACCCGCGCCATCCGTATGTCGGCGACCTCGTGTTCACCGCGTTCTCCGGTTCGCACCAGGACGCAATCAAGAAGGGCTTCGCGGTCCAGCGCACGGATACCGTATGGGAAGTTCCGTACCTGCCGATCGATCCGAACGACCTCGGCCGCACGTACGATTCGATCATTCGCGTGAACAGCCAGTCGGGCAAGGGCGGTATCGCGTACCTGCTCGAACAGGGCTACGGCGTCGTGCTGCCGCGCCGCATGCAGGTCGATTTCAGCGCGGCCGTGCAGCGCCTGACCGACGAGAGCGGTCACGAGGTGACGAGCGCGCAGATCTGGGCGCTGTTCCAGCAGGAGTACGTCGAAAGCGACACGCCGCTGCGCTATGTCAGCCACGAGCTGACCGAGCGCGACGGCCGCGAGACGATCGTGCTGACCGCCGACGTGCATGGCGAGCGCCGCGTGCTGCGCGGGGAAGGCAACGGCCCGCTCGACGCGCTGATGCACGCGCTGCACACGCCGCTGCGGATCCAGCATTACGAGGAGCGCGCGCTGTCGCAGGGCGCCGATGCGAAGGCGATCGCGATCGCCGAGCTGGCCGGCACGGGCGTGCGCGGCAGCGCGTTCGGCGCCGGCGTCGATGCGAACCTGACGACTGCGTCGATTCGCGCGGTGATCAGCGGCGTGAACCGCGCGTATGCCCGCGCGGATGAGGTTGCACAGGCAACCTTCTTTGCCGGACAGCCGGCGGTGCAGGCCGTCGCATAAGCGGGTCGAAACCCGGGCGGCAGGGCCGGCCCGGGTTTCTTTTTCAGGTCACGGCACGCGCGTGTGCGCCGTCAGGGCAACAGCCCGAGCATCGCAGCCTTGGTGGCCGCATGCGTTTTGTTCATCGCGTCGAGCTTCACGACGGCGTTCTGCAGATGGAACTTCACCGTTCGCTCCGCGATCCCGAAGATCATCCCGATTTCGTAGGCCGTCTTGCCGTCGGCCGTCCACGCCAGCACCTCGCGCTCGCGCAGCGTCAGCCCGGTGCCGACCGGCGCGATCGGATCGGCGAGGCGCGGCATCAGGTACGCGTGCGCCGCATGCGAGAGGCTTGCACAGGGTGCGCGCAGCCGCGAGATCTCGTCCGCATCGAGCGGTGTCGTGTCGCGCACGAGCGTCAGCACGCCGAGGTTGCCGGCCCGATCGTAGCCGCCGTGCGACCAGCCGTAACGCATCCCGAAGCACGCCGCGTCGTGCCAGAACGCGGTGTCGCCCGGTTCGTCGAACGCATTCCATACGACCGGCCGCGGCTGGCTCGCGACCCGCTTGATGATCGGATCGATGGCGACGTAGCCGAATTTCACATAACGGTGTTCCCATTCGCGTGGATGATTGCCGACGATCTGTATGTCGGGCCGGGCGAGCGGCAGCGTGCGGCGCAAGCCGTACACGCAATACCGGAATCCGAGCGCGGCCGCGGCGGCTGCAATCGGCGGGAACGCGGCTTCCGCGGTGGGCGCGCGCTGTAGTGCGTCGAAACAGTCGTGCAGTATTGTCAGGTCCATCGGTGATCCTCGTCGGTGTGGGCGGGCCGTGCATTGCGGCCCGCGCGTATCCTGTTCAAAAGGACAGTTTTGAGGCGAAGCCGACGCCGGTTTAATGGCGGCTGTTCGCACGACGGGCCCGCTTGTGCGGGCACCTGTCCCCCGTCGTTTCACGTGTTGCGGTACCCCTCCGGTTTCGTATCAGGACGATCGACCATGACCAGCGTTCAAGACGTGCCTCTCCTCGCGCGCGCCGGCGCGCGCGCGTTCGCCTTCGGCGGGATCCGCGCGATCGAACCGCCCCGCGCGTCGGCCCCCGCCCGCGCGCTTGCTCACGAGTATGCACCGCATGCGCATCAGGCCGGGCAACTATTGTTTACGACGCGCGGCGTATTAGTACTCGACGTCGAAGGCCAGCGCTGGATCACCCCGCCGCTGCGCGCGATCTGGATTCCGGCGCGCACCGTCCATGCGATGCACGTGGCCGACGACGTCCAGTTCTGCTCGCTCTACCTCTGCGACGCGCTCAGCGCGCGGCTGCCGGCCACGCTGTGCGCGATGACCGTATCGCCGCTGCTGCGCGAGCTCGCCACGCGGGTGTCCCATCCGTTCGATTGCAGCATCGAGCACGACCCGCTCGCACGCCTGTTCGCCGACGAGCTGCGCGAACTCGCGCAGACGCCGCTCACGTTACCGCTGCCGCGCGACCGGCGCCTGCTGAAGCTGTGCGAGCGGCTGCAGCGCGAGCCGCACTGCGAATTGCCGCTCGACACGCTCGCACGCGACGCCGCGCTGAGCGCGCGCCATCTGGCGCGCCTGTTTCGCAGCGAGACCGGCATGAGCGTGGCCGCGTGGCGCCAGCAACTGCGGCTGTCGATGTCGCTCGCGCTGCTCGCGAGCGGCATGCCCGTCACGCAGGCCGCGCATCAGGTCGGCTATCGCAGCCCGACCACTTATGCGGCCACCTTCAAGCGTGCGTTCGGCGTCACGCCGAGCCAGTACCTCGCGGCCGCGGAAGCGGCGGCGCGCTGAGCGCCGCCACTGCCCCCGCTGTCGCGCTCAGCGTGCGGTCCAGCGCGGCACCGTTTCGAACGCATGCTCGACCGCATGCACGATCCGGTCGACGTCCTCGCGACCGATCACGAGCGGCGGCGCGATCGCGAGCCGGTTGCCGAGCGAGCGGATCAGCACGCCCGCATCGCGCGCCGCGTCGGCCAGTGCGGCCGTATAGCCGTCCGACGGCTCGATCGATTCGCGTGTCGCCTTGTCCTTCACGAGGTCGATGCCAACCAGCAGCCCCTTGCCGCGCACGTCGCCGACCACCGGATAGCGGTCGACGAGCGGCTGCAGCCGCTCCAGCAGGTACGCGCCTTCGCGCGCCGCGTTGCCTGCGAGGTCCTCGTCGACGATGATCTGCAGGTTCGCGAGCGCGGCCGCGCAGACGATCGGGTGGCCCGAGTAGGTGTAGCCGTGCATCAGCGTGCCGATGCCGCCCGGGTTGGACGCGAACGCGTTCTCGATGCGGCGGTTGACGACGGTCGCGCCAAGCGGCAGATACCCTGAGGACACGCCCTTCGCCAGGCACATGATGTCCGGCGCGACGCCCCAGCCGCGGCTGCCGAACGCGGCGCCGGTCCGGCCGAAGCCCGTCACCACTTCGTCGGCGATCAGCAGCACGCCGTGGCGGTCGCACACCTCGCGCACCAGCGGCCAGTAGTTCGCGGGCGGCACGATGATGCCGCCGGTCGCCTGCACCGGTTCGGCGATGAAGGCGGCCACGGTGTCGGGTCCCTGGAACAGGATCTCGCGCTCGACGAGCGACGCGCACAGGCGGCCGAGTTCTTCTGGATCGTGCGTGAACGGGTTGCGATAGATCCACGGCGTCTCGACGTGGAAGCAGCCGGCGAGCGTCGGCTCGTAGTTGCGCCGGTAGACGGTATTGCCGGTGACGGAGCTGCCGCCGAAGTGCGAGCCGTGATAAGCCTGGCGCAGCGCGATGAACTTGGTGCGCTCGGGCTGCCCGGACACCTTCCAGTACTGCCGCGCGATCATCAGCGCGGCCTCGACGGCGTCCGAGCCGCCGGAGCCGAAGATCACGCGGCTCATGTCTTCGGGCTGCAGCATGCCGATCAGCCGCGCCGACAGCTCTTCCGCGCGCGGATGGCTGAATCCGGCGAACACCGGGTGATATTCGAGTTCGTCGAGCTGCCGGACGATCGCTTCCTTGATTTCCCGCCGGCCGTGGCCGACGTACACGTTGAACAGCGACGCGACCGCGTCGAGATACGGCCGGCCGGTGTCGTCGTACAGATAGCAGCCTTCGCCGCGCGTGATGCGGATCGGTTGGCGCGACGCGGCGAGCGGATGTTGCCGGGGATGCCAGAAGCGCGATTCCGAATAGGACATGACAGGACTCCGTAGTGATCAGGTTGGACGGGGCAACACGGTGACGCAGGTGACGCTCAGCCGGCGAGCGCCGCCGGTTGGAAGTCGAGCCGGCTTTCGAGCGCGCCGAGCGTCGCGAACGGTTCGTCGAGCGCGACACGCATGAAAGTCAGGAACTGACCGACGTGGGCGTTCAGTGCGTCGCGGCTGTAGTACTGCGGGCTCGCGTCGAAGTCGAAGCGCAGCGGCTCGCCGTTGCGTCGGTCGGTCAGGTTCACCATCAGGTCGTCGGTCGTGCCGACGGACAGGTTGTGCGACGTCGTCACGCAGTCGCCGAACCGCAGGTCGTAGTCGAACGCCATGATGTTGATCTCGGGGCCGAACACGCCCTGGCCGTTGTCGAGCGACGTCAGCTCGCGGTGCAGGTCGCCCATCCGGTATCGCTGGTGCTGGCGCAGCGCGATCATTTCGCGGTTCGCCTGGCGGCACAGATCGTCGAGCGTGTGGCCCGGCTCGACGTGCAGGCGCAGCGGCAGCATGTTCGCGCACTGCGCCGGCGTGCGGCGCTCGCGCGCCGACGTGCGCGCCATCGCGGCGACCGACAGCACGATGTCGTGCGCGCCGGTGTTCAGGTACAGGTACGCGGCGGTCAGCGCGGTGATGAGGCGCGGCACCGTCGACGTGAAGAGATTCCTGGCGACCGCCTCGATGCGCGCGCTTTCGGTTGCGGAGGCGACGCGTGTCTCGCGCAGGTCGGGCCCGTCGTCGCGCTCGGGAAAGCGTGCGGGGCCGGCGAGCGTGACCGTGCGCGGCTGGTCCGCGAAGCGCTCGAGCCAGTAGCGGCGATCGTGCGCGAACTGTTCGGACGCGCGGTACGCGTCTTCGTCCAGTTGCAGTTCCGCGAGCGACGCGAAGCGCGCGGGCGGCGCCTTGGCGCCCGATGCGAATGCGTTGTACAGCTCGGCGGCGCGCGTGGCGATCAGGCTGCCCGAATAGCCGTCGACCAGGATGTGCGCGTAGCCGTGATACCAGTAGTAGTGTCCCGGCGCGATGCGGTACAGCGTATGGCGGAAGAACGGCCCGCGCGCCAGCTCGATCGCGCCCGTGCAGTGCGCGCGCATGCCGGCGAGCGCGATGGCGTGTGCGTCTTTCGTGCCGGCGAGGTCGACGTGTTCGAGCGTCCAGTGGTCGGCGAGCGCGGCGTCGAGCACACGCACGGGCGTGTCGCCATCCAGCACGATGCGCGTCGTGTGCAGCGTCTGCGCCTCGCGAATCACCTGCCGCAGCGCGCGTTCGAATGCGCCGGTGTCGAGTGCGCCGCGAATTTCGAAATACTCGGCCGCGTAGATGTGCGTCGACGGGACGGGATACGCGAGCGCGGCCTCCCAGAAATCCCGCTGCGGCGCGGACAGCGGCAATTGAAGCGTCGAATCGGTCACGTCGTTTCTCCTGGAAAGCTTATTCCGGTGGATGAATTAAATGCGCATTTGTTTAATAAAAAATACATATTCGCATCGTGCATTTCATTTTTGATGAATCGCAATTCTTATCCTAGACAGCCCGATTTGCGGCTGTCAATTCCGTGCGGTTCTGTTTGTAATTCTTCAAAGCCTTGCTGGTAAAGGCTTTTGTGGATGGGTGGGTGGTCTGGTCCGGAAAGAATATGAGAATGTCCGTTTTCAATAGGCGGCAAATTATCAGCTTATTTAGCATCGACGCCTGAAATTGCTGCGCAAGCCGAAAACGGCATGCAGGCAATTCGCCGGAAACGGTTTCCGGCGCCGGAAGCCGGCGCGGTGGGCTGGCGCGAGCGGACATTACTAGGAGAGTCCCGTGAATCAACTGGAAGGGCTGGAGCGAAAAATCGGCGAGCAGCACGAGCGGCTCGCGCATCATCCGGTGTTCGGATCGATCCGTACCATCGACGAGCTGCGCGTGTTCATGGAATGGCACGTGTTTGCCGTGTGGGACTTCATGTCGCTCGTGAAGCGGCTGCAGCAGGATCTGACGACCGTCGCGGTGCCGTGGGTCGCGCCGCGCAACGCGAATGCGTCGCGCCTGATCAACGAGATCGTGCTCGGCGAGGAATCGGACGAAACGCCGAACGGCCACATGAGCCACTACGACCTGTACCTGCACGCGATGCGCGATGTCGGCGCGTCGACGTCACGCATCGAGGAAATGGTGTCGCTGGTGCGCTCGGGCTTCTCGGTGTCGGCCGCGCTGAAGGCCGTCGATGCGCCGGAGCCGGTGATCCGCTTCGTCGAGGCGACGATGGCCGCGTGCACGTCGGGCGCGACGCACCAGGTGCTCGGCAACTTCTTCTACGGCCGCGAGAACGTGATTCCCGACATGTTCCGCACGCTGCTCGACGAATGGAAGATCGAGCGCTCGTCGATTCCGCTGCTCGTGTATTACCTCGACCGCCATATCGAAGTGGATTCGGGCGAGCATGGGCCGGCGGCGCGCGCGATGATCCGCGAAGCGGCGGACGGCGACGCGGCGAAGCTCGAGGAAGCGCTGCAGGCCGGGCTCGACGCGATCGACGAGCGGATGCGTCTGTGGGACGGGCTGCTCGCGCATCTCGGCCACACCCGCAACGTGGTGCCGGCATGAACGCGCGCGGGCTCTCCGAGCGCATCGTCGATTTCGCGGCACTCGACTGGGAGCACCCGGCGGCGTTCGACGACGGCATCGACCAGGTCGTGCTCGTCGATACGCTGGACGAGCACGCGAAGCGCGGCATCCGGACCCGGATCGTGCGGTTCGATCCCGGCGCGGGCACGCGCGTGCCGTTCCTGCACGACTACCACGAGGAAGTGCACCTGATCGACGGCGACCAGAGCCTGGTCGACGTCGTGACGCGCGAGTCTCGCGCGACGTATCGGGAAGGCAGCTACTTCGTGCGTCCGGCCGGCACGCCGCATGGCCCGTTTCGCAGCGACGCGGGCTGCCTGCTGCTCGAAATCCATTACTACGGTTCCCCGGAGGACACGCGATGACGACCGCCGTCACATACGTGAGCCACGTCGATCGCTGGGAGGCGCGCGCGACCGTGCGATCGCGCCCGCGGCGGATCGTCGAGGACGACGAACTGCGCTATTACCCGCTCGAACGCCAGCCGCTGTGCGCGCATCCGGTGATCGTCGACGCGGGCGACGCGGTGCGCGACTTCGTCCTGCTGCAGAGCTTCTACAAGTACATTCAGGACGTGATCATCTTCGAGACGGAGATCGTCAACGCCACCGCGTTGCGAATCGCGCGCGGCCGGTTCGCGCACCCGTTTCCGTTCGCGTGCCGGCAGGATGCGATGACCGTCGTGATCGACGAGGACTACCACGCGTACGTCGCGATGGACTATCTGCGGCAGGTCGAGGAGGCCACCGGCATCGCGCCGCTGCCGCCGAACAGCGAGATCGAGCTGTCGCGCGCGATTCCGCGCGCGGTCGAGCGGGTCGGCGCGCAGTATCGCGACGGCATGGAGCTGCTGTGCGTCGCGATCTCGGAGAACACGGTCACGGCGGAAGTCGCGGCGTTCTCGCGCGACGCGACGCTGAAGCGCTCGGTGAAGGGCGTGATGGCCGATCACCTCGCGGACGAAGGCCGTCACTCGGCGTTCTGGATCAATCTCGTGAAGCTGTACTGGTCTGAGATCGACGAACTCGCGCGGCTCGCGCTCGGCGAAGGGCTGCCGTGCTTCCTGCGCGAATACCTGAGCGCCGACCTGCAACTGCAGTTCGATCGCCGCCTGATCGATGCGCTCGATCTGCCGGCCGCCGAGCGTGCACGGATCGCGGACGACATGGTCGGCGCGTATCCGATCACGAGCCAGCATCCGATGATCGTCAACATCCGGCAGTTCTTCCGGATGAGCGGCCTGCTCGATCACGCGCCGACCCGCGCGGCCTTGTCCGACTACCTGTGAGTCACGTCGATGAAAGCGATCATCATTGCGATCGGCGGCCAGACCCGTCTCGCTGCACGGCTGGCGGCTGAACTCGAGGCGACCGGCCATACCGTCTGCATCGCCGACGGACGCGACGGCCCGCTACGCGACGCGGCCGACGCGCTGCTGTTGCCGGCGCCGGCACCCGACACGTTGCGCAACGCGGCCGAGTGGTCGATCGTCTGCGGCGCGCCGGACCCGGCCGTACACTGCGCGCACGCTCGGCCGCTACGGTGCGAGATCGTCGCCGATGCCTTTCCGCCGCGCGAGGCACGCGTCGCGTGGCTCACGGACGCGGCGCCGGGCGACACGCGCGAGCTGGCCCACGCGACGCTCGCGTTCGGCGTGGCGCTCAACGGTGCCGATCTCGCGGACGAGATCGCCGCGTGCGCGGTCGATCTGATGCACGAAGTCGCGAGCGGGATCGCCCGCGAGCTGAGCGATCCGAACGACGCGCCGCGCGCGACACCGCCCGGGCCGGCCAACGTCGTGCTCGATCTCGAACGGCTGGCCGGCTGGCACGCGTCGAACGATACGATGGCCGAATGGCCGTGCGAACCGTCGCTGCCCGAACTCGTATCGCGTGCGGCGGCCGGTGCGCCGGATGCCTGCGCGCTCGTCGCGGCCGACGGCCAACTGACCTATCGCGAGCTGGTCACGCGCGCCCGCCAGGTTGCCGCGCGCATCGCCGCGCGGCCGGCCGCGCCGCGTGTGGTCGCGGTGCGACTCGACAAGGGCGTCGCGCTGTACCCGGCGATCGTCGGCGTGCTGGGCGCCGGCGCGACCTGCGTGCCGCTCGATCCCGCGTTTCCACCCGAGCGGGCCCGCACGATCCTGCGTGAATCGGGGGCGCAGGCGCTCGTCGTCGGCGGGGCGGTCGAGCCGGCGCTGCTCGACGGATTCGACCTCGACGTGATCGACTGCGGCGCGCACGCGGAAGCGGACGCGCACGCCTCGCCCGATGCGCTGGCCGGCCAGTGGCCGCTCGAACGGGATGCGGACCGCGATGCGCGCTGCGCGGTCGCGATCTACACGTCGGGGTCGACCGGCGTGCCGAAAGGCGTGATGCTGTCGCACCGGAACATCGTGCAGTTCTGCCACTGGTATCGCGCGCACGTGTCGCTCGATGCGTCGTCGCGCGTGCTGCAGTTCTCGACGGTGGCGTTCGATGCGTCGCTGCTCGACATGTTCCCGACCTGGCTCGCCGGCGCGACGCTGGTCGCGCCGAGCGAAGCGCAGCGCCGCGAACTCGACGCGCTCGCGACGCTCGTCGCCGACGCGCGCATCACGCACGCGTTCCTGCCGCCCGCGCTGCTCGCGGCGCTGCCGGATTGCGACTGGCCCGCGCTCGCGCACCTCGTCACGGGCGGCGACGTGTGCGACCCCGACACGATCGCGCGCTGGAGCGCGAACCGGCGGCTGCACAACATCTACGGGCCGACCGAATGCACGGTGCTCGCGACGACGGGCGAACTGCGCGCCGGCGACAGCAACCGGCGCATCGGCCGGCCGATCGCGAACGCGCGCTGCCACGTGCTCGCGGCCGACGGCCGTCCGGTGCTCACCGGCGAGGAAGGCGAGCTGTGCATCGCCGGCGCGGGCGTCGGGCTCGGCTATCTCGGCCGGCCCGACCTGAGCGCCGAGCGTTTCGTCGCCGATCCGTACGATGCGCCCGGCGCGACGATGTACCGGACCGGCGACATCGCCAGCTGGGAGCCGGACGGCACGCTGCGCTACGTGGGCCGCCGCGACGCGCAACTGAAGATTCGCGGTTTTCGCGTCGAGCCGGGCGAGATCGAGACGGCCGCGCTGGCGGCGGGGCTGTACCGCCAGTGCGCGGTGGTGCCCGACGAGCGCAAGCGCATCCGCCTGTTCGCCGCGAAGCCGGTCGACGCGGCGGCGACGCCCGATGCGCTGCGCGCCGTGCTGGCCGCCACGCTGCCCGACTACATGGTGCCGTACGACATCACGACGCTCGACGTGCTGCCCGCGACGCCGAACGGCAAGATCGATCGCGCCGCGCTCGCGCGCCTGCCGGTGTCGCGTGCGGGGAGCGACACGCGCGATGCACCGCGTGGCGCGCTGGAGCTTCGTCTCGCCGCGATGTGGGCGACGCTGCTCGAACTCGCGCCGGACGAGATCGGCCGCGATGCGTCGTTCTTCGAACTGGGCGGCCATTCGCTGCTGGTGTCGCGGCTGATGCTTGCGGTGAAGCGCGAGTTGGGCGGCAACGCGGCGCTCGCGCGTTTCATGGAGCGGCCGACGATCGCCGCGCTCGCGGCGCTGCTAACCGACGAGTCGGGCGAGCGCGGTGCGAACGTGCCGGCGCGCGTGCACGACGATCGCCGCCTGCCCGACGACGTGCGACTGCCGGCCGACCAGCCGGCGGGCGACGGCCCCGGCGCGGTGTTGTTGACCGGTGCGAACGGCTTCCTGGGCAGCTTCATCCTCAGCGAACTGATCAGTCATACGAATCAGATCGTCTACTGCGTCGTGCGCGGCGACGACGACGCGAGCGCGCGCAGGCGGCTCGACGAAGCGGCGTTCGTCAACGGGCTCGGCCATCTGTGCGGGCATCCGCGCGTGCGCGTGCTGCGCGGCGATCTCGGCGCGCCGCGTCTCGGCTTGTCGGACGCGGTGTGGCAGACGCTCGCGGCCGAGGTCGGCGCGATTCATCATAACGGCGCACACGTGAACCACGTGTACGACTACCCGTACCTGCACGCGGAGAACGTCGGCTCGACGCTCGAGCTGCTCCGCCTGTGCTGCAGCGGTCGCCGCAAGGCGCTGCATTTCGTATCGACGCTATCCGCGGCGAGCGCGACGGGCCCGACGGGCCGCCTGATCGAGGCGGCCCCGTCGGAGGCCGGCCCTGCCTTCGTCAACAACGGCTACAACCTGACGAAGTGGGTGTCCGAGCATCTCGTTGCCGAAGCGGCTGCGCGCGGGATCGACACGACGATCCTGCGGCCCGGCAACATCACGGGCCATTCGCGCACGGGGCTGTGCCAGCCGGGACGCAACCGGATCCTGCTGCTGCTCAAGGGCGCGGTGCAGCTCGGCTGCGCGCCGCTCGCGACCGAGGGCGGGTTGTTCGACCTGAGTCCGGTCGACTACCTGGCGCGGGCGATCGTCGCGTGCACGCTCGACGGTGCGCGCACCGAGCGCGTGTTCCATCTGCACAACCCGCGCCCGCTCGACTGGGCCGGCTACCTGCGCGCACTCGCGCGGCGCGGCTATCCGCTGCGTTTCGAGGCGCCCGAGGTCTGGCGCGAACGGCTATTGTCGATCGACGAATCGAATGCGCTGTTCGACGTCGTCGCGTTCTATCTCGACGACCGGCAGGACGACATCGGCGACATGGCCGTCATCGACCACGCGCGCACCGAGGCGACGCTGCGCCGGCTCGGCGTCACGTATCCGGACAAGGACGACGCGCTGCTCGATGCGCATTTCGGCTATCTCGCCGAATGCGGCTTCATGCCGCCGCCGCCCGAGCCGACGCCGCGCGCGAACGACGCCCGCCGCGACGCCGAGCCCGAACCCGCGTGGTGAAGACGTACCCCATTTGATCAATCGCTGTCATCGCATCATTCATCAAGGAGGCATCATGCTGCAACGTACTGCAACGCAACCCCGTCCGTCCACGCTCGTCTACGCGCCGCAAACGCCGATCCTGTCCGGCTCGGCCGATCTCGACGTGCCGGCGCGTGACGCGTGGCGCGTGGTCGGCGATTTCGCCGGCTTCTCGCGCTTCATCACGGGGCTCGACCATACCGACATGATCGGCGAAGGCGTGCGCTCGCTGCGCATCAAGCATTTCGCGGACGGCAACGTCGTCGTCGAACAGCTCAACAGCCACGACGACGAAGCGATGGTGATGACGTGGAGCCTGATCCATACGTCGTTCGACATCGGCAATCTGTGGGCGCTGATGCGCGTCGAGCCGCGCGGCGACCAGGCCTGCACGGTGACGTGGGACATCGCCGGCGAACCGTCGCACGGCGGCGCCGCGCGCCAGCCGGAATTCGACGCGTTCGTCACCGGCTTCCTCGACATGGCGATGACGAACCTGCGTGCGCTGTTCAAGCCGCAGTAACCGTGCATTGCCCGCCGGTGCCGTGCCGCTACGCGGCGGCGCCGGCCCACGCGCCGGCCTTGCCCGGCGCGTGGTTTTTTTTCCTGGCCGGTGGTGCGCACGCGTCGTCGTGCATCTGTGCGAACGCATCGCGTAGCGCGGCCTTCATGAAGTCGACCCACGCGCGCGTTTTCGCATCGAGATGCTGACGTGACGCGTACACCAGGAACACGCCGATTTCCTCCGCCTGGTAGTCGGGCAGTACACGCACCAGCGCGCCCGAGCGCAAGTCTGCCGCGGCGACGAAGTCCGGCAGCAAGCCGATCCCCGCGCCTTCGCGCACCGCGATCGCGAGCGACGCGGCGACGTCGGCCGTCATCGACGGATCGACGTCCACCGTCTGTGCTTCCGCGCCGTTCCACAGCGTCCAGATGCGCTCGTGATACGCGGGCGCAACCAGCTGTACGCAGCGATGGTGAACCAGCGCGCCGGGCGAATCGGGCGTGCCGTGCGCATCGAGATACGCGGGCGATGCGCACAGCACGCTGCGGATGCGGCCGACGTCGATTGCGACCTGTTCGGAACTCGGCAGGCTCGGCATTGCGATCACCGCGACGTCGTAGCTGTCGCGCACCAGTTTCGGCAAGTGCGGCGCGAGCGTCAGGTCGACGCTGACGTCCGGGTAGCGCGCCTGGAATTGCCCGATCAGCGGAATCACGAAATGGTTCGCGATGCTGGCGCTGCAATGCGCGCGCAGCCGGCCGTGCGGATGCACGCGCGCGTCGCGCGCCTCCCGCTCGCTCGCATCGACGGCCAGCGTGATGTCGCGGGCGCGCGCCAGATAGCGCTCGCCCGCTTCGGTCAGGCACATCGAACGCGTCGTGCGGTTCAGCAACCGGATGCCGAGACGATGCTCGAGCGACGCGACGAGCCGGCTGACGTGTGCGGTCGTGATGCCGAGCCGTTTGCCGGTCTCGGTGAAGGTGCCCGCGTCCGCGAGCGTGACGAACGCCTGCATGCTTTGAATCAGATCCATCGGGATGACGAAACCTCTGGCTGGCCAGGTGGCAATGCCGCTACTGTAGCGACGGCTGCGGCACGCCGCGCGCGCGCATCAGCGATCGATCATCGCAAAACGGACAATCGACGGACGGATCAGCGTCGCCGGAAGTATTCGCTCGGCGCGACGCCGAGCGTCTTGCGGAACATCGCCGCGAACGCGCTGGGGCTGTCGTAGCCGTGTTCGAGCGCGAGTTCGAGGATCGGCGTGCCGGCGGCGAGGCGCGGCAGGCTCAGCAGCAGCCGCGCGTGGCGGCACCACGCGCCGTGCGTCATGCCCGTCTCGCGTTTGAATGCACGGGCGAGCGTGCGCTCGTTCATGTGTGCGTCGCGCGCCCACGCCTGCAGCGTGACGACCGACGACGGGTCGTTGATGAGCCGCGTGCACAGCGCGACGAGCGTGGGATGGTGCGGCATCGGCACGTGCAGCGACAGCGACGGCGCGATCTCGATCTCGTCGAGGATCAGTGCGAGCACGCGGCCCGCGCGGTGCGACAGGTCGTAGTCGGCGGGCAGGTCGCAGGCCGTCACGATCAGTTCGCGCAGCAGCGTGCCGACTTCGATCACCCGGCATTCGGCCGGCAGGCTCGGCCGCACTTCCGGGCCGACGAACACGGTGCGCATCTGCACGTCGCCGGCCGAGCGGATCTCGTGCTGCGTGCCGCCCGGCACCCACACCGCGCGGCCCGTCGGCACGACCCAGCTGCCCGCGTCCGCGTGCACGATCATCACGCCGGAAATCGCGTGGATCAGCTGGCCCTGGCGGTGCGAATGCGGCGGGTACGCCATGCCCGCCGGCGAGTCGGAGGCGACGACGGCGATCTGCTTGTCGCGCGCCTGGCGCTCGAGTGCGATGAAGAAATTTTCCAATTGATCGGGATTGTCCTTTTCTCGACGACGAATGCGCTTTACGCGCGAGATCGACCGCATAGGTCGAAATTACCATAAGCCCATCGTTTGTTCGACCTCCTTGCCACTGCCACCCGATGCGCGTTCCGTCCATTCCGTCCGCTTCGCCCGTTTCTCCCGCCGTCGAGACACGCTTGCCGCGCGTGCGGCGCGCCACCTGTGCGGCCGTGCTGCTGGCGTCGGCCGCGCTGGCCGCGTGTTCGGTCGGCGAGCCGTATCGGCCGCCGGTGTCCGACGCGACGCGCACCGGGCCGTTTGACGCGGTGGCCGACGTGCCGGCCGCGGCCGCCGGCGAACCGCCGCAACGCTGGTGGCGGCTGTACGACGATCCCGTACTCGACGGCCTCGTGCGCGATGCGCTGGCGCAGAACCGCGATCTCGCCGCGGCCGTCGCGCGGGTCGAGCGTGCGCGTGCCGTGTTCGACGAGGCGGGCGTCGCGCGGTTGCCCGACACGACGGCCGGCTTCGGCGTCGACTACGGCAAGCACGCGCCCGACCAGATCGTTGCGGCGGCCAAGGACACCGATGCGCGGACGCGCTGGGGTTTCGCGCCGTCGTTCTCGCTGTCGTGGGAAGTCGATCTGTGGGGCCGCGTGCGCCATCTGGTCGATGCCGCGCAGGCCGACGCCGACGCGGTGCAGGCCGCGTCCGATGCGATGCGCGTCGTGGTGGCCGCCGAGACGACGGCCGCGTATGCGCAGGTGTGCGCATACGGCGAGCGGATCGACGTGGCCGAGCAGTCGGTCGGCATCGCGGACCGGCTGGCCGCGCTGACGGCGAAGCAGCGCGCGCACGGGCTCGTGTCCGACCTCGAAGTGGCGCGTTCGCGCGCGTTCGCCGACGACACGCGCGCCGATTTGCCGGCGCTCGTCGGCTCGCGGCGCGCGGCGCTGTACGAACTCGCGGTGCTGACCGGGCGCGCGCCCGGCGCGCTGCCCGACGCCGCCGCGCATTGCCGCACCGCACCCGTGCTGGCGCGGCCGTTCCCGGTCGGCGACGGCGCGTCGCTGCTGCGCCGCCGCCCCGACCTGCGCGAGAGCGAGCGCCAACTGGCCGCCGCGAATGCGCGGATCGGCGTGGCGACGGCCGAGCTGTATCCGTCGATTTCGCTCGGCGGCTCGGTGAACTGGCTGTCGACCGGCGGCGATCCGTCGACGCTCGGCGACAAGTACGCGATCGCCTGGGGCGTCGGCCCGCTGATCACGTGGCGCTTTCCGAACATGGCGGCGAACCGCGCGCGGCTCGCGCAGGCCCGCGCCGACGACACGCTCGCCCGCGCGCAGTTCGATGCGCAGGTGCTGCGCGCGCTGAAGGAAACCGAACAGGCGCTGGCTCGCTACGGCGCCGCGTGGCGCCGCCGCGCCGCGCTCGAAACCGCGCGTGCCGAGCATGCGCGCGCCTATCGCCTCGCCGAGCTGAACTACGAAGCCGGCGCCCTCGATTTCCTCGGCGTGCTCGACGCGCAGCGCAGCCTCGTCGCGGTCGATTCGGCGCTGGCCGAGTCGACGCAGCAGGTCTCGCTCGACCAGGTCGCCGTGTTCAAGGCGCTCGGAGGCGGCTGGCAACCGTAGCCGGCTGCGTTCGCCGCGTCCCTGTCCGTTCTCTTGCACGCCAACTCATCATTCCGATCATGAGCACGACTGCCGTACCCGAAAAAGCCAAAACCGCCCGGTTCTCCCGGCGCCAACTGATCGCCGCGGGCGTCGTGCTCGCCGTCATCGCGCTCGCCGTGTTCGGCTGGCACTGGTGGACCGTCGGCCGTTTCATCGAAAGCACCGACGACGCGTATGTCCGCGCCGACGTCGTGACCGTCAGCTCCCGCGTGTCGGGTTACGTCACGCAGGTCGCCGTCGACGACAACCAGCCGGTGAAGCGCGGCGACGTGCTCGTGCGGCTCGACGACCGCGACTATCGCGCGAAGGTCGACGATGCGCAGGCCGCCGTCGCGGCGGCCGACGCGACGCTGCAGGCCGAGCAGGCGGCGGCCGCGACGCTCGACGCGCAGATCGGCCAGCAGCGCAGCCAGATCGCGCAGGCCGACGCCGATGCGGCCGCCGCGCGCGCCGAAGCCGCGCGGCGCGACGCCGATGCGACGCGCTACAAGCAACTGCTGGCCGAATCCGCCGCGAGCGGGCAGCGCTGGGAGCAGGCCCACGCGGACGCATTGAAGGCGCGCGCCGAGCTGACCCGCGCCGGCGCGGCCGTGCGGGTGCAGACCGACCAGCAGACCGTGC
Organism: Burkholderia sp. NRF60-BP8; assembly: GCF_001522585.2. Classification (NCBI taxonomy): domain Bacteria; kingdom Pseudomonadati; phylum Pseudomonadota; class Betaproteobacteria; order Burkholderiales; family Burkholderiaceae; genus Burkholderia; species Burkholderia sp. NRF60-BP8. The sequence goes on from NZ_CP013372.1 coordinate 182,032, forward strand.
TGCAGCGCCGCCGCGAACAGAGCACCGCGGCGATCGCGCAGGCACGCGCCCGGCTTGCGGCGGCCCAGGCGAAGCTGGCGCTCGCGCAGCTCGATCTCGATCACACGGTGATCCGGGCGACGCGCGACGGCAGCGTCGGCCAGCGCGCGGTGCGGGCGGGCCAGTACGTCGAAGTCGGGATGCCGCTGCTCGCGGTGGTGCCGCTGAGCGACGTGTACGTCGTCGCGAACTTCAAGGAAACGCAGTTGGGCGCGATGCACGACGGCCAGCCCGTCCAGATCGACGTCGACACCTATTCGGGCCATACGCTGCACGGCCGCGTGATCGGCCTCGCGCCGGGCTCCGGGGCGCAGTTCGCGCTGCTGCCGCCCGACAACGCGACCGGCAACTTCACGAAGATCGTGCAGCGCATCCCGGTGAAGATCCGCGTCGATGCGCCGCCGGCCGGTGTCGTGCTGCGACCCGGGATGTCGGTGATCGCGCGCGTCGACACGCGCGGCACGCAAGGGGCCGGCACGTGAGCACGACGACCGCGCAGGCTGCGCACGAAGACACCGTTTCGCTGCGCGCGTGGGTCGCGGTGCTCGGCGGCGTGTTCGGCTGCTTCATGGCCGGCATGAACGTGCACGTGACCAATGCGTCGCTGCCCGACATCCGCGGCTCGCTCGGCGCGAGCTTCGAGGAAGGCTCGTGGATCACCACCGCGTACCTCGTCGCCGAGATCGTCGTGATTCCGCTCACCGGCTGGCTCGTGCAGGTGTTTTCCGCGCGACGCGTGCTCTTGGTCGGCGCGACCGGCTTTCTCGCGTTTTCGCTCGCGTGCTCGGTCGCGCCGAGCATCTCGACGATGATCGTCGCGCGGGCGCTGCAGGGCGCGTTCGGCGGCGTGCTGATCCCGCTGTCGTTCCAGCTGATCGTCACCGAATTGCCGCCGTCGAAACATCCGCTCGGGATGGCGCTGTTCGCGATCGCGAACAACGTCGCGCAGGCGGCGGGGCCGTCGGTCGGCGGCTGGCTCACCGACATGTATTCGTGGCGCTGGATCTTTTATCTGCAGATTCCGCCGGCGATCGCGCTGGTCGCGGCGATCGGCTGGGCGATCCGGCCCGTGCCGGTGCAGCTCGGGATGCTCAGGCGGGCCGACTGGTTCGGCATCACGACGATGGCGGTGGGCCTGAGCGCGTTGCAGATCGTGCTGGAGGAGGGCGGACGCAAGGACTGGTTCGCGTCGGACCTGATCGTCGAGCTGTCGATCGTCGCGGCGCTCGGGCTGGCGGCGTTTGTCGCGATCGAGCTGCGGCGCAAGGAGCCGTTCATCAACCTGCGGCTGCTCGGCCAGTACAACTTCGGGATCGCGAGCCTGATGCAGTTCCTGTTCGGCGCGGTGGTGTTCGGCGTGGTGTTCCTCGTGCCGAACTACTTTGCCGAGCTGCACGGCTACAGCGCGCGCGACATCGGCCTCGCGATGATTCCGTACGGGCTCGTGCAGTTCGCGATGTCGTTCCTCACGCCGCCGTTGATGCGCCGCACCAGCCCGCGGACGACGATCGTGCTCGGCTTCGTGCTGGTCGCGGCCGGGTGCCTGATGAACATTCACCTCGACGCCGACGCCGCGTCGAACGTGATCGTCCCATCGCTGATCGTGCGCGGCATCGGGCAGTCGTTCGTCGTGATCGCGCTGGCGGTGATGGCCGTCGACGGGATCGAGAAGGCGCAGCTCGGGTCGGCGTCGGGCGTGTTCAACATGGTCCGCAACGTCGGCGGCGCGATCGGCATCGCGGTGATGAGCCAGATCGTCGTCGAGCGGCAGAAGCTGCATGCGATGCGCATCGGCGAGGCGGTCACGCCGTTCTCCGAGGCGTTCCAGGAGCGCATGGCGATGCTCGCGCGGCTGCTCGCGCGCGTGCATGCGCCGCGCGCGGACGTGCTGCCGGGCGGATCGTTCTCCGGCGTGCATGAACTTGCGCTGGGGCTCGTCAACCAGCGCGTGATGCGCGAGGCGCTGCTGATGGCGTACAGCGATACGTTCCTGATCGCGGGAATCGCGATGATCGGGTGTACGGCGGCGGCGTTCATTCTCAAGGGGAAGAAAAAGGCGTGAGGGCCGGCTGTGTGCGGGCCGTGCGTCTATTTCCTGCATCGTGAGGAACCCGTGAGGTTAGCGTGTGCCGGCGCTCGTGCGCGACACGCTATGCACTATGCGTTGCGCGGCAAGAGAACGACAAATGGCCGGGCCGCTGTGGCTGACCTCGATCCGGAGTGCCGTGTCCGTCGCCGTCCCGCGAAGATCGCCGCCGATCTCCGTCTCGATCTACCGCTCCGTGCTTTGCAGGTTCGCGAAGGCGACGGACCGCATCCTTTCGCTGCATCGCCGAATACTGTCGGCGGTTTCCATTATTTTATATTTCGACTATTATCGAAATATGGAAACGAACCAGACCGTCGCCGCCTTGTCGGCGCTCGCCCACGAATCCCGGCTCGCCGTGTTCCGCGCGCTCGTGCAGGCCGGGCCGCGGGGCCTACCCGCGGGGCAGATCGCCGTTTTGCTCGACGTGCCGCCATCGTCGCTGTCCTTTCATCTGAAGGAACTGGCCCATGCCGCGCTCGTCACGAGCCGGCAGGAAGGCCGCTTCGTCATCTACAGCGCGAACTTCGCGACGATGAACGGCCTGCTGGCCTATCTCACCGAGAACTGCTGCGGCGGCAATCCATGCTCGCCGGTGTCCGCGTGTTCGACGTCCGGCACGCAAACCTGTTGACGCGTTCGCGCGCATTGCCCATGACCACCCACGTACTGATCCTCTGTACCCACAACTCGGCGCGCAGCGTGCTGGCCGAGGGGATGCTCAACCATTGGGCCGCGAAGCTCGGCAAGGACGTGCGCGCGTACAGCGCGGGCAGCGCGCCGAGCGGCCGGCTCAATCCATTCGCGCTGGACGCGCTGACGAACGCTGGCGTCGACACGAGCGGCTACCGCAGCAAGCGCTGGGACGAATTCGTCGGCGCCGGCGCGCCTGAAATGCGCGTCGTCATCACGGTATGCGACAGCGCGGCCGCCGAAACCTGCCCGTACTGGCCCGGCAGCCCGGTGAAAGTGCACTGGGGCTATGCCGATCCATCGAATGCGCCGGGCGGCGATGAAGGCAAGCGTCTCGCGTTCGAACTCACGCGCGAGGCGCTCGGCTACCGGATGCTGCAATTGCTGGCGCTGCCGCTCGATCGCATGAGCAACGCCGAACTCCAGGCGGCACTCGTGGAGATTTCCCGAAACTGACTGCGCGCATGGCGACCGGCGAGAAGCCGCTGGCCGCTCGCGACACCGAGATCGATACCCGTCCAATGAACGCACCCGACGTCTCGCCGGCAGGCAAGGCGGCCGCCATGCCCGCCATCAATTTCTTCGAACGCTATCTGACCGTCTGGGTGGCACTGTGCATCGTCGCCGGTATCGCGCTCGGGCAAGCGCTGCCCGGCCTGTTTCAGCACATCGGCCGGATGGAATATGCACACGTCAACCTGCCGGTTGGCCTGCTGATCTGGGTGATGATCGTTCCGATGCTCGTGAAGGTCGATTTCGGCGCGCTGCATGAAGTGCGTCGGCATGTGAAAGGCATCGGCGTCACGCTCGTCGTGAACTGGCTCGTCAAGCCGTTCTCGATGGCGCTGCTCGGCTGGCTGTTCATCCGGCATCTGTTCGCGTCGCTGCTGCCGGCCGACCAACTCGACAGCTACATCGCCGGGCTGATCCTGCTGGCCGCTGCGCCGTGCACGGCGATGGTATTCGTGTGGAGCCGGCTGACGGGCGGCAATCCGCTGTTCACGCTGTCGCAGGTCGCGTTGAACGACAGCATCATGGTGGTCGCGTTCGCGCCGCTGGTCGGGCTGCTGCTCGGGATGTCCGCGATCACGGTGCCGTGGGCGACGTTGATCACGTCGGTCGGGCTCTACATCGTCATCCCCGTGATCGTCGCGCAGGTCTTGCGCAAGCGGCTGCTCGCCAAAGGGCAGGCGGCATTCGACGCCGCGATGTCGAAGATCAGCCCGTGGTCGATCGCCGCGCTGCTCGTGACGCTCGTGCTGCTGTTCGCGTTTCAGGGCGAAGCGATCCTCAAAGAGCCGCTGGTCATTGCGCTGCTCGCGGTGCCGATCCTGATCCAGGTGTTCTTCAACTCGGCGCTCGCTTACTGGCTCAATCGCGCGGTGGGCGAGAAGCACAACGTTGCGTGCCCGTCCGCGCTGATCGGCGCGTCCAACTTCTTCGAGCTGGCCGTCGCGGCCGCGATCAGCCTGTTCGGCTTTCATTCGGGCGCGGCGCTGGCGACCGTCGTCGGCGTGCTAGTCGAGGTGCCGGTGATGTTGCTGGTGGTGCGCGTCGTCAACCGGTCGAAAGGCTGGTACGAGCGCGCGTGAACGAACGGGCGTATCCATCTGCATGAACGACATCCTGATTCATCGCCATGACACGGAGGGCAAGCGTGCTTGATCTTTCGAACGACCTGCCGCAACTCGATCTCGAATCGTTTCGCGTGCCGGATGCCGGACAGTTGTGGCCGGCTTCTCCGTCCACGCATGCGCCGCGGTTCCTGTTGCTGTACGGCTCGCTGCGCGAGCGCGCCTTCAGCCGCCTGCTGATCGAGGAAGCCGCACGCCTGCTGACGGCGATGGGCGCCGAGGTGCGCGTGTTCAATCCGAGCGGCCTGCCGCTGCCCGACGATGCGCCGGAGAGTCATCCGAAGGTCGTCGAGCTGCGCGAACAGGTGCAGTGGTCGGAAGGCATGGTGTGGTGCTCGCCCGAACGGCATGGCGCGATGACCGGGATCATGAAGGCGCAGATCGACTGGATTCCGCTGTCGATGGGCGCCGTCCGGCCGACGCAGGGCAAGACGCTTGCGGTCATGCAGGTCAGCGGTGGCTCGCAGTCGTTCAATGCGGTCAATCAGATGCGCGTGCTCGGCCGCTGGATGCGCATGCTGACCATCCCGAACCAGTCGTCAGTGGCGAAGGCGTTCGCGGAATTCGACGAAGCCGGGCGGATGAAGCCTTCGGCCTATTTCGATCGGGTGGTGGACGTGCTGGAGGAACTGGTCAAGTTCACGCTGCTGACGCGCGATGTCGGGCCGTATCTCGTCGATCGGTACAGCGAGCGGAAGGAGAGTGCGGAGGCGTTGTCGAAGCGGGTGAATCAGCGGAGTATCTGATGCGAGGCAGCGTAATGACCTCCCGGTGATTCGTGGAGCATCGCCGGCCACTTGCGCGTCGATCCTGATCACACGCTTGAATCGCAACTGTTTTGCCGAGTCTTTACTGTCGAGGATTGACGCCATGCAACTTCGCGCTGCCGCTGTATCGGATCTGACCTCGATCGAGGCGCTGCTTCGTGCTGCCGGCTTGCCTGTCGCCGGTGTGGCGGATCATTTGCTGAATTTCATCGTAGCGATGGATGCCGACGGCATGACGGCATGCGGCGGCATCGAGTATCACGGCGATTTTTCGTTGATTCGATCGATCACGGTGGCTGAAGGCGCGCGTGGAAACGGTCTGGGAAAAGCGATCGTTTCCCGGCTGCTGGATGCGTGTCGCGGTCGTGCTGTCGAGGCGGTCGTATTACGTACGACGACTGCGGAAACCTATTTTGCCCGATCGGGTTTCGTGCGCATCGCGCTCGGCGATGTCCCAGCGCCCCTGTTGGCATCCGGTCAGTTCGCCGGTGTGTGCCCGGCATCCGCAACCGTCATGCTTCTTGACATGAATATCGAGCCGAGCAGGACCGGCGCCGCGTCGTGATGATTGCTGCGACCGCCGGAGCCGGCCTGCATCGCATTACCCATTAGCGTTTCGTTACTTCCAGCATGACGGCGTCAGACATGTGGCCGCGCCCACTGACCGCCATCGAATGCCCGCGCTTCAGCCGGTCGTGAACGAAGTCCGGCCGACAGTCGACGTTTCGTGTTTCGCACCCAAGGCGTAGACGGTATGCCGACCCAGGACCGGGCGGCGACCGTTTGCCGGCAGGGACGGTGACGACCAATCTGTGCCGTCTGATTGTGCGGGCGTGTATTCGTCACCTTGTTGCCCATGCAACAGTCAAACCCGGCGAATGTAGCCGTCATGCTCCGCGTGGCTTGCCGCATCAACGGATATCAAGCCGAATCAGACGGGTCCGATTCACGCGTGCCCGTGTCATTCATAGAATCGCATGCATGTTGTCGGCAACGGTCGACATCGGTCGGGTATCCGAGAATCCGTTCAATTCGAATGTGCGATTTACCGGCATACCGAACGCAACGCAGCATCATCACTTTCATCTCGCGCGAACGGGGTTCGTTTCGCGCCGAGGACGGAGCCACATGAACATCATGGGCCATCAGCACATCATCGGGCGGCTTCCGGCAGCGCTTGCGACCTTCTTCAGCGGCGCGCCGCAACGACGCACGGCGATCCTCGCAGCGCTCGGCGGCCTGCTGTTCGCATTCGAGTGTGTCGCAGCATCGCGTTCGCCCGACATCGACGATTCGACCCGCAAGGTGCGTGAATCGGCAGCTCGTGCGGCGGCGCATGCGAAGGCGCGTTATCCGCGCAAGCCCGCCGCGTCGTCCGACACCGCGAAGGCGCTCGGCATGACCGATGCGGAGCTGACGTCGTGGCTGACCGACATTCGCCAGCAGGCCGCGTCACCGATCCTCCGTCCGCCTCGGGATGGCGACGTCCAGCTTCATCCGACGCGTTCAGCGCGTCCGACGGATTCGTGATCCGGCCCACCGGCATTTCCTCCCGCGACCCGGCCCGATCGCCGGTCGCATCCGTCGCCCGTTCCCGCGCGCATCGCGTCACGCCGCGCCGCGCGACGTGACACGTCCAACCATAAAACGGAGACCCGCATGCAGTTCTACGACGAGATGCATCTCGAAGGCGGCGCCGTTCGGCCCCATTACGACGAATTCGGACGCTGGCTGAGCCGGCAGACCGACGACACGATGCGCCGCAAGCGCGCCGAAGCCGACCTGATGTTCCGCCGCGTCGGCATCACGTTCGCGGTGAACGGCGACGAGTCGGGCGGCGAGCGGCTGATACCGTTCGACCAGATTCCCCGCATCGTGCCCGCCGATGCATGGCGCACGCTCGAAGCCGGCCTGAGGCAGCGCGTGCAGGCGCTCAACCTGTTCCTGCACGACGTCTACCATCGTGGCGACATCGTGCGCGCGGGTGTCGTGCCGGCCGCGCAGATCTATGCGAACGCGCAGTATCGTCCGGAGATGCAGAACGTCGGCGTGCCGCGTGACATCCGCGCGCACATCGCGGGCGTCGATCTCGTGCGCGCCGGCGACGACGGCGCGTTCTACGTGCTGGAAGACAACCTGCGCGTGCCGTCGGGCGTGTCGTACATGCTGGAGAACCGCAAGATGATGATGCGGCTCTTTCCCGACCTGTTCGTGCGCAACCGCATCGCGCCGGTCGCGCACTATCCGGACCTCCTGCTGGAAACACTTCGCGCCAGCGCGCCGGACGGCGTCGACGATCCGGCCGTCGTCGTGTTGACGCCCGGCATGTACAACTCCGCGTACTTCGAGCACACGTTCCTTGCGCAGCAGATGGGCGTCGAACTCGTCGAGGGCAAGGACCTGTTCGTCGACAACGGGCACGTGTACATGCGCACGACCCACGGACCGAAGCGCGTCGACGTGATCTACCGCCGGCTCGACGACGATTTTCTCGATCCGCTCGCATTCCGCAGCGATTCGGCGCTCGGCGTGCCGGGGCTGCTCGGCGCGTATCGCGCGGGGCGCGTGTCGATCGCGAATGCGATCGGCACCGGCATCGCGGACGACAAGTCGATCTATCCGTTCGTCCCCGACATGATCCGCTTCTATCTCGACGAGCAGCCGATCCTGAACAACGTGCCGACTTACCAGTGCCGCAAGCCCGACGATCTCGCCTACACGCTCGCGCACCTGTCCGATCTCGTCGTCAAGGAAGTGCACGGCGCGGGCGGCTACGGGATGCTCGTCGGCCCGGCCGCGACGAAGGCCGAAATCGACGCGTTTCGCGCGCGGCTCGTCGCCCAGCCCGACAACTACATCGCGCAGCCCACGCTCGCGCTGTCCACCTGTCCGACCTTCGTCGAAGCCGGCGTCGCGCCGCGCCACGTCGACCTGCGTCCGTTCGTGCTGTCGGGCCGCACCGTGAAGATGGTGGCGGGCGGGCTCACGCGCGTCGCACTGAAGGCAGGCTCGCTGGTGGTGAATTCGTCGCAGGGCGGCGGCACGAAAGACACGTGGGTCGCGGGATGAGCGGCACGCGCAGGCGCGATCGAGACGGCGACGGCCCGGATCACAAGACAAAGGAGGCAGCATGCTGAGCCGCACCGCGGATCATATCTACTGGATGGCGCGTTATCTGGAGCGGGCGGAGAACACCGCGCGCATCGTCGACATCAACCTGAAATCGCTGCTGCTGCCGCACGACGACGAACGTCAGCGCCGCACGCTGCGTGCGCTGCTGCGCTCGGTCGAACTCGAGCCGGCGTTCGCCGCGAAGCATGGCGAACCGGCGCCCGCGACGGTCGTCGCGTTCCTCGTCGCGGACCGCGACAATCCGTCGAGCATCGTGTCCTGCCTGCGCAGCGCGCGAGAGAATGCACGCGCGGTGCGCGGCCTGCTGACGACGGAGTGGTGGGAGACGATCAATCACACGTGGATCGAATGCGTCGAGCAACTCGCGTCGGATGCACTCGCGGCCGATCCGCACGCGTTCCTCGAATGGGTGAAGTCGCGCGTGCACCTGGCGCGCGGCGTATCGATCGGCACCGCGATGCGCGACGACGCATATTACTTCTCGCGCCTCGGCACGTTCCTCGAACGCGCGGACAACATCGCTCGGATGCTCGACGTGCGCTTCCTCGACATCGAGCAGGCCGCAGCCGACGGATCGCCGGACGGCATCGACGAGTTCTACTACTGGACGTCGATTCTCACGTCGGTGTCGGGAATGGAGATCTATCACAAGGTCTATCGCGACGTCGTGACGCCCGATCGCGTCGCCGAACTGCTGCTGCTGAACCCCGCGATGCCGCGTTCGTTGCGTGCGGCGATCGACGATTTCTGCATGACGCTCGACAAGCTGAAGAACGGCGCGTCGGCCGAATGCGAGCGCGAGGCCGGCCGGCTGCGGGCGGAACTGCACTACGCGGATATCCGCAAGATCCGCGCGCAGGGGCTGCATGCGTTCCTGAACGAATCGCTCGAGCGTGTCTATGCGCTCGGCAACATGGTCTCGCGCACGTTCATGATGTCCGCGAGCTGAACCGGGGTTTCCATGTATCTGACCATTCGACACGAGACGACCTATCGTTACTCGGCACCGCTCACCTATTCGATCCAGCAGATCCGGATGACGCCGCCGTCGCTGCCGTCGCAGTATGTCGCGGGCTGGCGGATCGCCGCGCCCGGCCTGCTCGACGCGTCGACCGACACCTACGGCAACGCACTGCATTCGCTGGTCGTCACGCGGCCGCTGACCGAGATCGCGCTGCACGCACACGGCGCGATCGACACGCAGCCGCTCGATGACGGCCGGCTCGGGCTCGACCCCGGGCCCGTGCCGATCGAGCATTACACGTGCGCGACGCGGCTGACCGAAGCCGACGACGCGATCCGCGCGCTCGCCGCGCCGCTCGACGCGAGCGACGCGCCCGGCGCGTTCATCGCGCTGGCGGAGCGGATCGCGGACACGGTTGCCTACCGGCAGGGGATCACCGCGGCGACGAGCACGGCGGCCGACGCGCTCGCGTTGCGGCACGGCGTGTGCCAGGACCACGCGCACCTGATGCTGGCGTGCTGCCGCGCGCGCGGTGTGCCGGCACGCTATGTGAGCGGCTATTTCGACGCGGGCGACGTGCCGCATGCCGCGAGCCACGCGTGGGCCGACGTGTGGGTGCGCGAGCTCGGCTGGGTGTCGGTCGACATCACGCATGCGCGCTTTGCGGGCGAAGCGTATTGCCGCGTCGCGACCGGCCGCGACTACGAGGCGGCCGCGCCGGTGCGCGGCATGCGCATCGGCGGCGGCGACGAATCGCTCGACGTCAAGGTGGACGTGCAGGCGGGAGGTGCGCGATGACCTATTGCGTGGCCATGCGCGTCGACGAGGGGCTCGTGTTCCTGTCCGATACGCGCACCAATGCGGGCATCGATCATGTGAGCACGTTCCGCAAGATGGTGGTGTTCGAGGTGCCGGACGAACAGGTCGTCGTGCTGCTGTCGTCCGGCAATCTCGCGATCACGCAGGCCGTCACGCAGCGTCTCGCGTCGCAGCCGGATACCGATCCGCAATCGATCTGGCGCGTGCGCTCGCTGCACGACGCGGCACGGCTCGTCGGCGATGCGGTGCGGGCCGTGCATGCGCGCGATGCGCAGTCGTTGCGCGAGTTCGGCGTCGATTTCAACTGCGGCTTCATCGTCGGCGGGCAGGTGCGCGGCGAAGCGCCGCGACTGTTCCAGATCTATGCGGCCGGCAACTTCATCGAGGCGTCGCCGTTGAGCCCGTACGTGCAGATCGGCGAGGCGAAGTACGGCAAGCCGATCATCGACCGGATGCTCGACGAATCGATGCCGCTCGCGGACGCGACGAAGTGCGCGCTGATCTCGATGAATTCGACGATCCGTTCGAACATGTCGGTCGGGCTGCCGGTCGATTTGCTCGTGTACGAACGCGATGCGCTGCGCGCGACGAAGTTCGCGACGTTCGACGAGGACGATCCGTATTACTGGATGCTGCACGCGACGTGGGCGGAGCGGCAGCGTTCGATGTTCGACGAGATTCCGAACCTGCCCTGGGACGAGGTGGCGGCGGTGCCGCCGCCGAGGGCGGCGCCGGAGCGGACGGCGTTGCGGGACGGTGCGGAGATGGAGCGCGAGCGCGAATCCGGAAGGACGATCTGGTAGGCGAAACCGGCCACCTCGTCTGGTCTGCATGACGAATCTTCAAGGGAAGAATTCAGCCTGGTCCGAAAGCATCCAAGCCCCGTCCTGCCGTGCGGCAGAATCATCCTGGTCTGATGGACTCGCCGAACTGGCCTGCGTAGCATCCGCCGAATGCATCGGTCGTTGTATCTCGTGTGTCGGAATTTCTTGCCCGTTCGGCTGTTCGGTCCGATGCAACCGCGAACGGGTACGTGAGAGATCGATCCGATATAGACCAATTTGGAAAAAATCAGAATGAAATCGAAGCAGTCCTATGAATCAGTAGAGCGACAAGCGCGCCGATGCGTGCTCAAGCCGCTCGCGATGCTGGTGCCGCTGATCGCGGCCGGCCACGCCTATGCGGTCCAGGGCGGCACGATCGCGGCCGGCGCCGGCAGCATCGCGCAAAACGGCCTGAACACGCAGATCGACCAGACGTCGTCGAAGATGATCGTCAACTGGAAGAACTTCGACATCGGCAAACACGAAACGGTCAACATCGCGCAGCCGGATGCGAATGCGGCAATCCTGAACCGCGTGCAGTCGGCGGACCTGACATCGATTCAGGGCGCGCTGAACGCGAACGGGCGCGTGTTCGTCGTGAACCCGAACGGCATCGTGGTCGGCAAGGGCGCGACGATCAACGCGAACAGCGTGGTGCTGTCGGCGGCGGACGTATCGGACAGCGACTTCATGTCGAACCGCACGCTGACCTTGCAGAACGGCAACGGCGCGACGGGCACCGTGCGCAACGACGGCTCGATCAATACGAAGAGCGGCGCACTGCTGGCCGGCGCACGCGTGATCAACGGCCCGGACGGTACCGTGTATGCCGATAACGGCAACATCGCTTTGGCGGCCGGCGGCAAGGTGATGCTCCAGCTCGACCCCGACGGCGGCATGGAGTCGGTCTACGTTAGCACGGGAGCGCCGGGCGCCCTGGCGGCCAACGACGGGCGAGTGTATACCGATAGCGGTTGGGTACGGCTCGAAGGGTACACGACCGACGCGTTGCGTTCCGAAGTCGTACGCAATACCGGTTACGTCACGGCAGGATCGCTCCGCGATCTGGGCGCGCCGGAGGGCGCAGGCACCGTGACGCTCCGTGCAAGCGGCGATACGCCGACGAGCGCGGGCATCCGTGCCAGTGGCCTGATCGAGGCGGGCAGCGTCGGAATGGACAGCTCTGGCGACCTGGCGCTGAATGGCGTGACGTTGACCGGTCCCGAGAAGGGATTCAACGCGTCCCTGAGAGCCAATCGGATCGATGTGTCGGGGGACGGCGTGGTGTCCGCGGGCAATCTGCAGTTCGTCGGGCGAGGCGAGGACGCGACGTATCTTCAGCAGGGCGATGTAGGTACGACCGATGGCTCCATCCGCGCGTCGGGGTTCGACCGCATCGCCCAGACCGGCGGGACGCTGTACGCACGCGGCCCCATCGACTTGGCCGCGCGCGACATCGTGCTCGGCGACGTGCAGACGCTCGGCACGCTGAACGCTCGCGCCGGTCGCAACCTCGACGTGAACGACGGACTGCGGGCGAATACGGCCAACCTCCTTGCAGGGAACGACCTGACCGTTTCCGGTACCGGTGCGGTCAATGCGCTCAGCGCCGGATTGAACGCCGGCAACGAACTGAACGTCGACGGTCGGGTCGGGGTGACCGGCGCGGGTTTGCTGAACGGCAAGAACGTGACTATCGCCGGTGCGGTGACCGCGCCCGCCGCCGGGATCGGCGAGCTGCGAATCAAGACGGCGGAAGGCGGTGGCGGCACGCTCCGTATCGATGGCTCGGTGGACGGCAGGCGCGTCGAGCTGTACGGGGACCAGGCGGTCGAGCAATCCCGGGACGGCGTCCTGCGTGGCGCCAACTCCTTGCAAGTCGCGTCCGGCGGGCACGTGATGCTCGGTGGGACCGTCCATGCACCGTCCGGGTATTCCGTCACGGATCACGGTTCCTTCCGCTATGCGCCAGGCGACTATGCACCGGGGCAGGCGCACGGCGCGACCGTCGCACCGGTCGAACCGGTGCAGCCGGGGCGCGGCGGCTCGATCGTGGCCGGTGCTGGTGCCATCTCGCAAGACGGCAAGGTGACCGACGTCGCACAGTCGACCGACCGGATGGTCGTCAACTGGAAGGACTTCGACATCGCACGCGACGAAGCGATCAATTTCCGGCAGCCGACTGCGAATGCGGCCGTGCTCAACCGGGTCGCGTCGGGCAAGGTCACGTCGATCGACGGCGCGCTGAATGCGAACGGCCGCGTCTTCGTGCTGAACCCGGATGGCATCGTGGTCGGCAAGGACGCGACGATCAATGCGAACGGCGTGACGCTCGCGGCGGCGGACACGTCCGACGACGACTTCATGCAGAAGCGCACGCTGCGTTTCGATACGAATGCCGGCAAGCGCGGGATCGTGCAGAACGAGGGGACGATCGCGACCAGAACGGGCGCGGCGCTGATTGGCCGCCAGGCGACGAACCTCGCGTCCGGCCGTATCACGAGCGGCAACGGCAACGTCGCGCTCGCGGCGGGTGGCAGCGCGACGCTGTCGCAGAACGCCGACGGCAGCCTGAACCAGATCGACGTGACGGGCGCAACCGATCACGCACTGGTCGCGAACGACGGCCGGATCACGGCCGACAACGGTTACGCCAGCCTGCATGCGTATGCATCGGGCGCGGCCGACGCGGAAATCGCACGCAACCGCGGCCAGATCGATGCGATCAACCGGTCGAACGCGAGCCGGTCGGCAAGTGGCCCGGGCAAGGGCGACGTGCTGATCAGCGGCCGCAATGCGGACGGTGGCGGTGACCAGGGCGGCATCGTCAATATCCGCGGCCGGATCACCGGTCAGACGGTTCGTCTCGCGAGCACCGGCGACCTGAACGTGTCGAACGGCGCGACGCTGAACACGCGCAATGTCGGCCCGGACTATGGCGTGACGCTGGTCGGCCGGCGCGTGACGATCGCATCGACCGGCGCGACGATCAACGGCGACGCGACCGTGGAGGGTGTCGGCGACGACGCCGTCTATACGGCGCAAGGGCCGCTGAACACGTCCGGCACCTTGTCGATGCGCAACATCGGCACGTCGCGGTAAGCATCGCGGACTGCCCGCCGCACGCAACCATCGGCGTGCGGCGGGCGGCACGTAAAAGCGCGAAGCCCGTATTCGTTTCGCGCACCGTTCGGGAGAAGGCGTTCCTTGGTCCTCCTGCCCGGACACGGCAATTCGACCGTCGCGGCGCAAGCCGCGAATGCGTCATCCGACGGAGAATGCGCGGCAGCGCGCCGCGCACTCCTGCCTTTCCGCCGCAGCGCAGGCCTGCGGCGTCGAATCCCGAATCCCTTGACGAGCTGCGAGACCGGACGCCGCGACACGGTATCCGCGCCTGACTTGCGGCAATGGTTGGCGGAACTCATCATGAAATCGAGATTGACGGTCGGTCGCCGCATGGATGCGGCGACGGTGCGCATTTCCGCGTCGGCAGTGCTGCTGCTGGCCGCGGCCCGGGCGGAAGCGCAGACGCCGCTGCCGCCGGCGAACGCGGGCCAGCTGTTGCAGCAGAACCAGTCGTTGCTGTCTCCCGACTCGAATACCGCGCGCGAGCCGGGCGATTCGGGCGATGCGGTCGTCGATCAGCGCGCGGGTAACGGGAGTGGCGGTGCGGCGACGTTGCACGTCGAACGCTTCGAGTTGAACGAAGCGCTGGGCGAACCGCTCGACAGCGACATCGCGCGATTGTTCGCGGGCGCGGCCGGCCACGATCTGACGTTCGAGCAGATCACCATCGTGCGGATGCAGCTCAATGCGCTGCTGCGTCGGCAGCTTGGCCTGCTGGTATTCGCCGTGTTGCCGGAACAGGACGCGAGCAACGGCATCGTGCGTTTTCGCATCGTGCGCGGGCACGTCGAAAGCATCGAGCTGAACAACCGCTCGCGCGTGTCGGACGCGACGCTCGAACGCTTCGTGCCCGGTGCGGGCGCGCATGGCGCTGCGTTGCGATCGATCACGCGCCCCGATCTGGGCGACCTGCAGCATGCCGCGCAGATCGCGCGGACGCTGCCCGGCGTCGCCTCCGTCACGCCACTGCTGACGCAAGGCGACACGGAGGGCGGCACGCGCGTGGTGCTCGACGTCGCGCCCGAGCCGGCCATCGAAGCGGCGGCCATCGCCGACAACGCCGGCTCGCCGAGTACCGGACGCTACCGGGTCGGTGCGCAAGTGACCGCGAACAGTCCGCTCGGCATCGGCGATCGCGCGCGCGTGGTGGCCTATAACGCGCCGTCGGCGCTTCAGGATCGCGACGGTGCGCATGGCAAGACGTGGATCGGACTGGCGTCGTACGACGTTCCGCTGGGCGGCGCGGGAACGCGCGGCGGCGTTCAGTATTCGCGCGTCCAGTATGCGCTGGGCGGGCCCCTGCAGGATCTCGGCGACGGTTATGCGGACGTGATCGGCGCGTATCTCAAGCATCCGTTGCTGTCGGCACCCAACGACGACCTGAGTGTCGGCGTTGCGTACAACCGCAAGCTGCTGAAGGACGCGTTTTTCTCCTACGCGTTTCGCCGGCGCTCGAATGTGGCGAGCGTCACGTTGAACGGCTCGCATTTCGGCGACTGGAAGGGGCGGCCGAACGGATTGCAGTATGCGCTCACGGCGGATGCGGGCGACGTCCGGCAACTCGACGTCGGGCTGGGCGATCCGTCGACGCAAGGACCGTTCGTGAAGTGGGGCGGCTCCGCCGATTTCACGCAGACGCTGTGGCCGGGGGCCAATGTCCGCGCGCGCATGAGCGCGCAGTTCGCGAGCCGGCATCTCGATCCGTCGGAACAGATGTCGCTGGGCGGGCCGAATGCGGTGCGCGCGTACGGCTACGATGCGCCGAGCGTCGATCAGGGCGCGGTTGCATCGGTCGATCTGACGCAGCAGATCGCGGCGGTGCCGGGGCTGTCGGCGCGTGTGTTCGTGGACGCCGGCCGCGGGCAGGTCAACAAGTCGCGCTCGCTTGCCGGCGCGGACAATACGTGGAACGCACGCGGTTACGGCGTGGGGGCGTCATATCAGTACAAGGCGCGCGCGCGGGTGGACGTTTCGCATGCGTTCCGGATCGGTGCGCCAGCCGGCCAGCGGCCGGACAGCGGGCAAACCTGGGTGACGGCGACGCTTGCCTTCTGATTCGCGTCGCGAGGGGCGCCGGGCCGCGAACCCGGCGACGTCACGCGTATTGCGCCCGTTTCGGCCGCAACAGCGGCGCGAGCGACAGCGCCTGAGGATGCCGGGCGATCGTATCGAGTGCGGCCGCCTCGAGTTCGCGGCGTCGCGCGCGATCGGCGACCAGCTCGACGCACGCGTCGACCAGCGCGTCGTAGGGTGCCGCGTGAAAACCGCCTGCGTAATCGGGATCGACCGCGGTGGTCGGCGACACCTCGCCGACCACGGCCTTGCCGTTCGTCATCAGATAGAACACGCGCACGATCTCGAAGATGTGCGACGCATAGTGATGCAGGTTCAGCACGACCTTCGCGCGCGCGATGGCCGCGTCGCGTGCGGCGCCATACGCGTTGTTGATGATACCGACCGTCAGCCCGCGCGCCTGGAGCGCATCGAGAATCGCCGCGCGCCGGGGGCCGATCGTGCCGTAGAACAGCACGTCGATATCCTGTTCGACGTCGTTCGGAATGCGGCGCAGCTTCGGATGAAAGCCGAGTTTCAGCTGGCGGGCTTGCCGCGCGCCGAGCGCACGCAGCTTCGCGAGATTGCGTTCGCTGTAGTCCCAGGTTTCGTAACGCGACGTCCATGCGTAGATATTTTCATTCCACGGCTGTTCGTCGACGTGAATCTGCTCGGTGTTGACGACGATCGTGTCGTCCGGCACGTGCTCGGCCGCGCGCGGATCGGCGAGGTGGCAGCCGATCAGGATGTTGCGCGCACCCGGCATCATGTTGTTTTCGGTGAAGCGAACGGCGTGGCCGAGATCTTCCAGCCCGTATGCGATGACTTCGGCGAGTTCGGTAAACGCGCCGGAATGCAGGTAGCCGGGCGGGCGGACGATGCAGACGTTGTAGTCCATGACGATGTCCTCGTGCTGGTCGCCCGTCACGCGGCGAGCGCGCCGAGATCGGCGGCCACCTCGTTCAGCACGGGATCCCAGTCGGCGAACGTCCGCTGCCGGTACAGCGAGGCGCTCGGGTAGAACGGGCTGTCGTCTCGGTCGCGCTGCCATACCCAGTACGGATTCGTGTCGAGGAGGACCCACGTGAATTGCCCGAGCGCGCCGCTCAGGTGCGCGACCGACGTGCAGACGGTGATCACCAGGTCGAGCGCATCGACGAACGCGGCGGTATCGTCGAGCGTCGTCCACGCCCGCGTGAAGTCGGTTACCGTGAAACCGTCCGCCCGTGCGGCCTCGATGTCGTGTTGCGCGCCGGGTTGCAGCGAGTAGAACGCGACGCTGTCCTGCAGGTGGCCGAACGCCTGCGCGTAGCGTTCGAGGCCGACGCGGCGGAACGGGTTGCGCTGGTGCGTGAGGCTGCCGGTCCACGCGAGGCCGACTTTCAGCCGCCGTTCGCCGGCGAGCGCCATGCGCCACGCATCGCTCGCAGCCGGATCCGCATGCAGGTACGGCGTATCGGTGGCCAGCGCGTCGCCGTCGAGGCCCAGCATCCACGGAATGCTCATCAACGACAGCTCGTAGTCGAATGCCGGTAGCGTGTCGGGCTGCGTCGCGACATCGTAGATGTCGACGTGTCGCGCGAGGCTGCGTTCGAGCAGCGCGCCCATCTGCGGAAACGAATTCCAGACGATGCGCCCGCCTTCTCGATGCACGCGCTCCGCGAGCAGCGGCACGTAACGGCTGAACTGCAGCACGTCGCCGAATCCCTGCTCGCCCCACACGAGCAGCGTCTTGCCTGCGAGCGATTCGCCGCGCCAGCGCGGGTGTTTGAACACGGGCCGGCGGCCGCGCAGTTCGCCGGCACCTTCCCAGCGTGCCTCGTAGTGGCGCAGGCCGGAGGCGAAGTCGCCGCGCACGAGCTGGAGCAGCGACAGGTTGTGGCGATGCAGGGGCTCGTGCGGTGCGAGTTCGACGGCGCGCTGCGCGTAGTGTTCCGCTTCGTGCCACCGGCATGTCTCCTGCAACGCGGTCGCCATGCTGCTGATGGCTTTGGGATCCTGCGGCGCGAGCGCGACGGCGCGCGTGGCTGCGCGCAGCGCGCCGTCCGCGTCGAACCGGTTGAGTCGTGTGACGACGGCGTTGATCCACGCGTGCGTATCGTTCGGATCGTCGTCGAGCGCGCCTTCGAGCAGCGCATGCTCGATCTCGCGGTCGCCACCCGAAAGGCGAATCGCCAGCGCCAGGTTGTTCTTCAGCAACGGCCACGCGGGCGCAAGCTCGAGCACACGCGAATACGGCGCGATCGCGTCGGCGTGACGGTCGGCCGTCTGCAGCGCGTAGCCGCAGTTGAACGCGGCGGCCGGCGAATCGGGATGCGCGTGCCAGTGCCGCATCGCCAGTGCGACCGCCTGCTCGACTTCGCCCCGCTCGACGAGCACCTGCGTCGCAGCGGCGACCGTTTCGTCGTCGGTGTGGGTGTCGGCCCGCGGCGATGCGTCGGCGAGCGCGTGACGCGACGAAGCGCCATCGTCGGACGACACGGTATCGGCAAAACGGGGCGCAAGGGCGGGCGTGGTCTGCATGGATTTCTCTCCGGTGCATCGTTCGCGCGTCGTCGGGCGGCGAACCTGTCGTTAGTCGGGGAGCGGCGTTCGCGCAAGCAGGCCGGCTCCGTGTCGGTCACCACTTTAGGTGCCCGCATGCGGCAACTAAATCGGACTGGTCTTAATTTGCGTCGAATCGACCGGTCGGCGGCCGCGTGGCTTGGTGGTCGTCAACGTGTATCGCGCGATGCCGGTAGGACCAGTCCGATTCCGCGTGCGGGGCGGTCGGTTTGGGACCAGTCCGATAGAGGAATGCAGTGATCGCGCCTTTAATACGAGTCGTTCCGATCGGTATCGATCGACCCGACATGCGTAACGGAGGTGATTGACATGAGCAACGCGGATTTTCTGGTGAAAGGCACGGTAGTCGGCATGGTCGCGAGCTCGGCGACGGTCGCGCTCGTGCACGTCGTGATCGAGACCGGCACGCGCTGGACAGGCGGCGTCGTGGTGACGCTCGTGACGGCGCTGATGATGGCGCTGGCGCTGCTGGTGCCGCCCGTCGTCAAGGCGTGGCGCAACCGGAAGACGGTGATCGATCCGTTCTTCTCGCCGGAGGACCTGAAGCCGATTCTGCAAGGGCGCGTGCTAGGGATCGTGCTCGGCATCGTGTTCGGCATTTCGATCGTCGGGGGATGGTAATGAGCCACGCGACCGTCGAATGTCATGACGCCGACGAAGCGGCCGGCGCGGCACAAGCACGTCGCGCGCCGTCGGTTCGTCGACACGTGAGCGTCATCTCGCTGCGCGACAGCGTCGGGCGTCGCGAGGCGTTCCGTGCGAACAATCCCGCGCTGGAATTCGAGTTCGTCGAGGCTGTCGACGGCCGGGCAATATCGGACGACATGCTGCGGCATAGCGGCCTGTTCGCGCCCGGGCTGCCATATACGCGCGGCGCATACGGCATCGCGATGACGACGTACCGTCTGTGGACCACCATCGCGGCCGGCGACGAACTCGTGACGATCGCGGAGGACGATGCGATTTTCCGCGCGGATTTCCACGACGCGACGCTGGCCTACCTGCGCGCGCATCCAGATGCACACGACTTCATGGCGTGGGGCTACAACTTCGATTCGATTCTGCGCGGCTCGATTTTCAACGATCGGACGCCCGTGACGATCTGTTTCGACGAAGCGTCGCTCGGGCAGTCGGTCGACGCGTTCCGCGCCGATCGCAGCCCGGTGCTGATGATGAACCTGCTCGAGTTCTACGGCATCTGCGCGTACACGATCTCGCCGGCCGGCGCGCGCTTCCTGCTCGATCGCTGCTTTCCGCTGCAGCCCGAGATCCTGTTCTCGCATGGCCTGGGCCGCGAACTGCCGAACTACGGGATCGATGTCGCGATGAACAAGTTCTATGGCGCGATGCGCAGCGTCGCGTCCTTTCCGCCGCTCGCGATCACGCCGAACGTGCGTGCAACTTCGACGATCCAGGTCTGACGTTGCAGTGGGCGATGGGTGCCGCTCGCCATTTGCTTGACCGGAAACGGATATCGTTCGTCCCCGCCGGATGTCGGCGGCGCCTCGAATCCGTTTCCGGATCGACGACGGGGAATTCGGGTGCGCCTCGAGGTCTCGGCAACGCTCTTCCATCGGCGTGATTGTCAGCCGCCGATTCAACACCTTCATTCGCGCGCGCAAACGTCCCTCCGCTGTCACGAAATCGACTGACGCAGAGCGGACTGTCACGTGCTTTTCCCAACCTTGGCCATTCCTTTCGACGCTTGCGCGTGATCGAACGACCACGTCCGGGATTCGGCAATCGACGGCGCGGCAATGACCTTATGGAGAGTGGCGTTCCGGCCGTGTCCGATCGTGGACTGACGGGGCGGGAGCTGCGGGCATCCCATGTATGGCATTGGTCACGACGGCTCACGTGTGACGACCAGCGGCGGCGGCATGTGTTCGCCGGCTTGTAGGGCGGGTCTTACGCGGATACCACCGAGATTCGGACCCGGACGACAGAATCGGACGAGCCCGATCCCTACCATTCTTTCAGTACCCCGACAAATTGAAAGGAGTAGGGAAATGAACAAGACATATCGGAATATCTGGAACGCGGCGACGGGCACGTGGACGGCCGTGGCCGAAACGGCGAAATCGCACTCGAAGGGCTCGGCGCGCGCGGCGCGTCAGGCCGTGGTCGCACTCGCGCTGGGTGGTGCGGTGGTTGGCGGCGCATACGCGGCCGACGCGTGCTCGACCGAAGATGATCGCTCGGGCTGGGTTGATGCTACCGGCGCGTGTGTGCTCGCGAGCACGACGGGAGGGATGAGCAGAAGCTCAGCCATTACCAGCAACCCGCTCAATGACGCCCTCATCAAGGTCAATGCCGGAAATGCAAACACCGAGGCGACCGCCTCCAACACCGGTTCCATCGCAATCGGTGGCGGCGCGATGGCGACAGCCAGCGGCTCGAACGGGCCGACGGGCGGCGGCATCGCCATCGGGCAGACTGCAAGCGCTTCACATAGCTCGGTATCCGTCGGTACCAATGCCTTTGCAGACTCCGTCGCGGGTCGAGCAACTGCGGCGGCCTTCGGCACGGCGTCATATGCGAACGGTGCCGGCGCGACTGCGCTGGGCGCCAATGCGAGCGCCAGCGGGTCGCAAGTTCTTGCTGTCGGAAGCATGGCATCGGCCCGGGCCGATAACGGAACCGCCGTAGGCTATGGGGCATCGATTGGCGCGCAGGGTGCCAATAGCGTAGCGCTCGGTAACGGTTCGACGGCATCTGACGCGAATGTCGTGTCGATTGGTACCGCGGCCGCGGGCGGCCAGCGAAGAATCGTCAACATGGCGGCCGGCACGCAAGACACCGACGCCGTCAACCTCGGCCAGATGAACGCCGCGCTCGCACCCAAGATCGACGACACGTACGTTAAGATCAATCCGTCCACAGCCACCGCCGCGGTGGCCACCGGCGGGGCAATGGCCATCGGCGGCAACGCGCAAGCCACCCTCGGCGGCGCAACGGCCATCGGTAACGATGCAGTCGCGACTGCCCGGAACACGACCTCCCTCGGCTTCTATACGTCGGCTTCGGGCGGCGCAGCCACCGCAATCGGCGCCTATGCGGAAGCGACGGCGGAGCACGCGATCGCCCTCGGCGTTGCCGCGTCGGCTGGGCATGCCGAATCGGTTGCGATCGGCGTCAGCTCGACCACCGATCGCGACAACAGCGTATCGGTCGGCAGCGGCAAGCTGCAACGCCAGATCACCAACATGGCCGCCGGTACGAAGGCAACCGACGCCGTGAACGTATCGCAGCTCACGCCGGTCGTGAACGCACTCGGCGGCGGTGCCGCGATCGATCCGACCACGGGCGCCGTGACCGGCCCGACGTACACGCTCGTGAACGGCGGCACGCAGACGACGGTCGGCGGCGCACTCGGCGCGCTCGACGGAGAACTGACGGTTGCGAAGGGCAACATCGCGCAGAACACGACCGATATCACGAACATCAACAACCAGCTCGGCGACCTGGCGAGCGGCACGATCGGTATCGTCCAGCAGGCTGGCGCCGGCGCGGACATCACGGTTGGCGCGAGCACCGACGGCACGACGGTGAACTTCACGGGCACGGCCGGCGACCGCAAGCTGGCCGGCGTGGCGGCAGGCGACGTGTCGGCGACGAGCAACGAAGCGATCAACGGTTCGCAACTGCATGGCGTGTCGCAAAGCGTCGCCGATGCGATCGGCGCCGGCTCGCAGGTCAACCCGGACGGCTCGATCACCGCACCGAGCTTCACCGTCGGCGACGGCAACGGCGGCACGACCACGGTTCACACCGTCGGCGACGCCGTGACGAACCTCGATGGCCGCGTGACGATCAACGAAGGCGACATCAAGAACCTCGCCGACCAGATCGGCAACGGCACCGTCGGCCTCGTCCAGCAGGATGCGACGACGCGCGACATCACGGTCGCTCAGCACACCGACGGCAAGGTTGTCGATTTCACCGGCACGGACGGCGCGCGCAAGCTGATCGGCGTGGACGCGGGCGAAGTATCGGCGACCAGCAACGAAGCGATCAACGGTTCGCAGCTGCACGGCGTGTCGCAGAGCGTTGCTTCGGCGATCGGCGCAGGTTCGCAGGTGAACCCCGACGGCTCCATCTCCGCACCGAGCTTCACGGTCGGCGACGGCAACGGCGGCACGACCACGGTTCATAACGTCGGCGACGCCGTGACGAACCTCGACGGCCGCGTGACGAACAACGAAGGCGCGATCACGAACATCAACCAGCAGCTCGCGGCAGGCCAGATCGGCCTCGTGCAGCAGGACCCGACGACGGGCGCGATCACGGTCGGCGCGACGACGGGCGGTTCGTCGATCAGCTTCGCCGGCACCGGCGGTGCACGGACGTTGAGCGGCGTCGCCAACGGCGTGAACGACGACGATGCAGTAACGATCGCGCAGTTGAAGGCGACGGGCCTGATCGACTACACCGGCAAGGAAATCGCGGCCGTGACCTACGACGACATCACGCTCGGCAGCGTGACCTTCGGCGGCTCGGGCGGCACGGCGCTGCACAACGTCGCGCCGGGGCTGATCGCGTCGGGCAGCATGGACGCGGTGAACGGCGGCCAGCTGTACGACCTGCAGCAGCAGTTCGCGCAGCAGTACGCAGCCATGGACGGCCGTGTCGGCGCACTCGAGCAGAACCCCGGCAACGGCGGCGGCTCGGGTGGCCCGGGCAACGGCATGGGCCCCGGCAACGGCACGGGCGGCGACGGCTCGCTGGTGGTCGGCACGGGTTCGAACGCGGCCGGCTCGAACAGCAGCGCGGTGGGTCAGGGTGCGGTCGCCACGGGCGACAACGGCTCGGCGTTCGGTCAAGGCTCGGTCGCGTCGGGCGAGAACAGCACGGCAATCGGGCAGGGTTCGAACGCGAGCGGCAACGGCTCGGTGGCGCTCGGCCAGGGTTCGGTGGCGGATCGCGACAACGCGGTGTCGGTCGGTTCGGCCGGCAACGAGCGTCAGATCACGAACGTCGCGGCCGGCACCGCGCCGACCGATGCGGTCAACGTGCAGCAGCTGAACGATAACATCAACAGCGTGCGCTCGCAGATCGACAGCAACCGTCGCGATTCGAACGGCGGCACGGCCAGCGCGGTCGCGATTGCCAACCTGCCGCAGGCATCGTTGCCTGGCGAAAGCATGGTGTCGGTCGCAGGCGGTACCTACGGTGGCGAGTCGGCAACGGCGTTCGGCATCTCGACCGCGACCCGTAACGGCAAGTGGGTTGTCAAGGCATCCGGTTCGACCAACACGCGCGGGACGGTAGCGGTTGGCGCGGGCGTCGGCTACCGCTGGTAACGGGTCATCAGGCTCCGGTGCGTACGCGAGCCGTGTCCCGCCCGAGCGTTGTTTCCTCCTCCTTTCAGTGAGGGCGGCGCGGCGGACGTACGCCATTCAGGGAAGGGCTCCGGCTATGCCGGAGCCCTTTTTTTTTTGTACTTGCGCGATTGAGTCCGCGTTCGTGGGAGCGATCCCGCCGTGACTCGGCGCGTCGATGACGGATGCCGGAAAAATTCTGGGACCTGTCTGATAGAAGGCCGGAAGGCCACCGGTCAAAATGAATATGTCGAGTGCGCGGGAATGCGCCACCCGGCAGCTTTTCGCATGGCACACAGCTTCGTCGCGTCGCCCGATCCGGTCGACGGCTTCGGCAAGGCTCGGTGCGTGCGCACAACGCTTGTGTGTCGCCGGTTCAGGTCGGAATGTATCCGTCCGATCACCGCGGATGCGTATCGATACGGCGGATCTGCCGCATGCTCGCGGATCACACGATACGTCGAACGCATTTCTCAATTCATCGTTTAGGGAGTTATCGCCATGAGTCCGTTTTGCCTGGTCGACATGTCGACTATCGGGAGACCGAAGCAAATTAACTCGCATGCGGTCGCATCGAACATGCGCCGTTTGACCGACGGGATGTCGGCCTTCGTTCGTGCACTGTTGCGCGGACGCCGCGCAGGCGCGCGCTTGCCGGCGGCGCATCCGCCGCCGTCCCCGCCAAACCGGGCGGCATGACCGTCCAGGAGCATGAAACCCATGAACACTGCCATCGCACAACTTTCAGAATCGGACGTTTCCCGTCTCGAACGCGTGTCGGCGCGCGACAGCCGCTATCAGGCGATGCTCGACGAACTGCTCGAACGCGCCGACATCGTGGCGCCCCGGCGCATCCAGTCGGATGTCGTCACGATGAACTCGTCGGTCACGCTGACCGACCCCGTGTCGGAAGCGAGCACGACCTGGACGATCGCGTATCCGGACGACGCGCGCTTCGAGGCCGGCCTGCTCAATGTGTTTTCGCCGGTCGGCATGGCGCTGCTTGGCGCGCGCCAGGGCGACCGCGTGTCGGTGTCGCTGCCGGATGGCACGCACACCCCGATGACGATCACGCGCGTCGAGTATCAGCCGGAAGCGAGCTGGGCGTGATGCATGAGTCGCTCGTACGCGGGATATCTTGGGGGGAAGGAGGAGAAGCGCTGACGGGTGTTGTACTCGCCAGGGAGCGCAGCGGAATCGCGAGTATCGATGAAGGCGTGACCGGCGGCGTCGACGTCGTGAAGCATCCTGTCCGCAGCCGATCGGGTCGAGAGAAACGGGCGAATCATTGCGATTCGTCCGTTTCGTTTTGTCGGCGTGTTTCGGCGCGCTATGCCGGATCGATCGTGAAGTGCCTGAATGCGTAGTGCGCGCGGCAGGTCCACAGCGTCGCATCGCCGCGATGAAACACCGCGACCCCGTCGCGTACCGTCATCCGCGTGCGCGGATATACGGCGCTGTGCCCGTTGACCGCCGCGGCAAGATCGTTGCGCTCTTTGCACGCGGCCCAGTATTCGCCGTCCTGTAATGTCGTCGGTCGATGAGTCATGTTGCCTCCGGGAAGATCGCCACCGCATGCATGCGGCAAGGCTTCGGTGCGGGCGCTCGACGCTCGCATCTGGCAGCGTTATCGAGTAGCAGCAGGATCAGCGCCCTTCACAGCGTGGCCGCGCCCACCGGCCACCGTCGAATACCCGCACCGAAGCCGCGCGGGCGAAAGGTGCGCGGTATCCGGAATCTCCCGCGCCTCCCGAGCGCAGCCCTTTACGGGACTGTCAGACCTTGGGATTCCGGAACCGCGCGAAACAAGCTTAGCGTCGAAAACCGCGCACGCCCATCAGACCAGGCTGAATCGGCGCGGCAGCCCGTCGACGCTCAGTGCACCCAAGCGAAGTAGTACGCGCCGGCGATCGTCAGCGCGGCGGCAATCAGCGTGGCGTACGGCGCGAGATTGATCCATGCGCTGCGTTTCGGCACGTCGAGCTCCATGTCGTGCTGCATCTGCGCGGGGAAGCGGCCACGGTCCTGCCAGTAGTGTCGATAGACGAACACCGGCACGATCAGCAGCATCGCGATCAGTCCGTTGCGCAGCGTGCCTTCGCCTTGAAGGTCCGCGCCCGCGCCTGCGTAGACCAGGTTCGCGAAGCCGCACAAGGCACCGGCTGCCAGCAGCCAGGTCGGGCAGCGGAACGTCCGATCCCAGTTGCCGCGATCCATCCGGTGGATCCAGCCCGATTGCAGGTTCAGGAACACGAACAGCATGTAGCAGACGTTCGAGATCGACAGCACCGTCATGTAGTCCGACATCATCAGCAGCACGAGGTTGAAGCCGAGGTCGGTCCACATCGCGCGCGTGGGCGAGCCGTGCTCGTTCACATGCGACAGGTACTTCGGCAGCCAGCCGTCGACCGATGCCTGGTACAGCGTGCGCGACGAACCCATCATCGACGTCATCACGATCAGCAGGATCGACAGCATCAGCATCACGACGATCGCGTTCGCGACCCAGGCGCCGCCGCCGACCAGTTTCGCCATCGCCGCGCCGACACCCGAGCCGTCGCGAATCGCCGGGTCGAGCATGGCGTCCGTGCCGAGCGCGCCCTGGAACGCCATCGGCACGAGCGTCATC
The DNA here is from genome assembly GCF_001522585.2 of Burkholderia sp. NRF60-BP8. NCBI lineage: Bacteria > Pseudomonadati > Pseudomonadota > Betaproteobacteria > Burkholderiales > Burkholderiaceae > Burkholderia > Burkholderia sp. NRF60-BP8. Next base: position 208,683 of record NZ_CP013372.1, read on the forward strand.
ACGACGAGACACAGCGCGCCCGACCAGAAGATCGCCTTGGCGGTATCGCGACGCGGATCGCGGAATTCGCGCGTGTAGCAGACGGCCGTTTCGAAGCCGTACGAAGCCCAGCCGGCCATGAACATCGCGCCGAGCGCCATCGTGACGCCCTGCCCGTTCCACGCGCCGAACGTCGAAGCCGTGAGATTGCCTTGCGCGTCGTGGCCGAGCGGCAGCAGCGGGAGCAGGTTCGACATCGGCACGTCGCCGGTGACGAACGGAACGATGCCGATGATCAGCAGCGGCGTGAGCGATGCGATGCCGAGAATGCGTTGGGTTTTCGCGGCCTTCGATGCCCCGCTGTGCTGGAGCTTGAACGTGACGAGCAGCAGGATCGTCGCGATGATGAACGTCGCGTTGATTCGCAGCGACAGACCGGGCTTGATGAAGCTCAGGTCGGCGAGCGTGATCCGCCATTGCAGTATCGCCGCATCGGCGGGAAAGAGACTCGTGAGCGCATAGCTGGCCGCGAGGCCGCAGCCGAGCGCGAGCATCGGCGACCACGCGAGCCAGTTGCACCATACGGACACCGGGGCAATCAGCTTGCTGTAACGCACCCAGCCGATTGCGCCGTATACCGAAGCGCCACCGGATTTGTGCGGGAACAGACCGGAGATTTCGGCGTAGGTCGCGCTTTGAATCAGCCCCATCGTGATCGCGGCGATCCAGATCGCCCACGCGGGATGGCCGATCGTCGCGGAGACGCCGCCGATCGTGAACAGCACGCCGGCCGGCACGCCGCTCGTGACCCAGAAACCGTCTTTCCAGGTAAGGGTGCGTTGCAGCGTCTGAGGGTCGGGGGCGACGTCGTGCGACGTCGCGCGAGGGTCCGCGCCGGCGGCGCGGGTAGGCAATCCTGCTTCGCTCATCGGTGTGTCCTGTTGCGATTCCGATGCGCAACGGCGCGGTCGTCGCGCCGACGGGCTGGCCGATGACGCAGCCGCGCCATTGCCGGGAATCGGGTGAAGAAGGCGGCCGAAGGCCGACGAAATAGGGGGCGCGCATACATTGCGCCGCGAAGGCCGACAGGGCCGTGATCGCGGCGCGCATGCGCGGCTGCCGCACGGCACGAACGCGGTGCCGGGCACGCGCGTCGAGGTTCGAGGTGCACGACTGCGCGCGCCCGCGTGTCTTGCGACCGAACGACGATGGTCGCGACAATCGGCAGGCGGAACAATCGGACTGGTCGGATTCTGACGACCGTGTCGAACGCACGCGATGCGCCGGCTCGGACGGGTCCGATTGCGGGTGCGCCCGGCCTGCGCGATGCTGTTGCCATTTCCGGGAATCAATGCATGGGTCTGCTGATCATTTCGATATGCGTCGCCGTTGCCATCTTCATCGTGTTGTGACTGCTGTCCGCGAGTCGGCGTGCGCATGGGTACGCGCGCCCGGCACATCGTTGCGGCCGACGGGGAACCGGGTCGGCAAGCTGGCGGCCGTGGCCGCCGCTTGTCTGCTGGCGGCGGCAGCCCGCGCCGCTGGCCCCGTTCGCTGGCCGGACGCGGCAAGCGGCGCGCCGCTCGTCGGCGCACAGGTCAAGATTCAGTCGTTCACGCGTGACGATGCGCGCCGGATTCGCGACACCGGCTTCACGTTCGTGCGTTTGGGCGCATGGGCCGACCGTCTCGATCAGGCCGCCTATTGGGCACAGCTCGACGACGCGTTCGCCGCCGCACGATCCGCGGGTTTGCCGGTGCTGCTGACGGTGCGCTCGCTCGGCGCGTTCGCGACGCCGCGCGGCATGGGGCCGGCGGCGGTGTCGCTTGCGGGGGCCGGCGAGCGGCTGGCCGATGCCGTCGACGCGCTCGTGCGTCGGCATGGCCGCGACCTGATCGCCGTCGAACTCTGGAACGAACCCGATCTCTCGCGCTACTGGCCGACCGGCGATGTCGCGCGAACCTTCCCGCCTTTCGCGGGTGCGCTGTGCCGGCGGCTGTCGAAAGGCGCGCGCGCGGTGCCGATCGTCGGCTTCGGTTTCGCGCGCGCACCGCTGCCGGGCAGCGTGCCCGGCAACCTGCTTTCCAGCGTGCAGACCGCCGCACCGGGTTGCCTCGACGCCGTGTCGTACCACGCATACGGAATGACGCCCGCCCAGGTCCGTGCGGCGGCGCGCGACATCGACGCACGCTACGGCTTGCCGGCGATCGTCACCGAGGTCGGCGCGGCGTCAACGGGCGGCGACGGCGAGCGGCGTCAGGCGCACCGCCTGCGCACGCTGCTCGATGCGCGCGGAGAACTGCAGACGCCGCTGATCTCGCTCTACGAGTGGGCGGATACAGCGGGCGCCGACGACGCGGCGCAACGCAGTTACGGCATCGTGCATGCGGACCGGTCGCCGAAGCCCGCGCTCGACGCGGTCCGCGCGGCGTTGCATGCGCGGCCGCCCGAGCGGTAATCAGCCGCGCGCGCGCCGCGTGCGGATCGTCCACAGCGCGACCGCGAACAGCGCGACGCTCGACAAGTGCCGCAGATAGCTGCCGAGATCGGGCTCGAACAGCATCGACACGGCCACGTGGCCGAGCACGAGGCACGCGAGCAATTCGCCGTCGCGCGACTGCCCGGCCGCACCGTCGATCGCGGGCCGCGCCGGCAGGCGTCGCCACGCCGCGCACAGGAACAGCGCGATCAGCGCCTGCATCGCCCAGCCCTTCGGATCGAACGAGAAGAACACCGGCAGGTTGAGCCGGACCAGCGAATACGCGTAATTGCCGACGAAGTGCACGAACGAGTCGGGCGGAAACGGGTTGTAGAAGCTCGTACGCGCGCCGAACGGCGACGAGTACACCAGATAGTCGACGGCGAGGTCGCGCGGTTGCTGAAGCAGCATGTAAGCGGCGTTCGGCAGCGCGATCAACACGGCGACGAGCAGCAGCACGATGGCCGCTCTCGGCAGCGTCGACACGCGTCGATACAGCCATGTCGCAAGCGCGATCGTGAGAATCAGCGCGAAATAGCTGCGGATCGTCGCCGCATAGCCGAGATAGAGCACGGCGGCGATCAGCATCGGTCGCGCCGTGCCGCGCAGGCGTGCGGCGGCGAGCACCGCGACCGACATCGCGACGACGATCGTGTCCTTGCTCGCGACGAACAGGTTGAAGAACAGGCACGGCGCGATCAGCGCGAGATAGACGACGAGGCCGCCCGGCCGGCGCGTTTCGCGCAGCGCGAGCCAGATCGTCGCGACACCGAGCGCGATCACGAACAGGTCGGTACCTGTATTGCCGAGCGCCTGATACAGCTTGCCGACCGCGTCGAACGACGAGCCGTCGTAGGTCGAGCCGCCGCCGATCTGGGTCTGGATCTTGTCCGCGTCGCGGAAGATGAACTCGGGCAGCAGCGCCCGCGCGTTCACGTAGACGCCGACATACAGCAACGCGACGAGCGCCGCGATCGCATTGCGCAGCCCGTGGCTCAGCAGCGGCCCGCTGCCGATCACGCTTCGGATCAGATTACGCAGCATCGCCCGCTCCACAGCGTTTGCCGCGCGCGGCCTGCGCGCGCGACGTGACGATCCAGGCGAGCCATGCGATCACCGCGATGCTCGCGACGAGATGGGCGAAGGCCGCACCGAGCGCGTGCTGGTCCTGCACGAGCGCGATCGACATCGGCACGCACGCGAGCGTCAGCACGGCGATCACGCACGCGACCGTGCGCCCCGCGCGCAACGCGACCGCCGCGGCCCACAGCACGTCGGCGGCGGCACGCAGCACGAACGACAGCAGCAGGACCGCGAGGATCGCGGACGACGGCGCCTCGTTGCCTGCGTGCGCGAGCCGGAACAGCCACGGATGCACGGCGGCGATCGCCAGCGCGGCGGAGCTGGTCAGCAGCAGCGACGCGCGCAGCGCGCGCGCGAGTTCGGCGCGAAACGCCGGCGCGGCGGCGCGCGAACGATCCAGCGCGCAGACGAGGCGCGGCGCGGCCACGGCGACGACGGTTGCCGACGCGACGGTCTGGATCGCGTTGGCGATCGACCAGACGAACACATAGCGGCCGAGTTCTTCGGCATCGAGCTGCGCGGACGCGACGAAGCGCTCCAGATATTGCAGTACCGACAGCAGCAACAGCGCGACGAAGAACGGGGCGCCGTCGCGCCAGACCGCCGCGAGCCGCACGCGCGTGGCAGACAGCGCGGGCATCGCCGGCAGCCGGCGTGCGGCGCCCGCGATCAGCACCCATCCGGCGGCCACGACGAACACGTCGGCGGCGATCCAGATCGCGAACAGGCCGTCGATCGAATCGATCGTACGCAGCGCCAGCGCGGCGATCGCGACGCCGGCCCACGCACCGGTGCGAACGAACAGTAGCCACGATGCGGCGCGTGCACGATGCAGCGAGAACAGCCACGTGTTGACCTCGAGCGCCGCGTGCTCGGCGCACGCGACGAGCACGACCGGCAGCAGCCGTGCGACGGCCAGCGCGTCGACATGCGCGGCTCCCCACGCGCCGACCGGCAGCGCGGCCGCGCCGCACAGCAGCGCATAGACCAACGCGTACAACACCGACAGCCGCACGCACGTCCGCACCGCGTCGCGCGGATCGGGGCCGGCGAGCCGGCGATTGATTTCGGTACTGAAGCCGAGCCCGAGCACCTTCGATGCGACGACCGACACCGCGAGCGCGACACCATAGACGGCTACCGCGTCGAAGCCGAGCGTGCGCGCGACGACGATCGTCAACATGAACTTCAACCCGAGCGCGGCAACGCGCAGCATCAGGCGGGACCAGGCGGCGCTCATCGCACGGCTCCGTTCGCGCCGTTGCCGAGCGCATCGCGCAGCGCGTCGACCAGCTTCCGGCGTTCGTCGCCGAGGCGCGCGAGCCCGGTTTCGGCCTGTACCCAGAACCGGCGCAGCGCATCCGGCGCGAGCAGCGTGTCGCACACGGCGTTCGCGTCGAAGTCGGCCGCGTTCGCGACCCAGTGGCCGACGCCGAGATCGGCATATGCGCCGAAGCCCTTGCGCTCGTAGCTCAGGTGATACGCGGGCACGCCGTGCAGGATTGCCTCGAGCGCACCGTGCAGGCGCACGGAGACGACCGCGTCGGGCGTGTCGCCGGCGAGCACGTCCTTCAGCGAACGCGGCGCGTCGAAGCCGCGTTCGCGGTAATACGCGGCGTCGTCGTTGCCGCGCCCCTGGCTTTGCACCGCGAACGTGACGCGGCAGAACGCGGCGAGCCGTTCGACCAGCGCGTCGGTCGATGCGAGATAGCGCGCGCATTGCGCGTCGCTCCACGCGGGCGGCCGGCGCAGCACCAGCGCGACGTGCGCGGGTGTCGACGCGGCGGAACGCACGCGTTCGCGCAAGCCCATGGCCCGGCGTCCGAATTCGAGCACCGCGAGATCGGGCGCGCGGCGCGTGTTCGCGTTGCCGGCGAGAAATGCGACCGAGCGGTCGTCGCGCGCGAATACCGCGTCGAATCCGGCGAGCAGCGACGTCAAGTGCCCGGCGAGCAACGGATTGCCGGCCGCCGGCCCGATGCTCTGCGGCAGGTAGACGGCGGGTTTGTTCGCCGCGCGGGCCGCGCGCATCTGCACGAGATGCCCGGCTTCGAGCTTGAGCGCTTCGAGCGCGTTGCGCGCGCGGAGGTAGCCGCCGCCGACGCCGACGATCAGGTCGGTGCGTCGCAGCAGCGCGCGCAGGTCGGCAAGCGCCGGGTTCGCGCCGACGGGCAGCGCGGCCATCGCCGCGCCGATCAGGCGGCCGGCGCCGCCCGCGGCGAGCACGGGGGCCGGGCGCACGTCCGGATACGCGGGGAACGACGCGGGATCTGCGGCGACGATCGACACTTGCGTGTCGGCGCCGAACGCGTCGCGCAACAGCGCGACCGACAGGTCGACGAGCAGTCCGTCGCCGGAATTGCGCGCGCTGTACGCATGCAGCAGTGCGACGTGAGCGGGGCGATGCATCATGCGTTCTCCTGAAGTAGCGCGCGATAGACGGCGAGCGTGCGGTCGACCATCGCATCGGCCGAGAAATGCGGGTACGCGTGCGCACATTGATCGCGCATCAGCCCGAACGCGGCCGGATGGTCGACCAGCCGCCCGATCGCCTCGGCGAATGCGGCGGGGTCGTCGCTGTTCGGCACGGTCAGACCGACGCGATGCGCTGCGATCAGTTCGTCCGCGCCCGCGACGCGGGTCGCGACCATCGGCACACGCGCGGCGACCGCTTCGAGGCACACGTACGGAAATCCTTCGTAGCGGCTCGGCAGCGCGAGCAGGTCGAATGCGGAGAAGTAGCGGCGCGCGTCGTCGACGCGGCCCGCGACGTGCAGGTTCAGCGGCAGATCGCGGGCTTCCTCGCCCGCCGCACGCGCGAACTCGCCGGAGCCGATCGCGACGACCTGCACGCGGCGCTCGAAGCGCCCCTCCAGCAAACGCGCGGCGCGCACGAGGCGGTCGACGCCTTTCTGGTGATCGAAGCGCCCGACGAAGCCGACAACGAACGTGTCGTCGGCCAGCCCGAGCGCGATGCGCGCGGCTTGACGCGCGAGCAGCCGCGGCGGCGTCACGCCGTTCTCGACGACGCGAATCCGGTGGCGCGCGATGCCGAGTGCGTGCAGATGGTCGGCCTCGGCCTGCGACACCGCGATCACGGCGTCCGAGCAGCCATTGCCGAGCACGCGCTCGATGCTGCCGTAGAACGCGTGCTTCGCGGGCGACAGCGTCGGGTTCAGCGTGTAGACCGCGTGCGGCGTATAGACCTGCTTCCACGGCCCGCGACACAGCCGCGCCAGCGCGCCGGCCTTCGAGCTGTGGCTGTGCACGATGTCGGGCCGCAGGCGGCGCAGCAGCCGGCGCAGCGCCAGCGCCCCGCGCACGTCGTGCAGGCCGACCGCGCGCCGCAGCGGCAGCCGGTGGAACGAATGGCATTGCGCGGCCGCGCCGGCGAGCATCGCGTCGTCGAAGCGTTCGCCGAGCGGTGCGATCAGATGGATTTCTGCGTTCGAGCGCGCGCGCAGTCCGGCGATCAGGTCGGTCAGGTGGACGGCGACGCCGCCGCCGGCCGCCTCGACGACGAGCGCGACGCGCAGCGGCGGCTTGGCGGCATGGTCGGCACGGGGAAGGGCCGGCGGCTCGGACAGCGCCGGCGCGAATTCGAGATCGCTCATGCGGACCTCCGGAACAAACGGCTGAGCAGCGCGCGCACGCGGGCGACGTGCGTGCAGCGTGTGTCGCAGGTGTAGCGGTACGCTTCGTAGCGGTAGCCGCCGTATTTCGAGCCGAACGCGGACGCGCCGGAGCGCGGATCGAGGCCGTTCAGCACGACGCCGAGCGTGTCGGCGGTGCGTCGCGGCAGGCGCTTCGCGGATTCGACGAGTTCGCCGGCCCGCGTCGCGCCGGCCCGGGCGACCAGCAGCGTCGCGTCGGCGTGTGTGTTGAGCCATGTCGCGTCGGTCGCCGCGAGCAACGGCGCGGAATCGACGACGACGAGGTCGTAGCGCGCCCGCAGCGACGCGAGCAGCGGGCCGACGCCGGCGTGCTGCAACAGCGCAGTCGGGGCAGGCGGCAGTTCGCCGGTCGGCAGGAAGTCGAGATTCGGCGCGATGTTGCGGCGCAGGATGTCGTCGACGCTGGCGCGGCCGTCGAGCAGTTCGGCGAAGCCGAGGCCGCGTTCGAGCCCGAAGTACTGGTGCAGGTAACCTTTGCGCAGGTCGCCGTCGATCAGCAGCACGCGGCGGCCGCTCGCGGCCTGCACGGCGGCGAAGTTGACCGACACGAACGATTTGCCGGTGCCCGGCGTCGGCCCGCTGATCAGCACGAGTGGATGCGCGATGTCCGCGAGCGAGAAGTGCAGCGCGGTTTGCAGACTGCGCAGCCCTTCGATCGCGGGTTCGTACGGATCGTCGTAAGCGAGCACGTGCAGGCCCGTGTCGTGCTGTTCGACCGCGCGCATCAGCTTGCGCTGACGTGCGGCGGCAGGCAGCACCGCGCGTACCGGCAGCGACGTATGGCGCTCGATCTCGTCGACGGCTGTGAGGCCGCCATACAGGAATTCGCGCATGAACGCGGCGATCACGCCGAGCGCGAGACCGAGCAGCGCGGCGGCGGCGATCACGACCGGCCGGTTCGGCCGCACGGGGTCGGCGGGCGCGACGGCCGCGTCGACCACGCGCACGCTCGCCGTGCGGCCGGCCTGCACCAGTTCGAGCTGCTGGATGTTATTCAGCAGCGCGGTGTACAGGTCGGTGTTGACCTTCACGTCGAGCTGTGCGCGCACTTCCTCGGCCTGCTGCGCGGGCAGCCTCGCGATTCGGGTGTCGAGCGCGCCCTGCTGCCGTTTGAGCGTCGCGAGTTGCGCGTCGAGGGCGGCCATGTCGGGGTGCGTCGGCAGGAAGCGGCGCGAGAGTTCGTCGCGCTTTTGCTGCAGTTCGAGCGCGCGCGTTTGCAGATCCGCACCTTGCTGCAGCGCGACCTTGCCTTCCTCGGCGAGATCGATCGAGCCGGTGCGGCTGCGCAGCGCCGCATAGCGCGTTTCCGCGCGTTCGAGCTGCTGCTTCACGATCGGCAACTGCCCGTTCAGGAACGTCAGCGACTGCGCCGCGTCGGCGGAGCGGCGCGCGATGTTCTGTTCGACGTAGCGGCTCGCGATCGCATTCAGCGTCGCGCTGATCTCGGCAGGGTCGTCGCCGCGCAGCGACGCGACGAGCACGCCCGACTGCTTGACCTTCTCCTGGACGTCGAGCGCGGTGCGCAGCGTGTCGATGGTCTCCGCGCGGGAATGGCGGATCAGCCTGAAGCGCGTGCCCGGCTGCGCGTCGAAGCCGGTGATCTCGATCTGCAGCGGGCCGTAGCGCGTCGCGAAGGTTTCCATGCGGCCGACGATGCCGACGGCGTCGCCTTGCAGGTCCGCGCCGGTCAGCCGGTAGCGGGCAGCGTCGAGCCGCACGACGTGGAACGTGTCGCCTTCGGCGCGCGTCGGCACGTCGAAGCGGGCGACGTCGACGCGCTCCTGGCCCCACGCATAGCCGCCGATGCCGAACAGCCCGGGCGTGACCGCGCCGTCGTTGAAGCGCGCGACGAACGCGCCGACGACCGGCACGCGCGACGGTTGCGCGACGATGTAGCTGCGCAGGTCTTCCACGGCGCGCGTGACGACCAGCCGCGACGACACGATTTGCGCCTCGGCCGATGCCGGCGAGCCGACGTTGAAGAACGATGCCGCATCGCCGAGCAGGTTCTTCGACGTGGCGTCGGCCGCGTCGTCGGTCTGGATCATCAGGTCGGCCTGATAGGTGGGCGGTGCGACGAACGCGTAGAGCGCGCCGGCCGCGACGCAAGCCGCGGCGATCGACGCGACGGTCCAGCGCGCCTGGCGCAGCACGTCGAGCACGCGGACGAGATCGATCTCGCGTTCGGGGGAGGAGGATGTGTTCATGACCATGAGACGGAAACGGGAAGGGCCGGCCAGCGCGCGTCGAGGCGCGGCAGCCAGCTGGCGACCGCGAGATCGATCAGCGCCGCGCTGCGGATGAAATCCGCGCGCGTGCCGCGATACGGGTCGGGAATGTCGAGTCCGGGGAGCGCGTCGTCCGACGCGCGCGCGTATTCGCCGAGCCGGAATACGCGGCCGCGCAGGAACGGATGGCGCGTTTCGAGCACGCGGCGCTGGCCGTCGTCCATCACGAAGATGAGCGCGGCCCGCTTGCACAGGTCGGTCGTAACGGGGCGGGCGCGATGCGTGTCGAGCGACAGATTGCGCGCGGCGGCCATCTCGCAGGCGAGCGGATCGGCCGGGCGGCGCGGCGGCGGCGCGAGGCCGGCCGACGCGATGTCCGCCTGCGGTAGCCGCGCGGCGAGCTGCGCGGCCGCGAGCGGGCTGCGGCAAATGTTGCCTTCGCACACGACGAGGAGGAACGGGCGCGTACTCATTTCGCGGCGATCCCGGCGGCGACGCCCGTGTTGACGCTCGGCAGCAGCAGGCTCAGCACGCGGCTGAAGCGCACCAGGCCGTTGCCGTCGACGTAGACGACGTCCTGCGGTTCCAGCTCGAACTGGTTCGCGAGCACCATCGCGACCGGCGAGCGCGCGTCGAGATGGAACACCGTCGGCGCCCGGCCCTGCGCGCCGCGAATCACGAACAGCTGCGCGGCGTCGGCCGTATTCGAGTTGATGCTGCCGGCCTGCAGCAGCGCGTCGCTGAGCGTCAGGCGGCCGTTGCGTTTCGGCAGCGCGCGCATCGGGCGGTTCACTTCGCCCATCACGTACACGCCGTTGTCGTCGCGTGCGCTGATGCGCAGCAGGTCGCCGCCGCGCAGCACGATGCCGGACGGATTGCCGCGCGTTTCCAGCAGGCGCGTCAGGTTGACGTGCACCGGCACGCCGTCGCGCACGATCGTGACGTCGCTCTGGTCCGCGGCGGCCGTGAAGCCGCCCGCGCGCGCGATCGCGTCGGTCAGCGTCATCGGTACGTCGTTGACGGGCAACGCGCCGGGCGTATGCACTTCACCGTCGACATACACCTGCTGCGACCGGAACGACGCGACACGCAGCGTGACCTGCGGATTGCGGTAGATGGCCGCCAGCGCACGCGTCACGCGCGCCTGTGCTTCAGCGGCCGTCAGGCCCGCTACCGGCAGCGCGCCCGCGTACGGGAACGTCAGGTTGCCGCGATCGTCGACCACGAAGCCGGCGACGGGATCGGCGGCGCGCGGCGGCGTTTGCGGTGCGCCGCCTTGCGCGGCCGCGAGTTCGGGGTGATCCCAGACGGTGATCTGCAGCACGTCGCCGGGGCCGATCCGGTACGACGGCGCGCGCGGGGCGGCCAGCGCCGACAGCGACGCGGATGCCGCGTCGCGCGCAGCGCGCTGGTGCGCGAGCAGCGCCGGATCGATCGCCACGATCGGCACGGCGACGCGCTGCGCGGCGCTCGACGATGCGCCGGCAGCGGCGTTGGCGGCAGCGGCCGGCGTTGCCGCGGCGTTCGGTTCGCCCGCGGCCGCGTCGGGCGCGGCGGCGGTCATTGTCATGCCGGGCGCGAGCGCGCATCCGGACAGCCACACGCAGGCCGTCAGGACGAGCGCGAGCGCACCGCGGCGGCCAGTGGCCGCCGATGCGATCGGAATGCTCATGATTTCCTTCCAGTAGCGCCACGCGTGTCGACGCGGCGGCGGGGGCGGGCTCGCAGGGGGCGAAGCGACGCCGGGGTCAATCGGAACGCGGCGGCCGGGATGCCGCCGCGCGAACGGCGACGCCGTTCAGTAAGCGTTGGGATGCACGATCCCTTTCAGCACGGTCGCGCCGATGATCCGAAGATCGAGCGCGAACGACCAGTTGCGCAGGTAGTACAGGTCGTGATCGACGCGCGACTGCATGCTCTCGACCCGCTCGGTCGCGCCGCGCCATCCGTTCACCTGCGCCCAGCCGGTGATGCCCGGCTTGATCCGGTAGCGGTGGATATAGCCGTCGACGAGCGTGCGGTACTGCGCGTCGTGTTCGACCGCATGCGGGCGCGGGCCGACCACCGACATGTCGCCGAACAGCACGTTGATGAACTGCGGTAGCTCGTCGAGGCTCGTGCGGCGCAGGAACGCGCCGACCTTCGTCACGCGCGGGTCGTTGCGCGTCGCCTGCACGACCGTGCCCGGCTGCTCGACATGCACGCGCATCGTGCGGAACTTGTAGATGTCGAACGTGCCGCCGTCGCCGCCGCGCCGCTTCTGCGTGAACAGCACGGGGCCCGGCGAACTCAGCTTGATCGCGACGGCGATCGCCAGCAGCAGCGGCATCAGCAGGATCAGCACCACGGCTGCGAACGCGCGATCGAAGACCGCCTTCGTCAGTTGCGCGCCGCGCGACAGCGGCGGTGCCGCGAGCGCGATCGCCGGCTCGCCGAGAATCTCGTCGACGCGGCTGCCGAACAGCGCGTGCCGGCTGACGTCGGGCATCAGGCGCAGTTCGACGAAATCGTTGCGGAACTCGTCGATCACGGGCTCGACCGCGTCGTCCTCGATCGCGAGTGCGATCCACACTTCTTCCACCTGGGCGCGCCGCACGCAGGCGGCGAACGACGGCAGTGCGTCCAGCACGCGCGTGTCGTCGTCGAGCGCCGGCGTGCCGCCCGACGTCCGGTATGCGCCGACGAGCCGATACTGCGACGACGCATCCGCCCGCAGCGTGGCGGCAAGGCGCTCGATGCGCGCGCCGTCGCCGACGATCGCCACACGGCACGGCGCGATCGCCGCGCGGAGGCTGCGCCCTCGCACGACGCTCAGGCCGATGCGAAACACGACGAGCGCGATCGCGACGCCGATCGTCCAGTCGAAGAACCAGTGCAGCAGCACGATCGTGAGCGTGGTCAGCGCGACCATCTTCACGAACACGAAGCCCTGCACGACGAGCCACAGCGCAAGCGTGCGCAGCGCGGTGCGCGTCGCGGGCCGGCGCGCGCCGTCGATGCCGGAGCCGGCGAGCCGCAGCAGGAACGCCGCAAGCAGCGCGCTGACGCCGACCAGGATCGATTCAATGCGGAACGAAGCGAGATCGCGGAACGAGCCCGTATGCGCCCACGCGGCGATCGCGACGATCATGACGACGTCGACCGCGCAGATCACGAGTTCCGCACCGATCGGTTGCCTGATTTTCATGTTCGAGTTCCCTCGTTGTCTGATGCGCGCGAGCGGCGCGCGGCGAATAACCGTGCCGGCCGCATGACTTCATGCGACAGGAAGATCGATTCGTTGATATGAAGTACTACGCAATGCACGTAGTGCAGTCTCGGCCCGCACGCATCGCCGCCGAACACCGGGGGCACGTGAAAAAAAGCCGCCGCCCCCGGGGGAGGGCGGCGCGAACGGAGACATTAATCGCGATGAATTTCGCGCGACATGCCGGTTGACAGGGGTTGAGTCATCCGGCACGGCCATTGTGTCGAATGGGTCTGATGCATGGAATCAGATCAGTCTTATTCGTCTGTCAATGATTGTGAAAGCAGAATCAGACCGGTCTTATAGCCGAGCGCCTTGCTGCTCGCGGAAAATTTCTTCGTCGAACGGAGCATGGTGAGCCGTTCGATACCTCGTATCCGAAGCTCCGCTTCGTTCAAGCGCCGCCCCGAACCGGGCGGCGCCTTTTTTCCCGGATACGTGCCGCACGACGAAACGCGTTGGTCCGGCATCGTTCGTCACGAACGAATGCCCTGCGGCGGCCGGTGGGCTCGGCCGCTGATCGACTCTCCAGTTGATTGACGGAATCACGCTGCCATATGCGAGCGCAGGGCATTCCTTCCTGTGTGCCGGCATATCGCGTCGTGCGTGCGTGCCGTTCCCTGTGTATAGCCAGATAAAGGAGTGCATCATGAAGACCCGACTTCGCGCCGCCGGCGCCCTGATCGCGATTGCCTGTGCAGTCGCCGCGACGAACGCCGTCGCCGCCGACCCGCAGCCGCTGCCGAAAGGCGTGGCGATCGTCGTCAACAACACGCCGGTCGCGCAGAGCGACTTCGACGCCGCGGTCAAGGCGACCGGGCAGCCGGATTCGCCGCAGCTGCGCGCGCAGATCAAGCGCGAGCTGATCATCAAGCAATTGCTCGCCCAGGCCGCCGACAAGGCGAACTACGGCAGCCGCCCGGAAGTGCAGGGCATCGTGTCGCGCGTGCGCGACGACGCGGCGACCGATCTGTATCTGCGCGACATGGCGCGCCCGCAGCCGGTGACCGACGCGCAGGTGAAGGCGCGTTACGACGCGATCGTCGCGAACGCGGGGCAGTTCGACTATCGCGCGGAAGTCATCGCGGTCAAGGGCGCGGAGAAGGCCAACGCGGTGCTGGCGAAGCTCAAGCAGGGCGTCGCGTTCGATGCGGTCGCGCAGGAATTCAATACGACCGCCAACGGCGGCGTCGCGCAATGGGTGTCGCTGAAGACGCCGCTGGTCGAAGGTCAGACCGCAGGCGTGCCGCTGCCGGTCGCACAAGCGATCGCGGCGGCGCAGGTGGGCGCGACGACGGGCCCGGTGCGGATCGGCGACGTGTACGCGATCGTGAAGCTCGACGAGAAGCGCAAGCCGGTCGTGCCGAGCTTCGAGCAGGCGAAGGGCGTGCTGCGCCAGCAGCTGGAAGCGCAGGCGGGCGAGCGTGCGCTGGCGCAACTGGTCGACAAGCTGGCCGCACAGGCGACGATTCAGCAGTAACGCAGTAGCGGCGCGCGGCGCATGACCGGCCGCCGCGCACCGTATCGATTGCCGATTCAGCCCAGTCCGATTGGGTTGGCCGGCGATCGACGCTAAGCTGGTCATGCGTGGCATCGAAGCGATGTCGACGGCGGCCGGTGGGCGCGGTCGCATGCACAGCTACCTCTCTGTAGCACTACTCCTCACGCTGCCTTATGCGAGCGTCGAATCCAGGCGTTTCGAGTGCCACGCACCTTCTTCTTTACGATCCCGTCGACCATCGGGCACGTGTCCTGATCGACGGTATGGGTTGGCCGCATGTTTGACTGCCCGAGACTGCGCCACGTCGCAACGCCGGCGGTCGATCCCAAGCATTCCGGATGCATCACGTTCAAGCCTTCGCCGTCGCGACGTCGAGCACGTCTGTCGTGTGCGGTCAATTGATTGATGGATCGCGTTGGACGAATTTGTGCATGCTGTGCACAGGTTTTGTCGCCTCCACCACGTAGCGGACAGCATACCGCCATCCATAAAATGGCCTCATCACTTTTTCAAGGACTGCGACATGAACAATCCGACGCTGCGCCACATTCTCGGCGCATCCAGCCCGAACATGCTGCCGGCGCAAACCACCGCATTGCTGGTCATCGATTTCCAGGACGAATACTTCACGGGCGCGCTGCCGATCCCGAACGGCGCGGAAGCGCTCCGGAACGCTGTTTCGCTCGTCGAGCATGCGGACCGCAACGGCTGGATGGTCGTGCACGTCATGCATGTCGCGCCCGCATCAGCGCCGATTTTCGCGATCGATGGCTCGACCGTCGGGATTCACCGCGACATTCTTCCGAAGCGCGCGCATCGGCTCGTCGAGAAAGAGACGGTGAGCGTGTTCGCCAGCACCGATCTGGCGGCTGCGCTGAAGCGCGACGGGATCACGCATGTCGTGATCTGTGGGCTGATGACGCATGCGTGCGTGGCAGGTGCCGCGCGCGATGCGGCGCCGGCCGGATTCGAAGTGGTTGTCGCAGCCGATGCGTGCGCGACGCGCGACATCGTGGTCGACGCACAGCTTCAGGTATCGCACGACGTGCTGCACCGCGCGGCGCTCGCCGAGATCGCCGATACGTTCGGCGCCGTCATGAATACGCGCGACGTCCTGTCGCTCGCCAACCGTTGATTCGACAAGGAACCGTCATGTCATTCCGCCTTCCCCGTTTCATGCAAGCCGCCGTGATCGGCATGTCGCTCGCGGCCGCGTCGGCAGTCGTCCAAGCTGCGCCCGCGCAGGACAAACCGACTCCGACCATTCGCGCGATGTCCGGCGCGACGCCGATCGATCATCTCGATCCGAAGACCACCGCGCTCGTCGTCATCGATTTCCAGAAGGAATATTTCAGCGGCAAGATGCCGATTCCGGACGGCAAGCAGGCGATGGCGAACACGCAGAAGCTGATCAAGTTCGCCGATGCCGCGAAGATGCCGGTGTTCCAGGTTCAGCACATCGCGCCGGCCGGCTCGGCCGTGTTCGCGATCGACGGCGACACGGTGAAGTTCCAGCCGGGCATGGAGCCGCGCGCGCACGACAAGGTCGTGCAGAAGAAGACCGTCAGCGTGTTCGCGAGCACCGATATCGACAAGCAGCTGAAGGCCGCGAACATCAAGACGATCATCGTCGCGGGCCTGATGACGCATGCGTGCGTGGCCGGTGCCGCGCGCGACGCGGTGCCGCTCGGGTATCAGGTGGTGGTAGCATCCGACGCGTCGGCGACGCGCTCGATCAAGCGCGCGAACGGCGCGACGGTCGACAGCGCCACGCTGCACCGCGCGGCACTGGCCGAGGTCGAGGATACCTTCGGCGACGTGCTGACGACGTCCGAGATCACGAAGCTGCCGCTGCGTTGATCCATTGCCAGATGCGTCCTCCGGGGCGCGCTACTTTCTGACAGCCTCACCCGTTCATCATGGACCAGTTGCTCGCCATGCGCGTGTTTTGCTGCATCGTCGAGGCGGAGGGTTTCTCCGCCGCGGCGGCGCGGCTCGATACCACGCACTCGTCGGTTTCACGCCAGTTGAAACGGCTCGAGGCCGAACTCGGCGTGCAACTGCTGAACCGCAATACGCGGCGCTTTACGCTGACCGCGGCCGGCGCGCAGTACTACGCGTCGTGCGTCGATATCCTCGCGCGCGTCGAGGCCGCGGCGAATGGCGTGATGAACGAAGGGGCGCGCGTCGCCGGCGTGCTGCGCGTCAGCGTGCCGCTCGCGATCGGGACGCTCGAGCTGGCCGACTGGCTGCCTGCGTTCCAGCGTCGTTACCCGGACGTTCGTGTCGACATGTCGTGCAGCGACCGGATGGTCGATCTCGTTGCGGAAGGCTTCGATGCGGCGCTGCGGATCAGCGGCCCGCTCGACGACAGCAGCATGGTCGCGCGCGTGCTGACCGAGTCGGACATCGTGCTGGTAGCGTCGCCCGCGTATGTCGCGCGGCGCGGGCTGCCCGTTGTGCCGCAGGAGCTTCGCGAGCACGAGCTGCTGACGCGTGCAGGTCCGGCCGCCGCCGCGGAATGGGTTGTGCAGCCGGCGCAGGGAGAAGCGGTGCATATCGAATTGCAGGGCAGCCTGAAGACCGACGCGATCACCGCGACCTACGCAGCCGCGCTGGCCGGTCTCGGCATCGCGGCTTTCACGCGGCACACGGTCCAGTCGGAACTCGCGCGCGGGCAACTCGTGCGCATCCTGCCCGGTTGCACGCTGGGCACGCGCTGCTATTACGCGCTCTATCCGCAAACGCGGCATCTCGCGCCGAAGGTGCGCGTGTTCGTCGATCATATGGCCGCGCATTATGGTCCGCGCTGAGACTCCGGTGCCAAACAGCTGAACTGGCGATTCGCTTCGACGTGCTTTACGGGTGTCAGCCGCTAACCGTCACGCCTGCCGGGCGCGAGCACTGTGCGGGCTGCACGACGATTTCCACGTGTTGGTCCAGCGACACCAGTGCTTTCATTAGCCGCGTCAATGAAATGTTTTGGAGCTTGTAGCGACGCACCTGCGATACCTTCGGCTGAGTCATGCCGGTGCGCGTCGCCACCTCGGTCTGACTCAGGCGACGTTTTTCGATCAGGGTGTTGAGTTTGAGCGCGAGCGCCGCCTTGGCCGTCAGTTCCGTGGCGTCGTCGAAGCCGAGGTCGACCCGCACGTTGTCGGTGCCTCGAAGAGGGGCCTGGTGATTCATCACGTCACTCCTGCCTGCCCATGACGGGCAAGTACTGCTTCCAATCGCTTCCCGAGCGGTTCGATATCCGGTCAAGGCATGGCGTGGTTGTCGCCTCGTGTGCAGCAGCCGGGCCCAGCCGCCGCACACGTACTTCAGTTCACTTCTCCAATCGTCACACCGTAACCGTGACGCCTGCCGGATGCGTCGGCCCTGCGGGCCGCACCACGATTTCCACATGCTGGTCGAACGACACCAGCGTCAGCATCAGCAGATCCAGCGAAACGTTCCGAAGCCTGTCGCGCTGCTCCGGTGTCACCGCCGGCCGGGGGTCATCTCGGCGAGCGCCGCGGTTTCGGCCTCGGTCAGCCCGTGCGACGCGATCAGCGCGTTGATCTTCAGCGTGAGCGTGGCCTTGGCGGACAGGACCTCGGTGTCGTCGACGTCAGGACCGAAAGGCGCGTTTTCGTCGCGTTGACGTGCGCGGTTGTAGTTCATTGTGCTTCCCCCGTTACCGTTGCGAACTGTTGCAGTGCCATCGCGGGATCGACAGTCGGGGAAACGCCGGCCCGAACTGCATCGCCGCCGCATGCATCGAGCGACGTGATGACCAGCCGCCCGTGCGTCGCCTCGATCCGCAGGCGTTGCCCTGGCTCGAAGCCTGCTGCCTCGACCCAGCGGCCGGACAGCTTCGTCCACAGATACAGCACAGGAGGTGCACGGTCGGCGAGCCGGAGATGCGGAACGAGTCGGCGATGCCGAAACGATGCTTCCTCGGTGACAAAACAATCGTGAAAAACTGCCGGTACGCTATGATTCGCGTCAGCCATGGTTGACTCCGTGGTTGAGTTGGCTGTGGTCAGCGGGCCGTGAGTGTTCGTGCACTCACGGCCCGCGCTCGTTTACGCGCTGACTTCGGCCCGCATGCCTTCGCATCGCGAAGCCACGACAACACCGCGTTGTCTGCACGCGCAAACGTGTCTCCGCGATAGCCGAATCGGCGCGGAGCAGGGTCAACGGTTAATTGCATTGCTTCAAAACTGGCCATCTAGGCAAGTCGCGCATAAGCGCAACTAACCGTACCGACTCAACGCGGTTCGCGCCACATCCACACCTCAACGCTCCACGATATTTTCCGCAGATAGCGCGCTGCCATCGTGCGCCGGCTGCACCGCCACGCGCCGCGCAAGCGCCGCCGCGGCATCCGATCGATATTGGTCGAATTCCCGCGCGAACGCGGCGGCGTCGCCGTCGATCGCCAGCCGTTCGAGCATCGCGCAGCGCGCCGACAGGTCGCTTTCCCCGATCATCGCGAACGCGCCGCGCATGCTGTGGATTTCGGTGCGCGCGGTTTTCAGGTCGCGATGCGCGAGCGCACGGGCGATCGCGGCATCGGCGCGCCGCGTCGCGTCGGCCAGCACCGCGTGCAGTTCGGCCGGCAGCGGCCCGTCCGCGCGCGACAGCGCATTCCCGGCCGGCCGCGCGTTGCGGCGTGACCCCGTGTAGCGCGTGATCGCCTGTTCCAGCGATTTCAGCGACGTCGGCTTCATCACGATCTCGTCGATGCCGGCTTCGCGCGAGCGACGCTGTTCGTCCGGCTCCGCATGCGCGGTCACCGCGAGGATTGGCAGCGCGTGGCCGCGCTCGCGCAGCACGCGGGCGAACGTGTAGCCGTCGAGGCCCGGCATGTTGAGGTCGGTCATCACGAGCGCATAGTCGTGGCGCGCAACGAGTTCGAGCGCGTCCGCGACGGTCGCGACGACGTCCGCGCGATAGCCGAGCACGTCGAGCTGGTCGTGCACGAGCGAGCGGTTCACCGGGTTGTCGTCGACGAACAGCACGCGCGCGTTCGATACGTCGTCGGAGGTCGCGCCGGCGGTCGCGCCAGGCCGTTCGTCGTGCGGCAGCGGCAGCGTGACGATGAACGTCGAGCCGACGTTCGGCACGCTGTCCACGGCGATGCGGCCGCCCATCGATTCGGCGAGCTTGTGGCTCAGCGCGAGCCCGATGCCGGTGCCGCCGAAGCGGCGCGCGGTCGAGGCGTCGGCCTGCGCGAACGGCTCGAACACGCGCGCGAGCTGCGCGGCCGTCATGCCGATCCCGGAATCGCTGACGCGGATCGTCACGGGCGTCGCGTCCGCACCCGCCGCCGACACCGACAACGCGATCGAGCCGCGCTCGGTGAACTTGATCGCGTTGCTGACCAGGTTGACGACGATCTGTCGCACGCGCATCGGATCGCCGACATATGGCCGCGCGATGCGCGGATCGACTTCCACGCACAGCGCGACACCCTTCGCGGCCGCGACCGGCTCGAACAGTTCGACGACGTCGCGCACGAGCTCGTCGATGCGGAAGCTGGCCGCCTCGAGCGTCATCCGGTTCGCCTCGATCTTCGTCATGTCGAGCACGTTGTTCAGCATGTCGAGCAGCATCCGCGCGGCCGACGTGACCGCGTGCAGTCGCGCCTTCTGGCGGCTCGGATCGGGCGCCTTGTCGACCAGTTCGAGGTTGCCGAGCATCGCGTTCAGCGGCGTGCGGATCTCGTGGCTGATCGTCGTGAGGAACGTCGACTTCGCGCGGTTCGCGCTGTCGAGCGCGCGCTCGGCGTCGGCACGCGTCGTGATGTCGGAGAAGCTGCACAGCAGCGTGTCCTTGCCGCGATAGCGGCCGCGCACGAAGTTGACGACGAGGTCGCGCGCGCGGCCGTCGGCGAGCGTCACGGACAGTTCGACGTCGAGCAGTACCGGCGCGCCGTTCGCCCGTGCGCGGTAGCACGCGAGCAGGCGCTCGTGCAGCGGCGGCGCGCCGGCCTCGCGTTCATACAGTTCGAGCATCCGGTTGCGCAGCATCACGTCGTTCGTGGCGAGCGACATGAGCGCGATGCCGAACGGCGACGTCGCGATGATCGCGCGGCTCAGCTGCTCGCTGTCGTACACGCGGCGCGAGCGGCGGAACAGCGGTGCGAACACCTTCAGGTCGAACGCGACGACGAGCGTCCACAGCACCGCGAGGATCAGCGCGGCCACGCCGAATTCGCGCATGATCGTCGGCCAGATCGCGATCGCGATCGTGCGCCACGAATACGCATACACGATCGCGAGGCCCGAGTCGGAGAGCCGGTCGCTGATCGTGAAGATGCCGTGCAGATAGCTTTCGTCGAACCGGTCGAGGCCGTGTCGCCAGCCGTTTTCGGCGAGCGCGTGGCGCATCAGCGTACCGCCGTCGATCGATGCGCGCGTGCGGTCCGCGCTCAGCAGCACGCGGCCGCTGTCGTCGACGAGCATCACGACCGCGTCCTCGGGCGCGTGCTTCAGTCGGTTCGCGATCACGTCGACATCCAGATCGCTGACGAAGGTGATGAAGTGGCGCTCGCCGGCGAACGCCGGTTCGACGAGCCGGAACACGGTCTTGCCGGTCAGCGGATCGGTTGCTGGCGCCTGCCACGCGACGCGGCGCGTCTCGCGCCAGTAGCGCGCGACGGCCGGGTTCGACCAGTCGGCGATGTCGTAGGCGAGGCGGTGAATCAGCGTGCTCGTGTTCGGCGCGCCGATGCGGGCGAGCAGGTCGCGATAGGGAATCGACGGCGGCGGCGTGATCGCGATCAGGTCTCGATCCGGGCTGTAGGCGTAACCCGACATCGGCAGGCCGGATTGCCGCTCGGCGGCGGCCACCGACACGGTCAGCCGCTCCATCAGCTGCACGTATTCGTCGATTTCGTGGTTGGCGGACGCGGCCGGCGTGGCAGCCACGAAGATCTCGCTCACGTTGCGCAGCGGCGCGAGCACGACGCTGCCGTCGCGCACGAGCGCTTCCGCGGCGTTGTGCGTATGGCGCGGATGACCGTTCCACAGCAGTTCGGCATTGATCACCGCGCGCCGCATCGATGCCTGCTTCGCGTCGATTTCGAGCTGGACCAGCGACTTGTGCGTCGCGAACAGTTCGCGACGCTTCGATACGTAGTCGCGCACCGATCCCGCGAGCAGGATGCTCGTCGCGATGAGGATCACGATCGACAGCACCGCGGCGCCGCCGTACAGCGTGAAGCGCTGATAGCGGTTCAGCAGGCTCAGGTCGCGCGCTTCGCCGTCGATCGACGCGAACGGCGCGCCGGCGTCCGTCTGGGACGCGAAGAGTTTTCGGATGGGCATGGAACGAATACCGTTAAATCAATGCGCTAATCAATGACGCGTGCGGTTCGGGCGGCCGTGGCCGCGTGTTGTCGAAGCGGAACGCGTAGCGATATCCGTGAGCCGTGTGGGAGGGCAGGCGTTGGCACTGCCGGCTCGGGGAACGAGCCAATTATCGGGATGGCAACGCCTTCGGTATGTAGGGCAGTCCGAAGCAATGCGGGCAGGATGGTAGGACCAGTCCTATTTTTGAAGGTCGCCGCGAGTTGCGTTTATACGGCCCGTCGTGTGTTCATGTCAAACGGAACGACGCTGCGAATGGGCGGTATACCCGCAGAATTGTCAGGCATCGTCATATTCAGACCAGTCCTACCAATTTAGTTTCGGGGGCTCCCCGTGTCTGATTATCGAAACCCCGCGCGAAAAATATATTGCCTCAGGTAACTAAAGGTATTTCGTCTCAATCTTTTTTGCTTAGAGGCAATCGATATGAACAAGTCTTATCGGACCGTCTGGAACGCCACGACGGGAACGTGGGCAGCAGCCGAAGAAACGGCGCGCGCACGCGGCAAATCGACTTCGCACGTGAAGTCGGCGATCGCAAGCGCGGTCGCGATGATGGCGGGTGTGGGCGGCGCGATGCCGGCCGATGCATTGGCGCAGGCGGCGAACGGCGCCGGCGGGTTGACCCTGTGCGGTGCGACGGGCGGCGTCAACGGGATGGCCTATGGGTCCGGTACCAGCACGGGCACCGCGCTGACTGCAGCTTGTACCGCGAACTCCAGCCGTCTGAGCCTGAATCATCCGATGGCGTTTCAGCTCTATAACAACACGACGACGACAGGTGGCGGAACCGGTGTGCCGACCGCGGCGACCGAGGTCGGCATCGGCGGCAGCAAGGACGGGCACCTGATGCTGGTGGGTGGGTCGGGCGTGCACATTGCAGGCGCGACGGACTTTGCGAATAACGTCAGCATGACGAACAACCGTATCCAGAACCTCGCGGCAGGTACGGCCGGGACGGATGCGGTCAACGTCAATCAGTTGAATGCGGCGATTTCGGCAGCGGACGATCCGTATGTGGCGTTCCAGACTGGCACGTACGCACCTGGCGTGGCGTCGCAGGCGGTGGGTAGTAGTTCGACCGCTATCGGCCCCGGTGCAACGGCCGGATCGACTTCCGCAGTTGCGCTTGGCGGCGCTGCGAGCGCAGGCTACAACGCCGTGGCGCTCGGCACGATTTCGGCTGCAGGTTACGAAGGAACGGCGGTCGGCGTGCAGGCTAACTCCGGCGGGAATCAATCGGTCGCGGTAGGCCGTGCGGCGAATGCTTCGGCTGCCGGTGCGGTGGCGCTGGGTTCGTTCTCGATTGCCAATCGCGCCAATACCGTTTCCGTGGGCAGTGCCGGCGCAGAGCGCCAGATCGTCAACGTGGCGGCCGGCACGCAGGGCACCGATGCTGTCAACCTCAGCCAGATGAATGCGGCAATCGCGGCAGCGGATCCGTATGTGGCGATCAGCACGGGCTTGTATGGTGCTGCGGCTCCCGCAACTGTGGCGGGTGTCAATAGCGCGGTGGCCGTGGGCGCAAATGCGAGCGCGACCGGTGTATCGGCGGTGGCACTGGGTGGTAATACCGTTGCGAATGCCGATAACGCGATGGCCCTTGGGACGATATCGCGGGCGACTGCTGCCAATACCACCGCGATCGGCGTGGGCAGCAGTGCGACGCAAACGGGCGCGGTGGCGGTTGGGCGTTCCGCGGTCGCCTCGGCTGCCGGCGCAGTCGCGCTGGGGCAGGGTTCCGTTGCGAATCGCGCCAATACCGTTTCTGTCGGCTCTGCCGCCGTTCAGCGCCAGATCACCAACGTCGCCGCAGGCACGGCCACGACGGATGCCGTCAACCTCGGCCAGCTGAACGCCGCCATCGCGGGTGTCGGCGGTACCTCGAACCCGTATGTCAAGGTCAACAGCGGAGGCGCTGCGGCTGCGGCGAACGGCGTGGATTCGATCGCGATCGGCCAGGGCGCCAACACGCGCACCGGATCGACGAACAGCATTGCGATCGGCAATGGCGCCGGGGTGACCAACAACGGCCGGTTTGTCCCCGTCAACGGTATCGCAATCGGTAATAGCGCGCGCGTGGCTGACGGCGATATTTCCGGTGCGACCGGCGCGATTGCGCTGGGTGACTCGGCATTTTCGGTCGGCGGTGGCGGGATCGCGATCGGCGCGAACAGCCGTAACACGAATTCCAATACGGTTGCGCTGGGTAACAATAGTTATGCGACAGGTCCTGGAACCACGGCAATGGGTTCCGGCGCCACAGCGAATTCGGGGTATTCGGTCGCACTGGGCTTGAACGCAACGGCTGCCGGATCGAATGCCGTCGCGTTGGGCGCGAATAGCGTTGCAACGCGCGGTGATGCGGTTTCGATCGGTTCGTCCTCGCTGCAACGCCAGATCACCAACATGGCCGCCGGTACGCAAGCAACCGACGCCGTCAACGTCAGCCAGCTGACGGGCGTGACCCATGCGCTCGGCGGCGGCGCGGCCGTGGGCGCGGATGGCAGCATCACGCAGCCGAAGTATTCGGTCGGCGGCAACGACTACGACAACGTCGGCGACGCACTCGATGCGCTCGCCCAGACGGGCGGCGCGAATGCCGTGAACTACGACGACGCGACGCGCGACACCGTGACGCTGGCCGGCGCGAACGGCACGACGATCACGAACGTGAAGGCGGGCACGCTGTCGGCGACGAGCACCGACGCGGTGAACGGTTCGCAGCTGTTCGCGACGAACCAGAACGTGAGCGACCTGAGCGATGCACTGAAGAATGGCGGCGTGATCGACCCGGTCACGGGTCAATCGCTGGCGGTCGTATACGACGGCGCGGCGAAGGACACGGTGACGCTGGCGGGCGCAAACGGCACGACGCTGACGAACGTGAAGGCCGGCGTGGCCGACATGGACGCGGTGAACGTGAGCCAGCTGAAGGACGCGGGCCTGATCGATCCGACGACGGGCAAGCCGATCGCGGCCGTGACGTACGACCTGAAGGCTGACGGTTCGCCGGACTACGGTTCGGTGACGCTGGGCAACGGCAATGGTCCGGTGAAGGTGACGAACGTGGCTGACGCGACCGGCGACAGCGACGCGCTGAACCTCGGCCAGTTGAAGAAGTCGGGCCTGGTGGGCGACGACGGTCAGGGCAACCTGACGTCGCTGGCGGTGACGTACGACGATGCAACGAAGTCGGGCGTGACGCTGGGCAACGCGGGTACGCCGGTGGCGATCCACAACGTGGCTGACGGCGCGCTGTCGGCGACGAGCAAGGACGCGGTCAACGGTTCGCAGCTGTTCGCGACGAACCAGAACCTGGGCGACCTGAGCGACTCGCTGAAGAATGGCGGCGTGATCGATCCGGCGACGGGTCAGTCGCTGGCCGTGGTGTACGACGGCACGGCAAAGGACACGGTGACGCTGGCCGGCGCAAACGGCACGACGCTGACGAACGTGAAGGCCGGCGTGGCCGACATGGACGCGGTGAACGTGAGCCAGCTGAAGGGCTCGGGCCTGATCGATCCGGTGACGGGTCAGTCGATCGCCGCGGTCACGTACGACCGTAATGCCGACGGCACGCCGAACTACGGCTCGGTGACGCTGGGCCAGGGCAATGCTCCGGTGACGGTGTCGAACGTGGCCGACGGTGCACTGTCGGCGACGAGCAAGGACGCGGTGAACGGCTCGCAGCTGTTCGCGACGAACCAGAACCTGGGCGACCTGAGCGATTCGCTGAAGAACGGCGGCGTGATCGACCCGGCAACGGGCCAGTCGCTGGCCGTGGTCTACGACGACGCGGCGAAGAACCACGTGTCGCTGGGTGGCGCAGGCGCGTCGGCCCCGGTGACGGTGTCGAACGTCGCGGCCGGTGTCGCCGCGACCGACGCGGTCAACGTGCAGCAGATGCAGCAGGCCGTGGCGACGGGCAACCCGTACATCGGCGGCCGCGGCAATGGCGTGGCAGCGCAGGCGACCGGCATCAACGCGGTGGCGCTCGGCCTCGGCTCGCTCGCGAACGAAGTCAACACGATCTCGGTCGGTAACGGCGCGACGGGTCTGCAACGCCGTATCACGAACGTTCAGGACGGTCAGGCCGACAGCGATGCGGCAACCGTCGGCCAGATGAACTCGCTGGTGGGTGCCACGACGTCGTCCGTGCAGACGGCGATCGACGACGCCGGCACGAAGACGCGCTCGGCCATCCAGGCGATGAACGACCGGATCGACGCGATCGGCACGAACGCGGTCGTCGGGACGGATCCGTACGTCAAGGTCGACGGCCAGGGCGACGGCAGCGACAACGCGTTCGTCGGCGCAAACACGGCAGGCGTCGCGATCGGTGCGGAAGCCAGCGCGACCGGTACGACGGCGGTGGCCGTGGGTGCGCAGTCGGTGGCGTCGGGGAATGCGTCACTTGCGTTCGGTGCGGGCGCATCGGCCACGTCTGCGGGCGCGGTTGCCATCGGCGGCGCCAAGGCGACCAGCGCGAACGCGGTCGCACTGGGCAACGGGACGAGCGCGGCGGGCACGGGTGCGGTCGCACTCGGCTTCAACACGGTCGCGGGCGGCAGCAACGCGCTTGCGTTCGGCAACACGGCGCGCGCCAACGGGACGGATTCGGTCGCGTTCGGCCGGCTCGCGCAGGCCAACGTCGCCAACGCCATCGCAATCGGCAGCCAGGCAACGGCCGCGCAGGCGAACTCGATCGCGCTGGGCTCCAGGTCGGTCGCGGACCGCATGGATTCGGTCGCAGTCGGTTCGGCGAATGCGCAGCGCCAGATCATCTACGTGGCAAAGGGTACGGCCGATACGGACGCGGTGAACGTGAGCCAGCTGCGCGATGCGGTGTCCGCGTTCGGCGGCAACGCGTCGGTCCAGCGCGACGGTTCGATCGCGAATCCGACCTACACGGTCGGCGGTACGGCCTATCACAACGTCGGCGATGCGATCGACGCGCTGAGCCAGCTGGGCGGCGGCGGTTCGAATCCGTTTGCCGTGACCTACGCGAAGAACCCGGATGGCTCGGCGAACTTCGAGCTGGTCTCGCTGGCCGGCCCGAACGGCACCAAGATCACGAACGTGCAGGCCGGTGACGTGAGCGCCACCAGCACGGACGCGGTCAACGGCTCGCAGCTGTACAGCACGGCGAAGGGCGTGGCCGATTCGCTCGGCGGCGGCGCGACGGCGAACAGCGACGGCAGCTTTGCTCCGCCGGCGTACACGCTGACCGATCCGGCAGGTACCGGCACGGTTACCTACAACAACGTGGGCGACGCACTGGACAACCTCGACAGCCGGACGGTCGTGAACACCGGCGCCATCGCCGACGTGAAGGACCAGCTGGCGGATAGCGGCCTGGTCGATGCGAACGGCGATACGCGTGCGGTCGTCACGTACGACAAGAACGCGGACGGCTCGCCGAACTACGGTTCGGTGACGCTGGGCGACGGCCATGGTCCGGTGAAGGTGACGAACGTGGCGGACGGCACGCTGTCGGCGACGAGCACGGACGCGGTGAACGGTGCGCAACTGTTCGCGACGAACGAGCAAGTGGGCCAGAACACGACCAACATCACGAACCTGACGAACAACCTGAACAACGGGACGATCGGTCTCGTGCAGCAGGATCAGGCGTCGCGCGACATCACGGTGGCGGCCGCAACGGACGGCACGAAGGTGAACTTCGCCGGTACGGCGGGCAACCGCGTGCTGACGGGCGTGGCGGCGGGCGCCGTGAATGCGACGAGCGTCGACGCGGTGAACGGTGCGCAGCTGCATGGCGTGTCGAGCAGCGTGGCGGCATCGCTGGGCGGCGGTTCGAGCGTGGGCGCGGACGGTTCGCTGGTGCAGCCGTCGTACACGGTCAACGGCAATACGTACAACAACGTGGGCGACGCGATCGACGCGGCAGCACGCTCCGGCTCGACGGATCCGAACTCGGTGCAATACGACGGCGCGGCCCATGACCGGGTGACGCTGGGCGGTACGGCTTCGACGACGCCGGTGACGCTGACGAACGTGGCGGACGGTACGCTGTCGGCGACGAGCACGGATGCTGTCAACGGTTCGCAGCTGTTCGCGACGAACCAGAACGTGAGCGACCTGAGCGATTCGCTGAAGAACGGCGGCGTGATCGATCCGATCACGGGTAAGTCGCTGGCGGTCGTGTACGACGGCGCGGCGAAGGACACGGTGACGCTGGCCGGCGCGAACGGCACGACGCTGACGAACGTGAAGGCCGGCGTGGCCGATATGGACGCGGTGAACGTGAGCCAGCTGAAGGGTTCGGGCCTGATCGATCCGGTGACGGGTCAGCCGATCGCGGCCGTGACGTACGACCAGAAGGCGGACGGCACGCCGGACTACGGTTCGGTGACGCTGGGCAACGGCAATGGTCCGGTGAAGGTGACGAACGTGGCTGACGCGAAGGGCGACAGCGACGCGCTGAACCTCGGCCAGTTGAAGAAGTCGGGCCTGGTGGGCGATGACGGCCAGGGCAACCTGACGTCGCTGGCGGTGACGTACGACGACGCAACGAAGTCGGGCGTGACGCTGGGCAACGCCGGTACGCCGGTGGCGATCCACAACGTGGCCGACGGTGCACTGTCGGCGACGAGCAAGGACGCGGTGAACGGCTCGCAGCTGTTCGCGACGAACCAGAACCTGGGCGACCTGAGCGATTCGCTGAAGAATGGCGGCGTGATCGATCCGGTGACGGGCGAATCGCTGGCGGTCGTCTATGACGGCAAGGCGAAGGACTCGGTGACGCTGGGTAATGCCGGTACGCCGGTGGCGATCCACAACGTGGCGGACGGCGTGCTGTCGGCGACGAGCAAGGACGCGGTGAACGGCTCGCAGCTGTTCGCGACGAACCAGAACCTGGGCGACCTGAGCGACTCGCTGAAGAACGGCGGCGTGATCGATCCGATCACGGGTCAATCGCTGGCCGTGGTGTACGACAACGCGGCGAAGAACCACGTGACGCTGGGCGGTGCGGGTTCGACGGGCCTGGTGACGCTGTCGAACGTGGCGGAAGGCGCGGTGGACACGGATGCGGTCAACTTTGGCCAGTTGAAGGACTACGTTGCCAAGAACCCCGGCGGCCCGGGCAATCCGCTTGCAGTCGCCTACGACGACGCAACGCGCGGCACGGTGACGCTGGGTGGCGGCGCGGCCGGCACGACGGTCACGAACGTGAAGGCGGGCACGCTGTCGGCGACGAGCACCGACGCGGTGAACGGTTCGCAGCTGTTCGCGACGAACCAGAACGTGAGCGACCTGAGCGATGCACTGAAGAATGGCGGCGTGATCGACCCGGTCACGGGTCAATCGCTGGCGGTCGTATACGACGGCGCGGCGAAGGACACGGTGACGCTGGCGGGCGCAAACGGCACGACGCTGACGAACGTGAAGGCCGGCGTGGCCGACATGGACGCGGTGAACGTGAGCCAGCTGAAGGACGCGGGCCTGATCGATCCGACGACGGGCAAGCCGATCGCGGCCGTGACGTACGACCTGAAGGCTGACGGTTCGCCGGACTACGGTTCGGTGACGCTGGGCAACGGCAATGGTCCGGTGAAGGTGACGAACGTGGCTGACGCGACCGGCGACAGCGACGCGATGAACCTCGGCCAGTTGAAGCAGGCCGGCCTGGTGGGCGAAGACGGCCAGGGCAACCTGACGTCGCTGGCCGTGACGTACGACGACGCAACGAAGTCGGGCGTGACGCTGGGCAACGCCGGTACGCCGGTGGCGATCCACAACGTGGCGGACGGCGTGCTGTCGGCGACGAGCAAGGACGCGGTCAACGGCTCGCAGCTGTTCGCGACGAACCAGAACCTGGGCGACCTGAGCGATTCGCTGAAGAACGGCGGCGTGATCGATCCGGTGACGGGTCAGTCGCTGGCAGTCGTGTACGACAGCGCGGCGAAGGACACGGTCACGCTGGGCGGCGCGAACGCATCGGCCCCGGTTCAACTGAAGAACGTGGCAGCCGGCGCGGACGACACCGACGCGGTGAACGTGGCCCAGCTGAAGGACGTGGGCCTTGTCGCGCCGATCGATCCGACGAATCCGGGCGCAGGTCTGGCCTCGCTCGCGGTGACGTACGGCAAGCACGCGGACGGCTCGGCGAACTTCGACGAAGTCAAGCTGGCCGGCGCGAACGGCACGACGATCACGAACGTGAAGGCGGGTGCG
The DNA here is from genome assembly GCF_001522585.2 of Burkholderia sp. NRF60-BP8. NCBI lineage: Bacteria > Pseudomonadati > Pseudomonadota > Betaproteobacteria > Burkholderiales > Burkholderiaceae > Burkholderia > Burkholderia sp. NRF60-BP8. The sequence continues at coordinate 238,437 of NZ_CP013372.1, forward strand.
GTGACGGAAACGAGCACGGACGCGATCAACGGTGCGCAGCTGCACGGTGTGTCGCAGAGCGTGGCCGATTCGCTGGGCGGCGGCTCGACCGTCGGCGCGGACGGCACCGTGACGAACCCGACGTACTCGCTGGCCGATCCGGCGGACGCATCGCAGAAGCAGGACTACCACAACGTGGGCGACGCGCTGGCGAACCTCGATGGCCGTACCGTGGACAACACGAAGAACATCACGGTCATCAAGAACCAGCTGTCGGACTCGGGCCTGGTGGATCCGGTGACGGGTCAGTCGATCGCGGCGGTGACGTACGACCGCAAGGCGGACGGCACGCCGGACTACGGTTCGGTGACGCTGGGTAACGGCAACGGCCCGGTGAAGTTGTCGAACGTCGCGGACGGCGTGGCGCGCAACGACGCGGTCAACGTCGGCCAGCTTCAGGACGCAGGTCTTGTCGCGCCGATCGATCCGAACAAGCCGGGCACGATGACGTCGCTCGCGGTGACGTACGGCAAGAACACCGACGGTTCGGCAAACTTCGACCAGGTGATGCTGGCCGGCAAGAGCGGCACGACGATCTCGAACGTGAAGGCGGGCGCGGTGACGGCCACCAGCATGGACGCGGTCAACGGCGCACAGCTGCACGGCGTCGCGCAGAGCGTGGCCGATTCGCTGGGCGGCGGTTCGACGGTCGATCCGGACGGCAAGGTGACGAGCCCGACGTACGTGGTCAACAAGCAGACGTTCAACAACGTCGGCGATGCGATCACGAACATCTCGAACAGTCTCGTGGACGGTTCGATCGGTCTGGTCCAGCAGGACGCGACGACGCGCGACATCACGGTCGCGAAGGACACGGACGGTACGACCGTGGACTTCACCGGCACCGCGGGCGACCGCGTGCTGACCGGCGTGGCCGCGGGTGCGGTGAGCGCGACGAGCCACGACGCGATCAACGGATCGCAGCTGTATGGCACCGCGCAGAGCGTCGCGGACACCATCGGCGGCGGCACGACGGTCGGCGCGGACGGCAAGCTCGCGAACACGGCGATCGAAGTGAACGGCAACAAGTACTCGACCGTCGAGCAGGCGGTGCAGGCCGCGGCCGCGTATGGCGCGACCGATTCGCTGGCGGTGCGTTACGACCTGAACCGCGACGGCTCGCCGAACTACGGTTCGGTGACGCTGGGCGGCACGGGTGCGGCACCGGTGATCCTGACCAACGTCGCGGACGGTGTGAACAAGTACGACGCCGTCAACTTCGGGCAGTTGTCCGAGCTGAACGACAAGATCGGCGACATGGACGGCCGCGTCGGTGCGCTCGAGCAGAACCCGGGCAACGGCGGCGGTTCGGGCGACAACCCGTACTTCGCGGGCACGGACGTCACGGCGGGTTCGTCGACGGCGGCCAATGCCGGCACCGGCACGGGCAACACGGCGGCCGGCTCGGGCGCGAACATCGGCAGCGGCGCGAACAACGCGACCGTGATCGGTTCGAACGCGAGCGCCACGCAGGACAGCGGCACGGCGATTGGCTCAGGTGCGAAGAGCACCGCCGAAGGTGCGGTCGCGATCGGTGCCGGGTCGGTGGCGAACGAAGCCAATACCGTCTCGTTCGGCAACGGCACGGATGACGGCAACCGCCGGATCGTCAACATCGCGGACGGTATCAACGCAACCGATGCGGCGTCGAAGGGTCAGCTCGATCGCGCGGTCGGCGGTCTGCAAGGGCAGATCAACGACGTGTCGAAGAACGCGTACTCGGGTATCGCGGCAGCGACTGCGCTGACGATGATTCCGGGCGTCGATGCGGGCAAGACGCTGTCGTTCGGCGTCGGCGGCGCGACCTACAAGGGCTATCAGGCAGTGGCGTTCGGCGGCGAAGCCCGCATCACGCAGAACCTGAAGATGAAGGCCGGCGTGGGTCTGTCGAGCGGCGGCAACACCGTCGGCGTGGGTGCGTCGTACCAGTGGTAAGGCGCCAGGGCGGGGCGTGAGCCCCGCCCGCGCCACACCGCATCGTTCCATTCATTCATAACCATTCTGGCGTCCGCCTCCGGGCGGACGACTCATCATGACCATCAAATCCTTGTTCTTGCGCGCCACGTCGATCGGCGCGATCGCGCTGGCGCTCGGCGCGTGCACGACCCAGTCGGGGCCGACCTACGACATCCGCGCGGTGTCGATGCCGGGCAAACCGGACAACATTTTCCGCGTGAGCTGCGACGGGCTGCTCGGCAGCGCGAATTCGTGCGCACGCGCGGCGGAGGAATTCTGCCGCGGCCAGGGCTTCACGCCGCTCGAGATGATCGACCGCGTGCGCTCGGGCGCACCGATGAAGGACCCGCGCGAGATCACGTTCATGTGCGGCAAGCCGCAGCCGGCCCCACAGCCCGCGCCGCAACCGCAAGCCCAGCCGCAACCCGCGCCGCAGCCGGCGCCGGCGCCGCAGCGCCAGGTGCTGCTGCAGGGCGACGCGAACTTCGCGACCGACAGCGCGGTGCTCACGCCGCAAGCGCGCCGCGATCTCGACCGCTTCCTCGACATCAATCGCGGCGTGACGTTCTCGCGTGTCGCGATCACCGGCTTCACCGATTCGACGGGCAGCGCGGCGCACAACCGCGCGCTGTCGGAAGCGCGTGCGCGCACGGTCGTGAACTACCTGCGCTCGAACGGGCTCCAGGCTCGCGAGTTCGCGGCCGAAGGGCTCGGCGCGGCGGATCCGGTCGCGTCGAACGCGACGCCGGACGGCCGCGCGCAGAACCGCCGCGTCGAGATCCGTCTCGACGTGAAGTAACGCAATACGGAATACGCAGCGCCGGCATGCCGGCGTTGTCGATGCCGGCGCCGGCCACGAACCGGCGCCCGGGCGGCGCGTAACGGATCATGGTGTACGCGCGTTGACGGCAGGCTTCAGGCCGCCGGCTCCAGAAGAGCCGGCGGCCTGTTTCTTTTGGGGCGGGCAAAACGCGCCGGCGGCCGGCCGCGGTCCGCGGATGGAGTCGGCTCTCGGTTTCATGCGAAGATAGCGCCCAATCACGATCCGGAACGGCGCGCACGCGCCGTCACCGGCAACCGGGCGGCCGTTCGGCCGCCGCGCCTCGCGGGGACAACCGGACGACTATGGGAAGCTATCAAATTCGTGTGGTATTGGCCGACGATCATCCGGCGCTGCTCGCCGGCGTCAAGCACGGCCTGTCGTCGGTGCCGACGATTCAGCTCGCCGGCACCGCCGGCAATTCGGACGAACTGGTCGCGCTGCTCGACACCGGCGCGTGCGACGTCGTCGTGTCCGACTATGCGATGCCTGGCGGCGGTCACGGCGACGGCATCGCGCTGTTTTCCTACCTGCAGCGCCGCTATCCGGACGTCAAGCTCGTCGTGCTGACCATGCTCGACAACGCGGCCGTGGTCGGCGCGCTGTTGCGCCTCGGTATCGTGTGCATCGTCAGCAAATCCGACACGACCGACCATTTGATTCCGGCGATTCATGCCGCCGCGACGGGCGGTTCCTACTATTCGCCGTCGGTCGAAACGGTTGTGCGCACGCTGGGCACGCATTCGAGCGCGCGCTTCGCCGACCAGGCGCCGGAACTGAGCAACCGCGAGATCGAGGTCGTGCGGATGTACGCGTCGGGCATGACGGTCAACGAAATCGCGGAGAAACTGAGCCGCAGCAAGAAAACCATCAGCACGCAGAAGGCGCGCGCGATGCAGAAGCTGGGCATCGACAAGGACATCGATCTGCTGCGCTATGCGATCGAGCACGGCATCGTGGCCGCGTCGGGCAGCGAAGGGAAGGGCACGGAAGAAGCGGGCGGGGAGCGGCACGACGGCGCGTGAGCGCCGCCGGCACTTGCGCGCGGTCGGCCGGGCAAGCCGGCGGCCGGCGCGGGCAGGATGGAATCCGGCTCGAAATCAGGGTGCCGGATCGACCGGCAGCATCGCGCTGCCCGGATCGGCCACCAGCCCACACGCGATCGCGTAGCGCACCACGTCGACATCGCGCTCCAGACCGAGCTTCTGCATGGCCGAGCTTTTTTGCGTGCTGATGGTTTTCTTGCTGCGATTGAGCTTGTCCGCGATCTCGTTCACCGACAAACCCGACGCGAACAGGCGCACGACTTCGGCCTCGCGTACCGACAGCGTCGGCGTCTTGTTCGGCGTCGTGCCGATCTGGCGCAGCGCGCGGTCCATCGACGGCGACAGGTAGCGGCCGTTCGTATAAGCGGCATGGATCGCCATCGTCAGGTGATTGGTCATGTCCGACTTGCTGACGAGGCAATGGATGCCGAGGTCGATCAGGCCGCGCAGCGCGACCGCGTTCTCCAGCATCGTCATCACGACGATCTTCAGGTTCGGGTGGCGCTTCAGGACCGCGCTGAACAGCGTGATCCCGTCGCCGTGTTCGGTGCCTGGCATCGCATAGTCGGACACCAGCACGTCGCACGGATGGGCAGCGAGCGCTTCCATCAGCGCGGTCGAGTCGTGCGCGGTCGTGACGACGGACACGGTGTGCGATGCCGACAGTTCGTATTGCGCGCCGACGACGATCGCCGGATGGTCATCGGCAATGATGATGCGGATGGGGAAGCTTCTCATGATGTAGGTCTCGGTTGTCGCGCGGCATAACCCGGCGCGCGTGTATTCATGCCCGATGCATTGCGGGTAAGAACCGGTGCGCATGCGTGACGGAGCCGGCCTCGCGGCCCGGCGCCCGCAGATGCGCCCGACGACCGGTGGCGGCTCGCTGGGAACCGCCACCGGTCGTCGGACGAAGCAGCGGGGGGAATTGCTCCCCCCGCTTGCGTTGCAAGGCGCCGCGGGCAGCGGCGCCGTGCGGTCAGAACTCGTAGCCGACTTGCGCACGCACGCCTGCATCGCCCGTCGACGTGACGGACAGCGCGCCGTTCATCAGCCACTTGCCGTCGCGCGTCCGGTAGGTCGCGCCGGCCGCCACTGCCGAGCCGCTCTTGTAGTTCGCGGCGCCCACGGCCACCACCGTCTTGCCCGGCTGCGACGGCGCCAGGTTCGGCATCGCCATCGCCGCGGCCACACCGGCGTACGCGTTTTTCGCGACGTCGTTGATCATGCGGTTGGTTTCGCCGAAGCGTTGATCCATCTGGCGCACGTTCACGGCGTCGGTCGGCGCGGTGCCGTCCGCGACGTTCGTGATCTGACGTTCGTTGCCGGCCGAACCGACCGACACCGCGTTGTCGCGATCCGCGACCGAACCCTGGCCGATTGCGACCGAGCCGCTGCCGGTCGCGACCGAGCCCTGGCCGATCGCCGTGCTGTCCGAACCCGACGCGACGGAGCCCTGGCCGACGGCGGTGCCGTTCGAACCCGATGCGGCCGACCCTTGCCCGATCGCCGTGCCGTTGCTGCCGGTCGCGGCAGAACCCTGACCGAAGGCCGAGCCGTTGTCGCCGGAAGCAACCGAGCCCTGGCCGACTGCCGAGCTGTTGCTGCCCGACGCGTTCGCGCCGTCGCCGACCACCAGCGAACCGTCGCCGCCCGTGCCCGTGCCGGGGCCCATGCCGCCGCCCGAGCCGCCGCCGTTGCCGGGGTTCTGCTCGAGTGCGCCGACACGGCCGTCCATGGCTGCATACTGCTGCGCGAACTGCTGCTGCAGGTCGTACAGCTGGCCGCCGTTCACCGCGTCCATGCTGCCCGACGCGATCAGCCCCGGCGCGACGTTGTGCAGCGCCGTGCCGCCCGAGCCGCCGAAGGTCACGCTGCCGAGCGTGATGTCGTCGTAGGTCACGGCCGCGATTTCCTTGCCCGTGTAGTCGATCAGGCCCGTCGCCTTCAGCTGCGCGATCGTCACGGCGTCGTCGTCGTTCACGCCGTTGGCGACGCCGCTCAACGTCCGTGCACCGCCGGTGCCGGCGAAGCTGATCGACGAACCGCCCGTCGTCGCGCCGACCGTGATCGCACCCGTTGTCGGGTCCTGCTGCACGAGGCCGATCTGGCCCGCCGCGAGCTGCTGGTTGATGTTCGTGATGTCGCCTTCGTTGATCGTCACGCGGCCGTCGAGGTTCGTCACGGCGTCGCCGACGTTATGAACCGCGGTCGTGCCGCCATTGCCGTCGCCGACCGTGAAGCTCGGTGCCGTGATCGAGCCGTCCGGGTTGACTTGCGAGCCTGCGCCGATCGCATCGGCGACGCTTTGCGACACGCCGTGCAGCTGCGAACCGTTGATGGCTTCGTTGCTCGTCGCCGACACTTCACCCGCGTCCACGCCGGCCAGCTTGCGCACGCCGTCCGTGCCGGTGAAGTCGACAGCCTTGCCGTCGGTGCCCTTCGCGACCGTGATGTCGCGCGTCGTTACGTCCTGCTGGACGAGGCCGACTGTGCCGTTGCCGATCTGGTCGGCGAGGTTCTTGATGTCGCCTTCGTTGACGGTTACGCGGCCGTCGAGGTTCGTCACGACGTCGCCGACGTTATGAACCGTGGTCGTGCCGCCGTTGCCGTCACCGACGGTAAAGCTCGGAGCGGTGATGGAGCCGTCCGCGTTGACTTGCGAACCTGCGCCGATGGCATCGGCGACGCTTTGCGACACACCGTGCAGTTGCGAGCCGTTGATCGCTTCGTTGCTCGTCGCCGACACGTCGCCTGCCGCCACGCCGGCCAGCTTGCGGTCGCCGGCCGTGCCCGTGAAGTTCACCGTCGTGCCGTCGGTGTGCTGAGCGACCGTGATGTCGCGCGTCGTTACGTCCTGCTGGACGAGACCGACAGTGCCGTTGCCGATCTGATCGGCGAGGTTCTTGATGTCGCCTTCGTTGACGGTTACGCGGCCGTCGAGGTTCGTCACGGCGTCGCCGACGTTATGAACCGTGGTCGTGCCGCCGTTGCCGTCGCCGACCGTGAAGCTCGGAGCGGTGATGGTGCCGTCCGGGTTGACCTGCGAGCCGGCGCCGATCGCGTCGGCAACGCTTTGCGACACGCCGTGCAGCTGCGAACCGTTGATGGCTTCGTGGCTCGTCGCCGACACTTCGCCCGCGTCCACGCCAGCCAGCTTGCGCACGCCGTCCGTGCCGGTGAAGTCGACAACCTTGCCGTCCGTGCCCTTCGCAACCGTGATGTCGCGCGTCGTTACGTCCTGCTGGACGAGGCCGACGGTGCCGTTGCCGATCTGGTCGGCGAGGTTCTTGATGTCGCCTTCGTTGACGGTTACGCGGCCGTCGAGGTTCGTCACGACGTCGCCGACGTTATGAACCGTGGTCGTGCCGCCGTTGCCGTCACCGACGGTAAAGCTCGGAGCCGTGATCGAGCCGTCCGCGTTGACCTGCGAGCCTGCGCCGATCGCATCGGCGACGCTTTGCGACACGCCGTGCAGTTGCGAACCGTTGATCGCTTCGTTGCTGGTCGCCGACACGTCGCCCGCGTCCACGCCGGTCAGCTTGCGCACGCCGTCCGTACCGGTGAAGTCGACAGCCTTGCCGTCCGTATCCTTCGCGACCGTGATAGTGCGCGTCGTTGCATCCTGCTGGACGATACCGATCGTGCCGCTCGCCAGGTCGCCGAGCTGGTTGTTGATTTTCGTGATATCGGTCGTGTTCTGCGCGATGTTGCCCTTCGCGGTGGTCAGTTCGCCGTCGAGCGCGCCGAGCGCGCCGCCGACCGTCGTCTGCGTGCCGCCGTTCACGAGCGTGTACGTCGGGCCGGTCACGGCGCCCGTGTTCGGATCGATCGCTGCGCCACCGCCGAGTGCGGTCACGACCGGCGTGAGCTGCGACACGTTCACGGCGTCGGTTGCCTTCGTACCGGCGGCCATGTTGGTGATCTGGCGTTGCAGCGTGCCGTTGCCGACCGATACGCTGTTGTCGCGATCGGTGGTCGAGCTGACGCCGATCGCAACCGATTCGGCATGCCCCGCCGATGCGGCAACGCCAAGCGCGATCGCGTGTTCCGCCGTCGCTTCCGCATAGGCGCCGATTGCGGTGGCTGCGCCGCCCGAAGCCGACGTAAAGAAGCCGAGGGAGGTCGTGTTCCGGGCGGTCGCGACTGCGTCGTTACCGAGAGCCGTTGCGCCGCCGAAGGTGGCTTGCGCGTTGCCGCCGATGGCCATTGCCCCGCCGGTGGCTACCGCGGCGGTGGCTGTGGACGGATTGATCTTGACGTACGTGTCGTCGATCTTGGGCGCGAGCGCGGCGTTCATCTGGCCGAGGTTGACGGCGTCGGTGTCTTGCGTGCCGGCGGCCATGTTGACGATCTGGCGGTTGAAGCTCTTGCCTGTCAGATCGCTACCGACCGATACAGCCGCCGCCCGATTCGTATACGACATGGCGCCAAGTGCCACCGACGCACCGCTTGCATCGATATTGTTCGTCACGCCGACGCCAGCGCCACCACCGATCGCCACGTTGCCGCCACCATTCGTATAGCGGGCAAGCACGAGGTTGGCGGTGGTCGCGCCGGATGCTGACGCATATTCACCGATGGCAATCTGGCCGCTCTCCGCGGCACGTGTCGAGACCCCGGATGCCACGGCACCGATCCCGCCGGCAATCGCGTCACCGCCGAGTGCGATTGCACCGTTACCGGAAGCGGTCGCACCGCCACCCAGGGCGGTAGCGGCGCCACCCGTCGCGCTCGCATTGCCCATTGCCTTGCCGATGGCAGTGGTGCCGTCGGTCGCGGCAGCAGGAACCGCGATCGCCGCCATCGTGCCGATGGCATCGGTGCCGATCGAGCGGGTATCGATGGCAACCGTGCCAACCGTCTTCACTTGGCACACGCCGGCAGCGTCCAGCGTGCCGCTCTTGTCGTCGTCCGTGGTGCACGCGTCGGCCGCAAACGCACCGCCGATCGAAGCACCGCCCAGTGCGAGCGCGACCACGGCCTGACGTGCCGCACGCGCCGAGCCCTTCGAACGCGACTTCGCCGTTTCGGCCACCGCCGTCCACGTGCCCGTCGCCGCGTTCCAGATATTCCGATATGTCTTGTTCATTTCCCTACTCCTTTCAGTTTGTCGGGGTACTGAAAGAATGGTAGGGATTGGGCCTGTCCTAATCTGTCGTCCGAGGCTGAATCGCCGAGCGGTGTTCGTAAGGCGAGTCCTACACGCCAGAACGACGGGACGGCGCGGCGCGCGCAGTGGCTGCCGGATCGAGCCGGCGCACGCGGGCACGCCGCGGCGATGTGAAATGGAACAGGGAGGAGACGGTCGCACCGCACGCATGTCGCGTACTACTCGAAGCGCCGGGGTGACGAAACGCGGATTGACCATTCGAGCGGAAGTTCGATGCAAGGCGGCCGGATCGCCGCGACTCACGAGCGCGCCGGTGCGGCGCGGACAGGCGTGAAAGCGCGTTTGCGTCCGCGTGCACGGAGACGACGGATTGCGGGGCGGGCGCTCGGTGTTCGCATCTGGCAGCGTTTGCGTATCGATACCAACACCCATCTCTGTCATGGCCGCGCCCACCGGCCATCACCGAACGCCCGCGCCGCAATCCGCAGCCGAAACGCGCGTGCCGTGCAACATAGAACGCCGCCGGCATCACGTCAGGACAGCTTACCGGTAACATTCGCGGCAACCAATCAGACTGGGCTGATTCTTGAACCGGATTCGCAGGTGCTTGCGTATCGCGGTATCGATGCGCGAGCGGCCTGCGGACGGCCATAAAAAAGCGAAGGGATTGCTCCCTTCGCTTTTGTCGCGACGATTGCGCGGCCGACCTCGACGCTTACCAGTAGAACCCGCCGCCGACCACCGCGCCGACCGTGCCGCGGCTGCTCGTGTTCGCCGATGCCTTGATCGTCCACTTGCCGTCGCGGGTCATGTACGACACGCCGAGCGCGCTGCCGTACTCGCCGCCGTAGGTGCTGCCCGCCATCGCGACGAACGTGCGTCCCGGCTGCGTCGATTGCGGCAGCCCGGCCACGGCCATCGCCGCGGCCACGCCGCCCATCGCATCCTGGCGCGCGCTGTGCACCGAGTTCTGCATCTGCTGCACGTTGACCGCATCGGTCGGCGCCGTGCCGGCCGCGACGTTCGTGATCTGCCGTTCGTTGCCGGCCGAGCCGACCGACACCGCGTTGTCGCGATCCGCGAGCGAGCCCGCGCCGAGCGCCACCGCGTTGTTGCCCGACGCGTTCGCGCCCTGGCCGACGGCCGTACCGCCGTCGCCGCTCGCGATCGAGCCCTGGCCGATGGCCGTGCCGTTGTTCCCGCTCGCGTTCGATCCGGCGCCGATGGCGGTGGCGTTGCCGCTCGACGCGGCCGCGCCGTTGCCGAGCGCCGTGCCGTTGCTGCCGGATGCATCGGCGCCCGCGCCGAGCTGCACGCTGCCGTCACCGCTGCCGACCGGATCGAAGCTGCCCGAGCCGTTGCCGGGGCCGCCCGGATTGCCCGGCACGCCGCCCGATTCCAGCCCCGTCACGCGATCGTCGATGTCGGAGAAACGGCTCTCGAAATCCTGCTGCATCGCGTACAGCTGGCCGCCGTTCACCGCATCCATGCTGCCTGCCGCGATCAGCCCCGGCGCGACGTTGTGCAGCACCGTGCCGCCCACGCCGCCGAAGGTCGCGCTGCCGAGCGAGAGGTCGTCGTAAGTCACGGCCGCGATTTCCTTGCCGGTGTAGTCGATCAGGCCCGTCGCCTTTAGCTGCGCGATCGTCACCGCATCGTCGTCGTTCACGCCGTTGGCGACGCCGCTCAACGTGCGTGCACCGCCGGTGCCGGCGAAGTTCACCGACGCGCCGCCCGTTGCCGCGCCGACCGTGATCGCGCCCGTTGCCGCGTCCTGCTGGACGAGGCCGATCTGGCCCGCCGCGAGCCGGGCGTCGAGGGTAGCAATGTCGGTCTGGTTGGTCGCGATGTCCGACGCGTTTCGTGCAACGGCCTCGTTCGTCGTGTGAAGCTGGTCGCCCGTGACGGCGTCGGTGCTGCCTGCCGCAACGTCGCCGTTCGACAGACCCGTCAGCTTGCGCGCACCGGCCGTGCCGGCGAAGTTCACCGCCGCGCCGTCGGTGTTCGCGCCGACCGTCAGGTCGGCACCCGCGCCCGCCTGCTGGACGAGGCCGATCGAGCCGCTGTTCATGTCGCTGCGGATCTGCGTGATCGACGTTTCGTTGCTCGTCACGCGTTGATCGAGGCTGGCGACGTTGACGTTCGTCGTGTGCAGCTGGTCGCCCGTGACGGCGTCGGTGCTGCCTGCGGCGATGTCACCGTTCGCGACGCCCGTCAGCTTGCGCGCACCGGCCGTGCCGGTGAAGTTCACCGCCGCGCCGTCGGTATTTGCGCCCACCGTCAGATCGGCACCCGCGCCCGTTTGCTGGACGAGACCGATCGTGCCGCTCGACAGGTCGCCGAGTTGCGTGTTGATCGTGTCGATGTCGGTGGTGTTCTTTGCGATATTCGCTTCGTTTACCGTTACGCGGCTGTCGACTGCCGTCACGCGGCCGTCGACGGCGGTCACACGACCGTCGATGTTCGTCACCTGCGTGCCGAGGCCCGCGATATCGGAAGCGTTCTGTGCCACGTCCTGATTCGTCGCATGAAGCTGGTCACCCGTGACGGCGTCGCTGCTGCCCGCGGCGATGTCGCCGTTTGCAAGGCCCGTCAGCTTGCGCGCGCCGGCCGTGCCGGCGAAATTCACCGCCGCACCGTCGGTGTTCGCGCCCACCGTCAGATCGGCACCCGCGCCCGCTTGCTGGACGAGACCGATCGTGCCGCTCGACAGGTCACTGAGCTGCGTGTTGATCGTGTCGATGTCGGTGGTGTTCTTTGCGATGTTTGCTTGGTTCACCGTTACGCGTCCGTCGACTGCCGTCACGCGACCATCGATGGTCGTCACGCGGTTATCGACGTTCGTCACCTGCGTGCCGAGGCCGGCGATGTCGGAGGCGTTCTGTGCCACGTCCTGATTCGTCGCATGAAGCTGGTCGCCCGTGACGGCGTCGGTGCTGCCCGCGGCGATGTCGCCGTTTGCGAGGCCCGTCAGCTTGCGCGCGCCGGCCGCGCCGGTGAAGTTCACCGCTGCACCGTCGGTGTTCGCGCCGACCGACAGATCGGCGCCTGCGCTTGCCTGCTGGACGAGACCGATCGTGCCGCTCGACAGGTCGCCGAGTTGCGTGTTGATCGCCGTAATGTCGGTGGCGTTCTTCGTGATGTTCGCTTCGTTCACCGTTACGCGGCTGTCGACTGCCGTCACGCGGCCGTCGACGGCGGTCACACGACCGTCGATGTTCGTCACCTGCGTGCCGAGGCCGGCGATGTCGGAGGCGTTCTGTGCCACGTCCTGATTCGTCGCATGAAGCTGATCGCCGGTGACGGCATCGGTGCTGCCCGCGGCGATGTCGCCGTTTGCGAGGCCCGTCAGCTTGCGCGCACCGGCCGTGCCGGCGAAGTTCACCGCCGCACCGTCGGTGTTCGCGCCGACCGCGAGATCGGCATTCGCGCCCGCTTGCTGGACAAGACCGGCCGCGCCGCTCGACAGGTCGCCGATCTGCGTGTTGATCGCCGTAATGTCGGTGGTGTTCTTCGTGATGTTCGCTTCGTTCACGGTCACACGACCGTCGAGATTCGTCACTTGCGTGCCGAGGCCAGCGATGTCGGAAGCGTTTTGCGCCATTCCTTGATTCGTCGCATGAAGCTGGTCGCCCGTGACGGCATCGGTGCTGCCCGCTGCGATATCGCCGTTTGCGAGGCCCGTCAGCTTGCGCGCACCGGCCGTGCCGGCGAAATTCACCGCCGCACCGTCGGTGTTCGCGCCGACCGTCAGATCGGCGCCCGTGCCTGCCTGCTGAACCAGGCCGATCGCACCGCTGTTCAGGTCATTGCTGATCTGCGTGATGGATGCTTCGTTGTTCGTGACACGACGGTCGATGTTCGTGACGTCCGCGCCGAGATTCGCGATGTCCGTCGCGTTCGCGGCGATGTTGCCGTTCGCGGCCGTCAGCGCGCCGTCGAGCGCACCGAGCGCGCCGCCGACGGTCGTCTGCGTGCCGCCGTTCGCGAGGGCGTACGTCGGTCCGGTCACGGCACCTGTATCCGTATCGATCGCCGCGCCGCCGCCCAGCGCCTTCACGACCGGCGCGAGCTGCGACACGTTCACGGCGTCGGTGTCTTTCGTGCCGGCCCCCATGTTGACGATCTGGCGCTGCGTCGTGGCCGAGCCGACCGAGATCGTGTCGTTGCGGGTCGCTGTCGAGTTCGTACCGAGCGCCATGGCATTCGTGACATTGGCGCCGACATTGGCGTTGTTGCCGATCGCGACGGAGTTGGTTGCCCCGGCCGAGACACCGGCGAGGTTGCCCAGTGCAACGGCGCCGCCTGCCCGCGCCGACGCCTGATTGCCCAACGCGGTACTGGAACTTGCCGTGGCGCTTGCCAGACGGCCGAGTGCGACCGAACCGGAACCCGTCGCGGTCGCCGACGAGCCGACAGCCAGGACCGACGTTCCATTTGCCGTTGCGTTGTTTCCGATTGCGGTTGCCCCCGTGCCGCCGGTCGCGGTCGAGTCATTGCCGATCGCGATCGCGCCCGTCGGGCCGGTCGCCATTGCAAGGCGGCCGAAGGCCATCGAACCGGTGCCGGTCGCGGTCGCGCCGGAGCCGAGTGCCAGGACCGACGTGCCGTTTGCGGTGGCGCTGTTGCCGATTGCGATCGCGGCGGTTCCCGAGGCCGATGCAACCGATCCGCCGGTCGTAGCCGGCAGTACCTTGATATAGGTATCGTCCACGGCATCCGCCATCGGCGTGATCGATCGCGATTGCGCGCCGCTCGGCGGCACGATCGTGCATTCGCTCGCGGTACTCGTGTCGCTTGCCTGTTCGCTGTCCGTCGGGCAAACCTCGGCTGCCGTCGCCGCACCGAAGGGAGCACCGAGCGCGACCACTACCGCGACGGCGGAGAGCGCCGCGCGTGCCGAACCCTTGGACTGCGACTTGGCGGTTTCCGCGACGGCGGTCCACGTGCAGGTCGCGGCGTTCCAGATGTTTCGGTAGGTCTTGTTCATGTCCTTACTCCTTTCAGTGTGTTGGGTATCTGAAATCATGGTAAGGATCGGACCCATCCGAATCTGTCGTCCCGGGCTGAATCGCCGCGGCGGTGCTGTAGGACTAGCCCTACGTCCTGATCCTGCGCACCGCGCCTGCGGGTTACGCCACCGCTTCGCCGGCAGCCACCGGCGACTGCATGCGGCCCGCGACCACGCGATGCAGGCGCTCCCAGGCCTGCCGATAGCGATAGCGCGGCACCGCCGCGAGCTGTTCGTCGTACACGATCAGCACGCACTCGACGGCCGCGGCTTCGTGGTCGAGCAGCCGCCACGGCTCGCCGCGCTCCGCGCGCAGGTTGCATTCCGCCAGTGCGTCGTCGGCGTGCCGGTAGAGGTCGATATTTGCGCCCGCGCCGGTCTCGGCGCGCAGAAAGAATGCCATGTAGACCGCCCGCATCAGGCACACTGCCTGGTCGAAGCAACCGTTGCCCGAGCGCAGTAACGCCAGCGCCATGTGAGCTTCCAGCGACACGGCGCGCACCTGTTCCGTCGATAGCGGAAGCAGCATGATCTTCGTCAGCGAGGAATGGCCGCGTTTGCGCGAACCGGCTTTCTTCATCGGGCGATTTCCTTTCGCATCGTTCCGCTGCCGGACGCATCGCGACGGCGGCGGCCGCGCGCGGTCGATGCGGAATCCGCGAGCGTCTTGCCATCCTAGGGATGCGGGCGGGACGCGGCGATCAGCCCAGTCTGATTTTTGAAGCGAGGCGCGCGGCGTTCAGGGCGAGGGCGTCAGCCCGGTGCGTCGTCGCAGCGCGTCGTGCGCGACGCGTTCGGTCGCGGCGAGCAGCGACGCGAGCGACGCGGTGTCGCCGGCCCGCGCGGCGTCCTGCATCGTGCCGACCGCATCGGCCGCCGCATGCTCGTGGATCGTCGCGAACGCGCCGCGCAGCGCATGCAGCTCGTCGCGCAGCGTCCGAAGATCTTCTTTTGCGAGCGCGGCACGGATCGCCGCGAGCGAACGCTCGACGCTGTCGGTCAGCAGCGCCTGGACTTCCGGCGGCAGCGGACCGTCCGCGAGATCGGCCAGCGACGACGCGCGCGGTCGGGCTACGTCGGCGAGATTCGCGAAGCGCCGCACCGTGCGGTCGATCGTGTCGAGCAGCACGGGCTTGACCAGCACGTCGACCATGCCCGCTTCCGCGCACCGTGCCCGCTCTTCCGCGCTCGCATGCGCGGTGCTCGCCACCACCGGCAGATCAGGGTATTGCGCACGCAGCGCCCGCGCCAGCGTGTAGCCGTCCATGCCGGGCATGTTGAGGTCGGTGATGACGAGGTCGTAGCGCGCATCCGCGCAGCGGCGCAGCGCGGACGCACCGTCTTCGGCTGTCTGCGCTTCGTAGCCGAGCGCGACGAGCTGGCTTTGCTGGAGCGTGCGGTTGACCGGATGATCGTCGACCACCAGCACGCGGGCGGCGAGCGCCGGCCGCGCGGCCGCGTCTTGCTCGCGCGTATCGTCCTGCGCGGCTTCGTCGGCGCTGGCCGCCCGCAGCGGCAGCGTGACGACGAAGGTGCTGCCGTCGCCCGGTTCGCTCTTCACGTCGATCGTGCCGTCCATCATCGTTGCGAGCCGCTTCGTCAGCGCGAGGCCGAGCCCGGTGCCGCCGAAGCGGCGCGTGATCGACGTGTCGGCCTGCGTGAACGGCTTGAACAGCGCCGCGCGCTGCGCGTCGGTCATCCCGATGCCGGTATCGCTGACGCCGATCACGACCGGCGACTCAGGATCGGCATCGTCGCGCAGATAGACCTCGAGCGTCACGTCGCCGTCGCTCGTGAACTTGATCGCGTTCGATACGAGGTTCGCGGCAATCTGCCGGATGCGGGTCGGGTCGCCGATGTAGCGCGGCGCAAGCGCATCGTCGACGATCACGTCGAACTGCAGCCCCTTCGCCGCGGCGAGCGGCTCGAACATCGCGCCGGTCTGCCGGATCGTGTCCGCGAGATCGAACGGGATCGCTTCCAGCGACATCTGGCCGGCCTCGATCTTCGACAGGTCGAGGATGTCGTTGATCAGCCCGAGCAGCGTCGACGACGCGCCTTCGACCGTATGCAGCCGCTCGCCCTGCGTCGCCGACAGCGGCTCGCGGCCGATCAGCTCCAGGTTGCCGAGGATCGCGTTCAGCGGCGTGCGGATCTCGTGGCTCATCGTCGCGAGGAACGCGGATTTCGCGTCGTTGGCCGCATCGGCCGCGCGCCGTGCTTCGTCGAGATGGCGTTCGATCGCCTTCTGCGACGTGATGTCGGACACGTTGCACAGCAGCACGTCCGCGTCGCGATAGCGCGTGCGCACGAGCGTGGCGAGCAGGTCGACGGTGTCGCCGTGCGCGGTCGGCAGCGCGACGTGCAGGTCGGGCTGCCACGCGTTCGCGCCGGGCGAGCGGTCGAAGCGTGCGAACAGCCTGGCGGCGAGCGACGGCGCGCCGGCAGCGGCGCGCGCGTCGTACGCGCGCATCGTGTCGTTCTGCAGCAGCACCGCGCCGTCGTCGAGCGACAGCAGCGCGATGCCGGCCGGCGCGGCTTCGACGATCGTGCGGTTCAGTTTCTCGCTGTCGACGATGCGCCGCGTGCGTGCGTCGTCGGGCTTCAGCACGCGGCGGTCGAACAGCACGAGCAGCGTCCACGCGAAGCCGAGCGCGAGCGTCATCAGCGCCGCATACCAGCCGACGCGCGCGGCGAGCGCGGCCAGCATTGAGCGCGTCGAAAACGACTGGACGAGCGTCCAGTCGGTACCGGGGATGCGCTGGCTGACGGTGAAATACCCCGCGCGATGCGTGCGCAGCGGGCCGTCGGCGGGCGCGGCGCGCGCGGCGTCGGCGAGCCGCTCGACCACAGTCGCCGATGCGTCGCCCCGTTCCGCCGCGCCGGCGCGCAGCACCACGCGGCCGGCGGTATCGGCGACGATCGCGGCGTCGTCCTGTTCGATTCCGGCGAGCCGTTCGCACAGCAGGTTCGTGGGCAGCGTCGAGATGAACACGACGCGCGGCTGCCCGGCGTCGTACACGGTGCCGACCAGCCGGAACACGTCGCGCTGCTGGACCGGGTCGTGCGCGGGCGCGTGCCACACGTAGCGGCCGGCCGGCGCGGGCGGGAGGTCCCCGGCGACCTTGCCGAGCAGCGCGGCGACGTCTGCCGCGCCGGTGGCCGCCAGCGGATCGGCGGCGGGCCGGGGAATGATCAGCGCGAAATGGCGGTCGGCGTCGTACGCGTAACCGGCGATCGCGCGATCGGCCTCCTGTTTCGCGACGTACGCGCCGACGCGGTAGGTCATCTCGCTCGACATCGCGAGATCGCGCGCATACGACGCGGCGGGCCGCCCGGCGGACAGGTCGGCGACGGCGAGCACCGGCGTGAAGCGCGGGCTGCCTTGCAGCACGAGCCGGCCGTTACCGGCGGCGAGTTGTGCCGCAAGCGCGGGATCGGTCGCGCGCGTGTTCCAGACCGCTTCCTCGTGCGTGACCAGCGTGTCCATGCCGGTCGTGCGCAGGTTGAACTCGAAGCGAACGAAGAACTGGCGCACCGCGAACTGCGTGTAGCGCTCCTGCACGTAGTCCTTGCCCATCGCGTACAGCAGCGTGCCGCTGGCGGCCAGCGCGGCGAGCGTCACGCCGATGCCGCCCGCATACAGCAGCGTGCGCTGGCGGCGCCCGACGGGCGTGCGGGAGGCGGGGCGGCTGCGGTCGGAGGCGGCGCGATGATCCATCGTGGCACGGGCGGTCGGAAGGTTTCGCCATGATAAGGGAGACCGATCGTGTCGCGGTGTAGTGATTGGGGGCGCGCCGAAGGAGGCACGCCGGGAGCCGGCCTTCAGGCGCCGAGCGCACCCGGCCGGCGATTGGCCGGCGGCGCAATGGCGGCGAGCTGGGCCGGCGCGCGAGCGGCCGCGGCCGGCCGGCGCTTATCCGGCCGGGCGTGGCTCGGGGCCAGGCCTGTTTTCGTGTGCGGATATGGCGTCGTGTTCGCTCCCCGGCTCACATTCGACGAGCCGGTAGCCATATCCGTACACGGTCATCAGCCGCAGCCCATAGCGGCCGTCGAGCTTGAGCCGCCCGCGCAGGTTCGTGATGTGCGTATCGAGGCGGCGGCTCGACACCGCGACGAGCGAGCCCCACACGAGCTGGCTCAGGTGCGGGCGCGACAGCGGCCGGCCCAGGTTCATGAACAGCGCGGTCGCGATCTGGAAATGCTTCTCGGTGAGCACGTGTTCGGTGCCGTCGACGCATATCGTGCGATTGGCGGTGTCGAATTCAAAGCAGCCGATGCGCCAGTGACGCTGGTGCGTCGTCCGGTAGTGCGACCACCGCAGCCACGTGGACATGCTCGACACGATCGTTTCGGCCGGCGATGCGTATGGCAGGTATTCGTTCGCGCCGGCGTCGAACGCGATCGCCCGCGCGCCGTCGTCGTCGTGCTGGCTGGTCACGAGCAACGGCATTGACACGGCGAAGCGCGCGCGCAGCGTGCGGACCGCCTCCGCGGTGCGGTAGCACGGCGTTTCGCATTGCACGACGATGAGGTCGAACGGTCGCATGTCGCACGCAGCGAGCAGGTCGGGCAGGTATTCGAAGCGCACGGGGCGGTAGCCCGCGCGGCGCAGCACGTCGTTGATCCGCAGGCGGTCGTAACCGTGACCCGCGCGCCGCAGGCGATCGTCGAATGCGTGACGCGACGGATGATCGATCGTCAGGATGCCGATCGACAGCGTCGATGCGTCGTTCGTCACGAGCGGCGCGTGCATCGCTCGTGCCGGTGGCGGGTGCGCGTGAGCGGCGCCCCCGGACGGCGTGCGCGGGTGCGTCGACGGGTCGTGGCGGCGCGGCCGCCGCCGGGTGCGGCGCTGTCGCGGCGGTCGTCCGGTGAAGCGGAAGCGGCTTCGACAGGCCCGCTTCGTGCGAACAAGGAAGAGATCATGGACGGGCTCGATGCGCGCATGACATTCGATCGGCGAACGCCGCGCGAAAAAGATCCCGCCACGCGGGCGGGATGAATATCGACTATCTATCTCTGGAAACCACGGCATGCCCGCATTCGGGTCATGACAGGCATACCGTGGAATGATTGTCGTCATGCGCATGCAGCGTGTGAATCAGCCCAGTCTGAAATTGCAACCAACCGCGCGTCGTTGTCGATCGCGCGTGATCCACCCGCCGCGCGCGTATTTGCAAGTTTCAGACCGGGCCGATCGGTTGCGCACGCAGAATCGGACCACGCGCAGCGGCTTCTTGCCGACAATGCCGGACGCGACGCATAACCGGTATCGGACTTGCCGCATGCCGGAGGCGTTGTGCGTCCGGTACGCTGTGCCGTTCCATGGCGGCGGATGTCGCGCGGTATCTTCGCTGTGCGGCCTGCTGTCTCCGGGCTGCGCGCCGCCCTTGCTTGCCATCACCATGAAATCATCCGTTCGCGCCGCGCTGTGTTGCGCATGGCTGGCGCTGAGCGTTGCCGGCACCGCGCTCGTCGTGTCGCGCGCGGCCGGCGACGCGTATGACCGCTTCTTCCAGGATTCGAGCATCGCGATACGCGTGCTCGGCCAGAAGGCCGCGCAGCACGAAGCGATGCTCGCGACGCTCGGCGCGACCGCGTTGTCCGCGCCGCCGCCGCACATGCTCGACACGCTGCGCACGCGGATGCCCCAGCTCGACGGGCTCGAGTTCCGGCCGCCGGGTGCGGGCCGGCACGATGCCAGTCTCGCCGTTCGACGCTCGCCGCCGCGCGATGCCACGATGTTCTCGATCGAATTCGCCGGCGACGGTTACTGGCTCGCCGCCGATTCCGGCTGGGCCGTGCGGATCGACCCGGGGCAACTGCTGGCGCCGGGCGACTGGCCCGATTCGCTGGCATCCGCGGCGCTGCATCTGCAAGGGCGCGCGTTCGAGCTGCTGCATCGCGACGCGCCGGCCACGCCGTTCGGCTGGACGATGCACGTCGAAAAACACCTGCCTGCACGACCGCAGGCGTATGTGCTGACGACGACGCGCACGCTCACGGCGGCCGACCTGCCGTGGCTGTCGATCGCGCTGTGGAATGTCGTGGCCGCGCTGCTGGTGCTGGGCGCGCTCGGCGCGTGGCGGCTGCGCGACGCGCGTCGCCGCGAGCACGCCCGCGCGCGGCTCGACGGCGTGACGCGCCTCGATACGCTCGGCGAAATGGCGGCCGGCCTCGCGCATGAGCTGAACCAGCCGCTGACCGCGATCGTCACGCACACGCGCGCAGCCGAGCGGATGCTCGATACGCCGTCGGAGCGCGACAGCGTGCGCCGTGCGTTGCAGACGAGCGTCGCGCAGGCGAAGCGCGCCGCGGCGATTCTCGACCGCCTGCGCACCGCGATGACGTCGAGCCGCGACGACGCGCGCCGTGCGCTCGATCCGGACGCGCTGATGGCGTCGCTGCTGTTCCTGCACGCGGACGACGCGGCGCGCGAGCACGTCGCGCTGACGTGGCGCAACGCGGCGCCGCGCGCCCGGCCGCTGGCCGATCCGGTCGCGGTCGAGCAGATCCTGCACAACCTGATCCGCAACGCGCGCGACGCGCTGGCAGGTGCGCCGCGCGGCGAGATCCGCGTGAGCGGTGCACGCGACGGCCGGCATTACCGGTTCAGTGTGACCGACACCGGGCCGGGCGTGCCGGACGACGCGCTGCCGCGGCTGTTCGAGCCGTTCTTCACGACGCGCACGGACGGGCTCGGCCTCGGGCTGCCGTTGTGCGACACGCTCGCGCAGCGTCAGGACGGCGCGCTGACCATTCGGAACCTGCCGTCCGGCGGTGCCGAGGCGGTGCTGTTGCTGCCGATGGCGCGGGAGGGGCATGGATGAGCACGCATGAAGCCATGCATCCGCCGGAGGCCGGGTCCGTCGTCGCGATCGTCGACGACGACGAAGCCGTGCGCGACGGCCTCGCGCTGCTGCTGTGGACCGTCGGCTTGCGCACCCGCCGTTTCGCCGATGCGCACGCGTTTCTCGCGGAAGCCGACGACAGCACGCTCGGCTGCGTGCTGCTCGACCTGCGGATGCCGGGGATGAGCGGGCTCGACGCGCTCGATTGTCTCGCCGGCCGGCGCATCCTGCCGGTGATCGTGCTGACCGGCCATGGCAACGTCGATGCGTGCCGGCGTGCGTTCAAGCGCGGCGCGTGCGATTTCCTGCGCAAGCCGGTCGACGACGACGAACTGATCGACGTGGTCCAGCAGGCGCTGCGCGGGCACGCGGACCGGCGCGACGGCGACGCGGCGGAACAGGTCCGCGCGAGCCGGATGGCGACGCTGAGCGCGCGCGAGCGCGACGTGCTCGACGGCATCGTGCGCGGCGGCAGCAACAAGGCAATCGCGCGCGATCTCGGGCTGTCGCCGCGCACGGTCGAGACGTATCGCGCGAACCTGTTCGACAAATTGCAGGTCGCGTCACTCGTCGAGCTGGTGCGCGACTACGCGGCGCTCGCGGGCGTATCGGCGACGTAGCGGCGCGACGATGCCGCGGCGCAGGAGCGGAAGCGGCTCGACACGCGGTGTCCCTACGTCGTGCGATTTCGCAACGCGAGTCGGGTCGCGTCCGGCCTGACTCGCGGCAAGGACCGAATCGCGCGCCCGACCGCGATTCCCGCGCGGAACGAACGTGGGCACGTTGTGCTCCGTGATGACCGCTTACCCCGATTTTTTCCGCCACGCCCGCGCGGCCGGTTTCGACCGACTCGCATCGAGCGTGGCATCGCTTTGTTTTTTCAGTAGAGAGCATTCGAATGAATACGACCCGAATCACGATGATCCGGCTTGCCGCGGCGGCGCTGTTCGCGACGACGGCGATCGCGCCCGGCGCGCATGCGGCCGATGCGCCGGCATCGGCGCCTGCCGCGCCGACCGATCATGGCTTCGACTACGATCACCAGCGCGAGTGGCATCTCGAATCCGGCGACGCGCAGTCGCCGGTCGCGATCGATTCCGCAACGGTCAAGCGCGCGACGCGCTACGAGGACGAGAACGTCGCGATCGACGTGCATATCGCCGACACCCGCGCGAAGGCGATCGACAACGGCCATACGATCCAGATCGTGCTGGCCGGCGGCAGCGCGACGATCCGCGGGCGGCATTTCCGGCTTCAGCAGATTCATTTCCACGCGCCGGCAGAGCATACGCTCGACGGTCGCAGCTATCCGATCGAGGGGCATTTCGTGTTCCGCTCGCAGGACGGGCGGCTGGCCGTCGTCGCGGTGTTTTATCGCACCGGCAGCGAGAACGCGCAGTTCGCGGCGGTGATGGATGCGCTGCGCGGCGCGGATACCGCGAGCGTGCCATCGTTCCACGCAGCCGCGCTGATGCCGAGCAGAGTGAAAACCTACTACCACTACCTCGGTTCGCTCACGACGCCGCCGCTGACCGAGAACGTCGAATGGTACGTGCTGGACGAGCCGGTCGAGTTGTCGGCGGACGACATCACCGCATTCCGGATGCGTTACTCGCACAACGCGCGCGTGGTTCAACCGTTGAACGGCCGGCCGCTGCTGCGTTACGACGCGAAGTAAGCGCCGCGCCTCCGTAGCGCTACGGAGGCGCCACCCGTTCGCGTACGGGTTCAGCGTGCATGACGAATTTCCTACGATGGCGTGATCTCCTCTCATCGTTCAGGAAGTCACGTCATGATCAAGTCTATCGCCCTCCCGTCGTCGCTCGCACTGCTGTTCTCGGGCGCGGCATTCGCCGATACGGTCGCACCGGAAACGAAAAAGCAGGACCCGAGCGACGCGGGTTACTACGCGACCGCGCGCGTCATCGGCGCGTTTGACAACGCCGTGAACATGGAGCTGACGAGCCCGCGTGTGACGAGCCGCATCGGCGGCCCGGACGGGCAGGATCGCGTGACGGGCTCGGTCGCGGGCGGCTACCAGTTCGGTAACGGCTGGCGCGCGGAAGGCGAATACGTGTTCAAGCGCTCCGGCAACTTCGTCAGCTACTGGGCGCCGTTCGACGCGAACGCGAACGAATTCCATGTGTCGTCGCAGCGGCTGATGCTCAACGGCTATCGCGACTTCGACCTGGGGCGTGGTTTATCGGTGTACGGCACGCTCGGCGTCGGTGTCGCGATCGTGTCGGCCGAAGGCTGGCAGGGCAACGACACGCGTCGCTTCGCGTCGAAGACGCAGACCAACCTCGCGTATTCGGCCGGCGCGGGCGTGAGCTATGCGATCAACAAGCGTTTCACGATCGACGTCGGATATCGCTATGTCGACATGGGCAACGTCGAGACGGGCTTCAACACGTTCGTGAACCGCGTGTCGGCGCGCGACGAGCAACTGAAGTCGAAGCTGTCGTCGAACGAAGTGTTCATCGGGCTGCGCGGGCGGTTCTGAGCGCCACGCGGTCTTGTCGCGAACGCGCGGCGTCGCGCGTTCGTTTCCGCAACTGTGAGGCCGCGCATCGGTATCCGGCCGGAACGTGCGATGGCGCATCGTGAAGGGGCCGGAAACGAAATTGCGTCGACGCGCATCGTTGCCGCTCGAATAAGCCCAGTCCGATTTACTCGGGATATCCCCTACGGCGATACTCGAAGCCAATCAATTTACTCACGGGAGCACGGATTGGCGCGGCGGATGTCGGGCGATCCGTCGTCGACATCATGGGCATGCAAGACATCGAAGGACGCTTCGCGTTGCCGCTCGTGCGGCCTTTTTCAGATCTGCCGCCGCCGTTCGGGCGCCGCCGCAGGCCGTTCGTCACAAGCAGGCAGCCGAAGCCGGGCGTGTTCGACCTGAGCGGCACGCGCGAGGCGCCGGTGCCCGCCGCCGTGCGCGCGGCGGATTTCGGTTCGGACAACAAGCCGTGGGTGAAGCCGCGTCCGGCACGCCGGGGATGGCAGCCGACGGTGCTGACGCTGGTGGCCGGTCTCATACTGGGTTCCGTGGGCCTGGCGGGCGCGCACGCGTTTCATGGCGGCAGGCGCGCCCCGGCGCGAAACACCGTTTATCAGGCGGCGATCGCGACGACGCCGGCCCGGAGCGAGACGGCACCCGTGATCGTGCCTGCTGACCCGGACGACGCGCCGGGCACTGCAGCCGCGGCGGCTGCCGCGGTAATCGGCGCACGGGCGGCCGCACGCGATGAAGCCGCGCCGATGCCGGGTGCATCGGCCGCGACGCCTTCCGAGCGGAAATCCGCGAGCACGGCGCGCAGGAAATCGGTGCGCCCGGAAACCGCGCGCGAGCGTCTCGCCGCGGCGGCTCCCGCGTCGGGCGCGGCATCGCGCACGCATGCCGAGCGTCAGGACGACGCATCGTCGGCCGCGTCCCGGCCGGCTCATGCCGCCGTCGGCATGACCGCCTCGGAGTTCAAGCAATGGCTCGCCGAAACGCGCGAGCCGGCGCGTGCGGCATCGGCCGACGTGTCGCCGGGCACGGATCTGCAGGTGGCGTTGCCGAGTCACACCCGTCTCGTCGAAGCCGGTAGCGCAGGTACGCAATGACGTTCGACCGCCTGATCCCCGAAATCCTGTTCGGCTTCATGGGCCTCGTCGGCATCATCAATCCGTTCGGGATGGCATTCGTGTTTCTCGAGCGCACGCAGTCGCTGACCGAGCCCGAACGCGCGCTGCTGTCGAAAAAGCTCGGGCGAAACGTTTTCTTCACGCTGCTCGTGATCTTCTTCGTTGGCGCGCCGATGCTGAACTTCTTCGGCATCTCGATGGAAGCGTTGCGAATCGGCGGCGGCTTCGCGGTGGCCGTGGCCGGCTGGTCGATGCTGAATGCGCCGGATGTCTCGACCGACGCGTCGATGGCGCAGGGCAGCGATTTCCCGAATATGATGTCGCGCGCGTTTTTTCCGATGACGGTGCCGCTCACGATCGGCCCCGGCTCGATCGCGGCCGGTATCGCGCTGCATGCGAACCGTTCGCACGGCGTGAAGGATTATGTGCTGTCCGGCGTGATCTCGGTGGCGGTCGCGGCGCTGGTCGCGTTCGCGATCTGGCAGATCTACAGCCGTGCGACGACGCTGGCGCGCTATCTCGGCAGCGAAGGGACGAAGGTCGCGATGCGCGTCTCCGCGTTCCTGCTGCTGTGCGTGGGCGTGCAGATCATGCTGACGGGATTGGCGGCATTCGCGCAGATGCTGGGCGGGCACGCGGGGTGAGGGATCCCGGCAACGGCCGATCACGCGTCTGAACCGCGTGGGAGCATGAATTTCTCGAGTCGATTGTTGCTGACGTCGGTGTGTTCGTGCGTCAAATCCGATCAGGGGCCGCCATGCGAACCAGCGTGACGAGCGATTGACGACGATCTTGATACGAAAGCCCTCCAGGTAGCCGAACCCGGAATGGACAAGGCTGATTTGTTCCGAGAGGCAATCAAGACGTTCGTGCGTGTCCGGGAGATCTTGCCGATGCTGCCCGTCGCATTACGCCAGCGACGACGGAAGCTACTCGGGACAGGCCTGATTCTTGCCGCGGCTATCGCGCGTGGCGACCTTTGGCGGGCACGCTGCGGTGCGCATGGGTGTCCGGCGCACGTTGCGCGGGAAGCGCGACGCCGCAGTGCGGGCAGCACGGCCCGTTGCCGTCGCTTGACCGCGTGTTCGCCCTGTTGCGCTCCATCGCCGAGGCAACGAGTTCGGCGCCCATGATCCCGGTCGGAAACGCGATGATCCCGTAGCCGAGCAGGATCGCGCAGGACGTGATCAACCGGCCGAGCGGCGTGACGGGTGTCAGGTCGCCGTAGCCGGTCGTGCTCATCGTCACGGCCGCCCAGTAGACGCCTACCGGAATGCTCGTGATCCCGTGCTCGGGCCCTTCGACCAGAAAGATCACGGTGCCGAGAATCACGACGAGCACGAACATCCCGCCGATGAACACGAAGATCTTGCGCCGCGCGCGCGTGAGCGCCCGGATCAGCATCTGCCCTTCCTCGAGATAGATCGACAGCCCGAGGATGCGGAACACGCGCAGCAGACGCAGCAGCCGCACGTCGATCAGCGCGTGCAGGCCGGGGAAGAAGAACGCGAGATAGGTCGGCAGCACCGACACGAGATCGACGATGCCGAAGAAGCTGCGCGCATACGCGACCGGCTTCTTCGCGGTGCAGAGGCGCAGCAGATACTCGGCGGAAAACAGCAGCGTGAACGCCCATTCGGCCGCGTAGAGCGCGTGGCCGTATTGCTGGTGCAGTTCCTGCACGCTGTCGGCCATCACGACGAGCACGCTCGCGACGATGAGCACGAGCACCGCGATGTCGAGCTTGCGCAGGAACGAAGGGCGGCGCGCGACATGCGCGACGGCATCGCGCGCCGTATCGAAGGAGGACTGGATCAGCGAAATCATGTGCCGCAGTGTACGGACGGCATCTGGCCGGGCCAATCGGACCTGTCCGATATGAGCTGTATTAGCCGGCCTCGATCTTATTTCGTGCCCTGTTTCCACGGATGCGCCGGAAACCATCAACGTTGACGCCATGGTGCGTCCCGAGTTGGTGCCGCTCAGCCTATCGGTGCCGTTCTAAGTCTTTAACGCATGTGCTTCGCAAATTTGCACCGAGCCATATCAGTGCTCATCGAGCGTAGTCCCGAGACACTGTGCGCTGTGCCCGCTCAATGCAACTGATATGCCCTGCGCGCACGACATGAGACGGGACAGAAAACCACGCGGTGTCCCTCTAGACCTGTTCGATCAGGAATCGCTCGCGTTTTTTCCCCTTGATCCAGCCGGGTTCGCGACCGCGGCCACTCCACGTCGCGCCTGTTTTCGGATCGCGATACCGGGCCGGGATACGACGTTGGCCGACCTGCGGGGCGGAGGCACTGCGCCGACGCCCAAAGACCTGCTCGGGGGTCAGCGCGTATTCGGCCACACGCGCGCGAACTTCCGCGAGAACGATGTCAAGCTCAGCCAGGCGGGCCTGTTCTGCTTGTTCTCTGAGCTGTTCAGCTTGCGCCTTCAATTCGAGATACGTTGGCATCGAATCGACTCCTATCGGATGAGCTCGCGTCGAAACTGGAAAAGATCGGCGCGTACGACCGATTAAACCGGCTCGCGAAAGCGAGGGTGCGTGCGTTCAAATGAATTGTCGCGGAAAACCTCACGCTTCTGACCTCCATAGTCTCGTAGTTGACGATGCGTGGTTCTGCAGCAAACACTGCATCGGCTGGCCGGTGAACGATATGCGGCGACATCGCAAATCGATTGCGTAGCGATTGAGCGGGTTTTGGCGTGCGGTGTTACCGCTTTTGAGTAGGTTGATCCCGTTGAGGCTCAGTGCCGAGGTGATCATGGTCATGAAGAGGTGGACGCATGGAACGCCCCGAGAAGGCTGACTATACGAACGAGCAGTGTTCGCTGTCGCCCGACGAATGCTCGGCGCTGCAAGCGCGCGTGCGGCGAGCAGAACAGGAAGTCGGTCGATTGCACAATCGCCTTGAGCTGAAAACCCAGGAACTGGCTAACTTGACCCGTGCAATTGTCGATTCTTCCGTCAGCCATTGCGATGTCGAGGCGCGATTGCAACGCGAGCTTCACGCGGTGTGCACGGGCATGGGCGGAACCACAATGCCAATGTCTGGTTTGCCCCTTCAAGCTGATTCGCCCGGCAAGCTTGTCACGGTCGAATTGCCTTATACGACAACGATCTTGGGCGTGTTGTTCGAGAGCATGTTCACGTTTTGGGCCGATTGTGATCCTCGACGCCTGCCCAAATCGTCGACCGTGGCGCGTGCCATCGACGAGCGACTTGGGTTTTCTGCTCAGGCCAATGGCGAAGCGTCACGCAGTGCTCAGGCTTATGCATCTGCGATTCGGCCGGACTGGGTGAAAGACACCGATCGCCGACATCATCGCGCGGGCCCGCGCATGTAGCGCGTTCGCGCCGGGCGGGTGTGTTCAAACCCGGCGCGGCGCGCAATTTCGCCGAAATGCCGCCAGTTTCTGGTCGGAAACGGTGTTTGACACCGGCCAGCGGCCTTTCAATGACCGCTGGTATCGGGCGGGGGCACGGACATCGAAAGTGCGACTCACGTGGGATGGGCGCCGAGCCATGTCACGGCGGCCAAAAGCTCGTGCGCGTCGCACCCCAGATTCGTGAACGTCGATCGCGTGAGTTCGATTGCGCCAATCAGGTAGGCTGGACGACCTGCGGTTTCGACAGTGTTGACGACTTGGAGCGCCAGACCGCAACGCTGGTAAAGTCGTGCCACGGCACGTGTCATGGCACCGATGACGCATGTGGCGCCCAGTGACGCGGCGATTGCGAGAATCGAAGGAAACAGCTGCATTCCAGTTGATGCGCGCATGATCGGGTTTGCCCCGCAGCGGGCGGCAAACCGCGACAGTTCCCAGACCGTGGGTGCGCGTGGCAAGTCTAGAGCCGCTGAAGGCGCGCACAGTGTCTGGAGCAAATACGGCTGTGTGGTCGGTATCAATCGTGCACACCCGCAAATGTGCTGAGCCTGATCGACCGAGACGACGTGAATCGTACGACCCCGATCAAACTGATCCCATTCGGTCAGGCTCGTCGCGTCCGCTCCGGGTAACTGCCAACCCAGTCGACCTACAAAGACGTCGTAGCG
This sequence comes from Burkholderia sp. NRF60-BP8, assembly GCF_001522585.2. NCBI lineage: Bacteria > Pseudomonadati > Pseudomonadota > Betaproteobacteria > Burkholderiales > Burkholderiaceae > Burkholderia > Burkholderia sp. NRF60-BP8. The sequence continues at coordinate 266,973 of NZ_CP013372.1, forward strand.
GAACACGCCGAGGCGGCGATGCATCATGGTTGGCATGTCGTCGAAACTGCCAGCGAAGATGGATGGCACGATTTTCCCCTCAAACAAAATAGCCGATGCCACGCTATCAAGCGCGTGAGGTGAGGGGAACTAGTTAGGTGGGGAGGTGCGACGCCGATGAAGTTGACAGGACGCCCGTAGCGAGTCGCCCTCGCGACGCATGCGATTGTGCGGGCACGCGCGGGTAAGCCCGAATGTGCTGATGGCGCCACGAGTCCACAATGAGGCCGGTCGATGATGGGGCGGCCGGCAGGAACTGCCGCATACGGTCCTGCTGGCCGCTTACACCTGGATCAAGCCGGTTGTGACGGCATGCACAGCTGCCGCGGTTCGACTGTTGATGCCCAGAATCTTCATCGCTTCGGCGATATGGTAGTCAACGGTATGGGGCGATATGCCAACAATGGAGGCGATCGCCCATGACGATTTACCCCGGGCAACCCACGCAAGGCACTCTTGTTGGCGCGGGGAGAGTTCAAGCGCCGGCTCAGGCCGATGGGGCTTCATCAATCGATGGAGCTCTTGATGAAAGAGCGCGCCTATTAAGCTCGCGAGCCGCATGTGGACTTCTGTCTTGATCTCCGGTGACGGACTGGCGAGATTCACCAGCAGGATGTCGCCGTTGGTCTCGCGAAGCGGGATACTCACGCCACTGGTTAATCCCGCGTCGCGTGCCTCACCGAGCACGCGTTGCTCGATGCGATTCAAGCCTCTGATGTCGGCCCATCGATAGGGTGTGGCACGGGCAAACGCCATCCGATGGACCGGATCGACCGGACCGTAGTCTCGTTGCGCGTAATGGGCGACCCAATGATCCGGATAGCGTGCGCAAAGCGTCTCGACCGCCATCGCGCGGCCGTTTCCCGTGTGTCTTCGTGAGACTCGGCTGATGGCAAAGCGTGGGAAGCCCAACGAAGCGGACACGTCACCGAACAACTTCAGCAAAGACGACAGGTCCACGGTATTGAGAAAGGCGGTGGCCAGCGGTACCCATCGGCCGGCCAGGCCTGATGTTAAAGGCTGCGGTACGGTGGGTGTGTCACCCGCGCCGCGTTGACAGACTCGATCCACTGGAGGCCCTCGGAGGAACTTCGCGCACTGGTGCGCGGCGCGGTGGCCGGATGTGCGTCGTTTTGGATTGAAGCAGCACAATGCGTGGCGATTGCAGGTGGCGCATGTTCTGCTATTGACCAATCGATCGCCATGCAAAAAGCAAGTGTAGTCGCTTGCAGCCGTATCACAGCCATAAAAATGTAATGTTTTGATACATCGACCCGCGCACTCGCGTATATCACGTCGATCCGCGGCTGCATGGCATGAGGCCATGGGCTTCCAGGGGCGATCGGGTGTGGAGTGTGCGCATCTAATGAATCAGCAATGCGGCAGCTGAAAATCCCCCTACGCCCTGCGCATAGAGCACCAAGGGGGCGCCTTGCGCGATTGGGCCGCAGTCAGCCAGGTTGATAAACGGGTCGCTTACGGTAACGTGTGCGATACGGGAAAAATTGTGCGCGAAAAGGCGCTCGGGTGGCAGACCCATCGATTGGACGAGACGCCGCCACGCAGGCTGATTCAGATGAGGCGGCAAGATGCGATCGAGCTCGGAGAGCGCAATGTGTGCATCCTGGGCGACTTTCGTGATGAGCTTTCGCGCGACGAGCTGGTACTGCGCAAGGAAACTCGCTTCGACCTGCCCTAGCATTCCGCGCCAGCCGCGACCGCTCGCATGCGTGGCCAGTGCGACGAGGCGATTGGTGCGCGCGTGGCGCTCGATCAACGCGGCGAATGCGCCGTCGCCGAGCAGCCCTGACGCGCCCATCGCACGTTCGGTCTCCATAGGCATCACGTCCGCCCCGACGAGCAGTACACGATGAACGGCGGGATGAGCGATGAACATTGCACGAATGATGCGCAACGCACCGAGCGAGGACGCACAGTGTTGCTGGGCAAACGGGAACGACGGGACGCCTACAAGGCGGAAATACTCGCATAGCTGCCGCGGCAAAGACACCGGCGGCGGCGTGATGCTACCCTGCAGCGTGTGAGTGTAGACCAGGCAGTCGATTGACTCGCGGGTGATTGGTGCATTGCGCAGCAGCGAGTCGACCGCTTGGATCGCGAGGCTGAAGGCACTTTGCCCGCGTGCCACGTGAAAATTGCGTACGCCGGCCTGCTCGAGCTTTGCCACTACAGCAGCGGGTTGGCCGGTGCGACGTGCCCAGTGGCGAACGGAGTCGACATGTTCCGGAAGATGGTAGGCGACACACGGGATGCCGATTGTGGTGTCTACCATGAGGAGTTCGCGCCAAGGGAGCGCGCGAGCAAAGGCGCACTATGTGCGTCGAGTAGCGCGCAGCCTACGTAGCCGCATGATGCGATATTCCATAGCAAGACGGTGTGCTGTGATGGGAAGGTATGCGTCTGGGCCATGCTCGTCAATTGTTCGATTGAATCCGCTGCACCGAGATTCGCATCGTGCGTGTGCACGCCTGCAAGCGAGGCGATGCCGAGTTCCTGCTGCAGTGCAGCTGCAAGCGCATGCGTGTGGCATTGTCCGACGGCGATGACGTCGCACGGGGCAATCGCGTGTTTTTCGAGCAGCGTGGCGATCAATTGCAGCATCGTTTGAAGTAGACGTGGGTCAGGATGCGCGTGGCGATGCGGCGAGTCGCCGCTTGGTGCCGGACAAGGATGGGTTTGAGCGTCGATGAGGCGCAAGCCGCGCGTGCTCGCACCAAAGCGTTCCAGAAGGAGGGCGGCGGCTGCGTCCCCTTGCAGTGGGCCCGTTCCAGTGTGGCGAGAAAACGGTGCCACCCACTTCTCTGCGGCAGCAATCAGGATCGTACGTAGGTCGCGTTCGGCGACGAACAGGTCCTGCGCCAGTCGTAAGGCCGTGAATGGGGCAGTGCTGCCCTGCTGCGAGATCGAGAACGAAAAACACGGGCTGCGCGGGGCGCCTACAACGCTTGCCAGACGCCCCGCGGTTGTTGTCGAGATATGTTCGTCAACACTGCTGTGGCAAAAAATGACGACGTCAACCGAGGCGGCAGCGCGAGGCCGAGCGGCACAGATCGCCCGCGTGACATATGCCGCAAGCCCAGACAGATCGGTGGTGTGGGCGATCGGCGCACGCAGGGACCTCTCCCTCGGACCGATACGAGGCATTGCTGTCGGCCCGAACGGTGTGCATTCGGTGCGCCACAAGGCCATCCATGCATCCCAGCCGGTAAGCGGCCTCGTCGTGGTGGGCTCCATGGCCGATACCTGTTCGTCGAGCTTCACGACGGGCGGCACGTAGGAGCACAGTGCGGTGACGACCGGGGGCATCATATTGGCGTCGGAAAGCTTAGGTCCTGCGGGAGCAGGTCGTAGAGCAGACGTCCCATGCGTTGGCCGTCGATGACATGGCAATCGCGTTGCAAACCGATAAGGCGAAACCCCAAACGTGCGAGCAGTCGCTGTGATCGAATATTGCGTTGCGCCGCCCACGCGCTAATGCAATGCAGTTTATCGCGCTCGAAACCTTCTCGAAGCACCTGTCCCGAAGCTGCGAGTGTTATGTTCGCGCATGCGGCGCGAGTGGGGTCGCGCAGCACCCAGAAGGAGCCGAGACCAAACCGGTGAGTAACATCGCTGATCGCGACCAGTCCGCTTGGGCGGTTCGTGCCGCGTACGCCAAATACGCGTAGCCGATGTCGATCACTTTGCGCCATCGCCTGGACCGCCAGTAAGGAAAGCGATTGTCGACCGAGGCCAAAGTCAAACCACTGCGCAATGGCCGGACGCGCAAGCCAATCGGCGATATCGCGCATATCGTCACAATTTGCTTCGCGCAGCCAGCACTCACGTGGCGACGTCGCGGATCTAACCGAATGGGGTTCGCACGCGCGGCGATGGCGGGAGCATTGGTGCGCATTCATGTCGATGCGCCGCTGTTGGAGTCGGACGTATGTCGATCCGTGAGCTGAGCGAGCGCCGTATCGACACGCATGAGCAACATCGCGAACCAATGACATGTCGTCAGGCGCGCCGCGGGCGGTAACCCTGAGACATAGCCGTGTGCGCCGCAAAGTTGAACTAGCTCATGGGTGAGCTCCATGGATTCGGCTGCAATGTGACGGACCAGCTGGCGCACGAGTGCGGTTGATATGTTCGGCTCGGCAAGCGTGAGCGCACGCAAGAAGAGATGCGTGCCTTGCGTTGCAATGAGCATGTCGGCCAGCCGCGTGGCCACGCGCTGATGCAGCATGATCGGCTTGCGAAATGCGCGTCGCTCGGCTCCGTAGCGCAGTGCAAATGCAACGTCGTGCTGCATGGCGCCGCTGAGCAAGGCCGACACGTACAGGGCGATGTTGGTGAGCCATATCTGGGACGGAGAATCACTTTGCGCGCCACACTGATCGATCGAGGCGAGTGGGGCGGCACACAGTGTGCCGTTGCAGCGCCATTGCTCAAGAGAAAGAGCGCCAAGCACAACGAGGCGGCGGCGGCATGCCTCAGCATCCCCGTGGGCCGAGTCGATGAGGGCGAGACCGCGGGCGTGCGGTGCGAGCATCAGCGTTGCAACGAGCGCGCAATCTTGATCGTGCAGATGCCAGAGCGTGGCGGCGTGAAAATCCGGCACCGTAAGCGCGATCGCGCACGTGCCGTTAAAGTAGTCACCGATGGGATGAGGCGCGAGCGCATCGAGCATGTCGTATGCGCGCAGCGTCATGAGCGCCGGAATGCTCTGAGTGAGTTGCGCGGCGCGTTCAATCGGGCCACAGGCCAACGTGCTTACAATACCGCACAGATCGTGCTGGCCAATAGCCATACCGCCCAGGGCCGTCGGCAAAATCATGGTTCCCAGATCCAGCGAGCTTGCATGCGTGACGATATCGCGCCAGCCCGCTTGCGACGGCGGAGCAGCGAGCAAAGGCTCGAGCTGGTCTCGAGCGAAGCGTTGGCAGGCGGTGACGAGTGCGCGCTGATCGTCAGATATGGCCCATGTCGGCGGCACCAGATCGGACGATGATGGTATAGGGTTGCGCATCATGGCTCTCTCCGTATTGGGTGTGAGTCATCGGTGTCAGACGAGCATCTCGATTGCTTCGGGATGGCTGAGGAAATCCCTGGGACTTGCCGAGCGCGCGTAGGCACCCGATTGCAGAACGACAACGAAGTCACCAATCTGAGCTTTGGGGAGCAGCACGTCGTCGACGATGCGATCAAGCGGAGTGCACGAGCAGCCGACGATGTGACATCGCTCAGTTGGTGTATCGCCGAGCCGATTGCCGAGTACCACGGGGAAATTGCGGCGCAGTATCTGCCCGAAGTTGCCCGAGGCCGCGAGGTGGTGGTGCAGGCCGCCGTCGGTGACAAGGAAGGTGGTGCCGCGTGAAACTTTTCGATCGATGACGCGGCATACATAGGCACCGGCCTCGCCGACCAGGTAGCGCCCGAATTCGAGCACGGGGCGCACACCGGGCAAAGCGCGTTGCATGCGCGAGAGCCAAGTGTGCATTGGCTGGGCGACGGCATCGAGATCGAGCGGCACTTCGCCTTCGAAATAGGGAATGCCAAAACCGCCGCCCAGATTCACGTACCGGGGCGGCAGTGGCAAATCGGATGCGAGCTTCATGACGAGCTCGGCACTGCGCCGCTGTGCTTCGACGATGGTAGCCGGGTGCAGGCACTGCGAACCCCAGAAGACGTGAAAGCCCGCCAGTGTCAGGTCACATGTGCCCAGTTCTTGCAGTAGTGCCGGGACCTGTTCGGTGTCGATGCCGAATTGAGTTGCTCCCCCACCCATGCGCATGCCGGCATGCGTTATCTGAAAATCCGGGTTCACGCGAATTGTCACGTTCGGGCGCAGGCCCAGCTCCCAGCCAAGGGCTGCCACCAGATGCAGTTGGGTGAGCGATTCGATGTGCACGTTCACGCCGCTGGCCACTGCACACCGTAGCTCCTCACGTGTTTTGCCCGGACCTGCAAAGCCGATCTGATCAGGCGGCATGCCTGCGTTGAGTGCCGATGCCAACTCGGCGCCGGAGGCCACGTCAAAGCCGTCGATTCGCGTGGCCAGATGGTGTACGACAGCAGGCATTGGGTTGGCCTTGATCGAGTAATGCAACTGTATCGACGCTGGCAGTTTTGCACGCAACTGGCACACGCGGGCATCGATTGCGGCGCGCGCATAGACGAAAAACGGTGTGGAACCTGCACGATTGGCAAGCCGTGTGACATCGATACTGTCGGCGAACAGGACGTCATGGCGGCGGGTCAATGATCGATTCATATTGGCCTCGCTTCGTTGTTCGGCGCGCTCACGAGTGTGTCTCGCAAGGCTACGCGATCGAATTTGCCGTTGGCATTGCGCGGGATGTCCGTCTGAACGATGATGCGATGCGGCACCATGTAGCTGGGCAGGCGTTGCTTGCACCACGACAGCAGCGTTCGGGCGAGAAACGGCGTGACTGCCGGCACGACGACCAGCGTGATCGTCTCGCCGAGCGCATCATCGGGTACACCCACGGCAGCGACTTCGGAAACAAGACCACTTTCGTGGATGATTTCCTCGATTTCTTCCGGGCTAATCCGGTAGCCGGAACTCTTGATTTGCGCGTCGTTGCGCGCAATGAAATACAGAAAGCCGTGCGCATCGCGTCGCACGAGGTCCCCAGACCAGACTGCGGTATCTGGCGCAGCCCCGCCAGGTTTATGCTCGGGCGAGGGACGATAGCGTTCAGAGGTTCGCGCTGCATCACCCCAGTAGCCCATCGTGACGCACGCGCCGACGTGTACAAGTTCGCCGGGTTCGTCAGGCGCACACGGCGAACCATCGGGGCGCACGACCAAGATGCGTGCATTGGGCACGGCCTTGCCGATCGAGTCAGGGCGGTGATCGACTTCGGCGGGGTCGAGGTAGGTCGAGCGGAACGCCTCGGTTAGACCATACATGAGGTAGGGTTTGGCATGTGGAAACAGCGCACGCAGGCCTTGCAGTACTGCCCTGGGCATGCGGCCACCGGTATTGGCAAAGTAGCGCAGCGTGGCGCGCGCGGCATCGGGCCAGCAAGCATGGGCCAGTTGCATCCACAATGGGGGCACGCCCGTGATCGCGGTGATGTGCTCACGCGCGCAGGCCTCTATCACGTCTTGTGGGCAGAGGTAATTGACAAGGACAACGGTGGCGCCGCTTGCCCAGGCCGACGTGAGTTGGCTCAGGCCTGCATCGAAGCTAAGCGGTAGTACGGCCAGGATTCGATCGGCGTGCGTATGGTTCAGATAATGAGCGACGCTCCATGCCCCCTCGAGCAGGTTGCGGTGACTGAGCATGACGCCCTTGGGTCGTCCCGTCGAGCCGGATGTATAGAGAATGGCCGCGAGGTCCGTGTCAATGCCTGATGTCGGGACATCGGATGCTTTTCGTTGCGTGTCGATAGCCGCCCGAGCGAAGCATTCGCTCCAACGATGGACCCGTGCAGTCCCGTCGTATGTAGGTGCCATTTCATCGGGAGCATCTGTGAGGATCGTATGGGTGAGGGCGGGCGGCCCGTTCTCGGCTAGCAAGCGTGCACGCGTTGCGCTGGTAATCAGGCAGATCGCGCCGCAGTCGTGCAGGATATGTGCGACCTGTTGCGGTTTGAGCAGCGGATTGATCGGCACAAAAACGCAGCCTGCGGCGGCAATACCCAGCAGCGACACGACGGTTTCGATGCGCTTTTCCAGAAAGATGCCGATACGTGCGCCAGGCGCGATGCCGAGCGAGGCGATCGCGTCGCCAAGTGCACATGCGCGCTCGGCAAGTTCCTGGTAGCTCAGGCGGATATCCCCGAATACGACCGCGTGCGAATCGGGTGCCTGATGTGCGGTTGCCAGCACGAGGTCAAGTATGTTTCGCATGGTGTGGAATGGCGTCGTCGGGTTGAGGAAGTTGCTCGGTGTTCGTCAATGACGAATCACCAGGGCGCCGAAGCAGCCGGCCATACCACTAGAAAAAAGCAACGACCATTCACCGGCCTGCTGGTTGCGACAGGTCTCGAAATTGATGAACGGATCCGCACCGAATGCGTGGCCGACCGTGCCGAAATTCGCGATGAATAGCCGCGCCTCGGGAATGGTGAGCATTCCCATCAACCGTGCCCAGCCGGGGAGATTGACGTGGTGAGGCAATACGTGCGCGATGTCATCCGGTGCGATGTTTGCCTGACGAATAGCTGCGCGCATGGTGGTAAAGGCCGACCAGTAGTACCGATCGTCGGGAATCGGCTGCAAAGTGTCGTCCGTCCCGCGAAAGAAGCGCGCATCGGTATATAGATGCAAGCTGGCGATGACGTTGTGTCCGGCCCCTCGTTCAAGTAGCAACGCGCATGCGCCGTCGCTATGCAGCGCCAGGTCCCCAATCGCACGAAGTCGATCGCAGCCCGAACCAATGACGTCCGCACACACGATGATGGCGCGCTCGATAGTGGGGTATCGCGCCGCAAGCGCAAGCAGTATCCGGATGGCTGCCATCGGAGACACGCACTGCTGCTGCGTGACGGAGAACGTCAATGCCCGGTTCAGTCCGCAATGGCGTTGAATGTAATGGGCTGTACTGGCAGGTGGCGCGAGCGCGCTCGTCTGTATCGTATGCGTGTGAATGAGGGCATCGACTGTTGAGCGCGGTGTGGCGGTTTCGCGCAAAAGTGTCGTGATAGCACGTACGGCCAGATTTGCTGGGGACCCACCCTCGGCGTCGTGGAACTGCCCCACACCGTGATCGCGTAGCGCACGAGCGCTCGCGTCAGACAGACCGCAACGTTCGACCCACTGATTTACGTGTACGGTTTGAGCCGGCAGACTGTGGGCGACCGCGGAAAGTGAGAAGGGACTCGTTCTCATAATGGTGCTTCGCAGAATTGAAGAATCGCACAGGCGACTTGGCCGTGAAATCCCGTAGACCATACAAGCAGATGTTGGCCATCGCGAGGCGAAACAGCCCGCGTGAGGCTATCAAGACGCGCAGGTGTGTGTGCTGCGCAAAGGTGGCCGGGCGTGTCATCTGCGAGCCAGATGCGCTCAAGCGGCAAGTCACCGTGCGCACAGATACTGCGCAATAGTCGGTTATCCGTCTTCGCTGGGACAATCCAGTCCATTTGTGTGGCCTGACAGGCAGCTCGTGCCAGCGCCTTGTTGATGGCGCCGATAAGCGTGGCGGAATCGACAGGCGTTGCGATGACGCTGGAGCTGCTGGGCGTGGCCGGCGTACAGATGGTCAGGCCGCGCACGCGCCAGCCAGGTGTCGGATGGCGTGTGAGGAGAGCGGCAGCGGCTCCATCGGCGAGGCGCGTGTGTAAGTCAACGTACCGAGAAAAGGGCGGAAGCCAGCGCTCGGCCGCGACAATCAGGACGGTATTGAACTCGGTGTCCGCATCCATCATGGCTAGCGTCAGATCGAGCGCCGTTGCAAACGAGACGTCCTGAAGCTGCCCGATCGCGAATGGCGGGCGACGCGATGCAAGCTCGTGATGCAAACGTCCCGCACAGGACAATGCCAGATCGTGTTCGAAGCTGGTCGAGCAAACGATGATTTGGTCTGGCCGGGGAAGTTGTGAGGCACCGTCATACAACAGGCGTGCCGCGCGTAGTGCCATGTCGGACAGTGAAAGAGTCGACTCGGCTACGACGAGCTCGTCTGAAGGCGTAGGCGGCGAAGGCGCCTTTGGAGCGCGTTGGGGATCACATTCGTTACGCCAGCGCAGTGTATCGCTATAGACCGCTTGCATCACGGAATCAAGCGGGCATTGCCACAGTGGCGAGCTCACGTCGGTGCGTATAGGGTGCGCGCTGCGTGCGAATGGGATGTACTGAGCGGTCGCGACGATCCTGGGCGCCGGAACCCAGGACTCAGTTCGAGGGAACATGGGAGGCGACGAATGTAACCAGGTTTTCGAATCGCAGGAAGAGGTCGCTGCTCAGGTCTTCAGGGTCAAGCACAAACTTGAAGCGCTGCTCCACTTGCAGCAGGAGCTCGGTCATGTTCATCGAATCGACACCAATGTCGAAGAGGTTTGTGTCGTCCTCGATGAGCTCGGTGCTCAGATGCGTGCCGAGCGTTGACAGCAGACAGGATTTGAGCGCGGTAGCAATATCGTCAGGGCGATTTGATACGGAATTGGATGTCATGAACGTCTCCGGTATGAAGGGCAAGTGAGGTCATGCACGCGGCAACGCGGCTGAATGCGCAAGCGCGTCTGAGGTGGATTCCCACGGCAATTGCGGCGCGCGTAGGGCAGCGCTGGCGATCATCAGCCGCTGCATGTCGCCGGTACCTTCCATGATGTCGAACGCCTTGGCGTCTCGGCAGCATTGTTCGAGCGATGGACAATGCGCGATACCGCCGAGTCCAACGAGTGCGAGTGCGGTTCGAGTGACATGGGCTGTCGCGCGTGCGGCGTATGCCTTGGCCATCGAGGCATGCATGGCGCTCGGATGGCCCTGATCTGCGAGCCATGCTGCGTGATGACAGAGCAGGCGCGCGGTCGTGATATGCCGATCGAGATCCAAAAGATGCACGTCGACGTCGCCGGGACTCCATCGCAGGTCGGCCGGATGTGAGCCCGATTCGAAATAGGTTGTGAGTTCGTCACGTACCCGTCGACACGTGCCGACCATCACTGCGGAGAGCAGCGGCCGAAAATAGTCCCATGACCGTTGCGCGCCGGAAAACGCATCGCTCAATGGCGCTTGGTCGTCGCGCGTGAGGCAAGCATCGTCAGGCACTTCGCAATCGCTGTACGACAGCACGGCCAGTTGGCTGGCCCGCAGCCCGGCCATATGTTCGACACGCATGACCGAGAACCCCGGGGCGTTGTGCTCGACGCGAAATGCCCGGATGCCGAAGCGGCCCGCGTTGCGGTTGATCGTTGCGAACGTGATGATCGTGTTCGCGCGCGCGCCGTTCGTGATGAAACATTTGGTGCCATTGAGCACCCAGCCGTGCGCGGTTTTGCGGGCCGACGTCCGCATGGCTGTTGCGTCGGACCCGCAATCGGGCTCCGTAATCGCAAATGCACCCCAGCGTGGCGCGTCGCTGTGAAAGCTCGCGAAGAATGCGGCCTGCTGTCGTTCGTTGGCGAGCGCGATAACCGGGGGCATGGCAAGTCCTGGGCCGGGCAGAGCCAGCGCGAGCGCGGCGTCCGCGTAGCCCAAATATTCCATCAGCATCACGCGTGAGGTGAGCGATTGCACCCCGGGACATCCCCCGTATTGGCTCGGCACGAGATTCAGGTTCAAAGCACGGACCGTATCGCCTTGCCAGAACGTTGCGGGAATTTGTCCGGTACGGTTCGCTTCGTCGCGATGTGCGCGTATTTGCGCGCACAGTCGATCGAGGTCCAGCCCGGCGGCTGCCAGGGCCGCCTTAAGCGTTGCGACTTCATGGCGCGGATGTGGTATTTGCAGAGCGTCTGGCATGTCCGATCGTTCCGAATGGCGCACGCGCGCCGGCCGATGGCTTGGCATGGACGACATGCTCGCGCGGCGTCCATACCGTGTGCCATGCAGCGTAGGCATCTGTGGGAAGGTTTGCTACCTCCCAACCTAGGGAGGGTGACGTCGGGTAAGGCATGCCGCAGATTTTCGCCAGCGGCGACAGGGATGCCCGATAATGGCGCCGATATTGGATGACGCTGGCCAACCACGGACGTAACTAACATGGCAGGACGACAACGGACGACGCGTAAAACGCAATCTATGCCGCCGGACAAACGCGGCCCACGTACGACCAAGCGAGGCGATCAGGTGGCCGAGCTGATCAAGGGCTGGATTAACGACGGGCGGGTGCGTCCGGGCAAGCGCCTGAACAAGGAAGCTGAGCTACAGCAGATGTTCAACGTGAGCCGGGGCTCGATGCGCGATGCGCTCAAGGCGCTGGAAGTGCAGGGACTCGTGAGTCTCAGTACCGGCCCCGAGGGAGGCGCCACAATTACGCGTGTGCCGCTGGCGCGAGCGTTCCAAGCACTGCAGAACTATTTGTTCTTCGAGAACGTCACGCTCGAGGAGCTTTATGCGGTGCGACGCACGCTCGAGCCGATTGTCGCTGCGGGCGCAGTAGAGCACTTGACAGATGCAGATTTCGAAGCACTCGAGCGCAGCATTTCAGTGTGCGAGCCGTTTGTGGCCGGCCACGAGCAGGCGCTCGATCAGCGCTGCGAGGATATTCATTTTCACGACGTGCTGGCCGCGGCTCATCCGAACGCGTTTTTGCGGTGCCTTTGCCGGATCATCAATCAGATGCTGCACTCGCTGGTGATCGTGGCGGGCAACGTCACGCAGCGTGACTATCAGGCGTTCGGCCGTACGACGCTCGCTGCGCACCGGGCAATCCTCGAGGCTGCACGGCGGCGCGACGCTCAGGCAGTGGAGCGCTTGATGGCCGCGCATATGGACGAGGCTGAGGCGCAACTGCGGAAAGTACATGCCGCGTTGAAGCAAAAGCTTGTGCTCGACTCCGAACTTGATACGCAGATGAGCCGCGACGCGTCCTGAGGTGGTATCCACGAACAGCAGGGGCCGCCATCGCATGATCTGCGCATGCCCGCCGAAGTTCACGACATGTCAGTCACAATGCGCCGGTTAATTACAATAAATGAACTAAAAGAGTGTCGAGGTGCTCATCGAGAGGGTACGTAGGCGGGGAGCTTGGAGGGAATTGCCGGGGTAAACGCTGACATTTTGTCGCTTGACCAGGTGAGATATTCGATCGTAAATTTATGATAATAAATAGACGTCAAGATCGAAGCTGCGCGCGTACCGGTCCGACCGATCTCCGTGGCGGTTCATCGCGTCAGGTCGAGGCCGGCGAGGTTCTATTCCAAGGCAGCGGCGATCGTTGGCGGACTGATTGTGAGTAACGACTGGCCGATCGCCGCCGGCGAGAGGCTCATAGTTGTTGTTTGTGTGAGGCCGACGGGATCTGGCGAAGATCTGCTCGAGTCTCTGCTGCTCTAACCAATTGCGAGAGAGAGGTGTCGAGGGCCGCAGCAAGCGCAAGCAGAGCGTCGATCTTGGGGGCTATTTGGGCACGCTCGACCAAAGAGATCGTGTTCGGATGGACGTTGGCCCGCGTCGCGAGGCCCACTTGGGTGAGCCTCTTTGTTTGGCGACGTGTGCGAACTTCGTCTCCGAGGGCCTTGATAAAGTGCGCGGTGGTTGTGCTATTCACCGACGGGAGTGACGGGCTATTCTTGCGCGAGCGATTCTGCCGCGGCGACTAGGGCCCGCTTCTTTTCTTTGCTCAGTCGCCCAGCAATTAAGAGAAGGTTGGCCAGCAAGTCGTCCTCCTCGTACAGGAAGCTTGTCGGAATGAGAAGCGCTCGGGCAAGCCGCTGACTGGTCTGTACGGTTGGAGCATGCTTGCCCTTCTCGTACTGGTTGACGCGAGCGCTGGCGGAAAATTCATCGATGCCAGCCAGAATGCCAAGCTGTTCCTGGGTGAGGTCGGTACGCAACCGTGCCTGCTTCAGGCGTTTCGAAAACACAGAGGTGACGGTCGAGTCGCTGGACATGCATCAAGTGTCCAGGAATCGATTGCCCGGTTTGCTAAGTAAATCTTAGTCATGGCATTGTCGGGAATCAGGAGGCGGCGGTTCGTGACAGTCGCTCGGCGTATTCGAGAAGTGCTTCTAGGCTGTCCTGCGGTAGCGGTGCGGCCACGACGAGAAGCCGCGCAAGGAGGTCATTGCTTTCATATAGGAAGCTGGTCGGGACGTGCAGTACTCGGGCGAGACGGTGGGCCGTCTGGAGCTTGGGTGCGTGTTTGCCGGTCTCGTACTGATTCACGCGTGCGCTCGCCGAGAATTCATCAATCCCGGCTTCGATGCCGAGCTGTTCCTGGCTCAGGCCCGAGCGTAGACGGGCCTCTCTGAGGCGCTTGGGAAAGATCGAGGATGTCGATGAGGTCCGACGCATCCTAAGAGTTTCTTAATTTTTAATGGACTTTTTGCTAAGTATTTCTTAGTCTGCAGGCTAAGCGTTACTTAGTCTGGGTGGCGACATGCGTCAGCTCTGTGTCGTCTTGGTGGGCTTCGCTGTCACGTGCCTAGCGCGGGCTGGGTGGGTTCGGCGGTCATTGAATACAGGATTTGGAGTAATGGCGACGATCTTAAACATTCTTAGTTACGTTAGCGTGCTTACGCTTGTGGCATTGGGTCTTGCGATCGTGTTTGGCCTGATGGATATCGTGAACCTCGCGCATGCCGAGTGGGTGACGATGGGGGCTTACACATTGGCGGTTGCGCAGTCCGTGGGAGGTCAACACGCATTCTGGGCTGGGCTGCTCGCCGCGCCGATTGTCGGCGCGGGGCTCGGGTGGTGTCTCGAGCGCTTCGTCATCCGACTGCTCTATGACCGTCCACTGGATACGCTACTGGCGACCTACGCGGTCAGCCTGATCGTTCAGAGGGCGATCGAGTTGATCTTCGGCACTCAGCCGATGCTGGTCTATGCGCCGTTCAACGCAACCGTTGACGTACCGGGCGGCAGCTATCCTGCTTATCGGATGTTCGTGATCGGTGTGGCACTGGCTGCTACCGCTGGATGCTGGGTGCTGTTCACTCGGACGCGTTTTGGTACGAAGCTGCGTGCGGTCATTCAACATCCGGCGATGGCCGAAGCTGTCGGCATCAATACCAGAAGGCTGAATCGGGTGGCCTTTTGTGGTGGCGCCGCGCTCGCTTCGCTCGCCGGTGTTCTGGTGGCGCCCATGGTGTCGGTGGAGTCCCATCTCGGGGTGTCCTATCTTGCCAAGGCGTTCTTCGTGATCGTGCTGGGGGGGATCGGTTCGGTGGCCGGCAGCATACTCGGCAGCGCTTTTGTCGGCACGATCGAGACCTTGCTCAGCTATCGCGTCGATCCGTCACTCGCGTCGGCGATTGTCCTGATTGTATCCATTGTCCTGATTCGTTTCCGGCCACAGGGTCTGCTCCCCGGTTTTAGTGCGGCGCATCAGCTTCTCGGAAAGGGGTAAGGCAATGTTCGACCGTTATTTTTCTCGTGCACGGACTTGGTTGTCACAGCCCGCCTTGAGCGGCAGCGATCTGTCTCCGGTTATGACCGGTTTTGCGATCGTTGTGGCCGGCGCAATTCTGCCGTTTGTCGTTGGGGCGTATCAACTCACCGTGATACGCGATGCACTCGTTCTGGCGATATTGGCGCTCAGTTATGACCTGCTGTGGGGGCGTGCCGGTGTACTGACGCTGGGTCACACGACCTTCTTCGGCATTGGAGCATACGGCTTCGCCGTGACTACGGTCCAGTTTGGGCAGACGCCGTTAGTCGGATTTCTCGCTGGCCTTGCCTGTGCTGCGGTCGCAGCGGCCGTTCTCGGTTACTTCTTGCTGTATGCAGGGGTGAGGCTGCATTTCTTTGCCATTCTCAGTATGGCGGTGTTGATTATCGCGCAGCAGCTTGCAACGAGCTGGCAGTCGGTAACAGGCGGTGACACGGGCTTGCTCGGTATTCCGGGGCTGTCCTTCCAGCTTGCGGGGCACACACTCGATTTGAGCGGTCCAGTCGCGTCCTGGTATGCCGTCGCGATAATCCTCGTTGCGCTGCTTGGGGTGGTGTGGCTGCTTTGTCGCAGCCGATACGGGAAGGTGCTCGCGGCGATCTCGACGAACGAATGGCGCGCGCTGGCGTGTGGATATCACACGTCCTGGCATCTCCTGTTGATGTTCATGGCCTCGGCGGTGTTGGCCGCGGTGGCGGGTTGCTTGATGGCAGCAACCGCCGGCGTTGTTGCGCCCGATGTGTTTTCACCGGTATTGGCCACCGAAGTCATCCTCTGGGTTGCCATAGGCGGACGTGGCTCGCTGGGCGGTCCCGTGCTCGCCGCTGTCGGCCTGACGCTACTCAAGCATGGTGCGTCCAGTCTGAGCACACAGTGGTGGCCGCTTATTCTCGGCGCAGTTTTTCTTGCGTGCGTGCTTTGCCTGCCGAACGGTGTGCGTCTGGGGGACATGCTCAAGGGACTGCGTCAATTCACTGGAATATCGCTCAAGCGCATGCCGCGCTCTGGTGCGCGGCGCGTCGAAGGAGGGTCGTGATGGACGCGCCGATCATCAAAGGTGTCGGACTGTACCGTGCATTTGGCGGCATTAACGCGATTGCGGGCGTTGACGTAGAAATTGGCGCGCGAGACCTGCTTTGCGTCATCGGCCCGAACGGTGCTGGAAAAAGCACGCTGGTCGGGCTGATGTCGGGCGCGATTGTGCCTGGGGCTGGCGAACTGTATCTCGCAGGTGAGCGAATGACCGGCCGACCGATGTATCAATACTGCCGGCGCGGCGTCGTACGGAAATTCCAGGGAACAAATGTCTTCCAGATGATGAGCGTACGCGAGAACCTCGAAGTGGCTGCGCTCGGTGTGTCGAATCGACAGGCGTTTTCGATGCGGCACCTCGATGGCGTTCTCGAGCAAATCGGACTTGCCGCGCAAGCCGACATGTTGGCGATGCATCTGCCACACGGCGAGCGCCAGTGGTTGGAAATCGGCATGGCGATGATGTGTCGCCCCGCATTGTTGCTGCTCGACGAGCCTGCTGCGGGTTTATCCGCCACTGATGCTCAGCGGCTTGTGCATCTCATCCACCGCCTGCGTGAGCAGTGTGCGGTACTTGCCATCGAACATGACCTGCGTTTCGTGCAATCGCTTAATTGCGAGACGTGGGTTATGCACCGCGGGCAAATCGTTCGCCAAGGGCGCTACGACGACATTGCGAAGGACGAGGAAGTCCGACGCATTTATCTGGGGCAGGGGGCAAGTCATGCTGCACATTGAAAATCTGTCGGCCGGATACGGCGACATCGCTGTCTTGCACCAGATCACGCTTGCCGTTCAGCCCAACGAAGTGGTCGGGGTGCTCGGATGCAATGGAGCGGGAAAAACGACGCTTGTGAAGGCGATTATGGGCTTTTTGCCGCACGTGAGCGGAGCGGTTCGCTTTGGCGAGCACGTCATCAACGGCATGCGCGCGCATGAAATCGCTCGGCTGGGCATCGGGCTGGTGCCGCAGGGGCGATGGATTTTTCCGAAGCTCACGGTACGCGAGAATCTGATGATGGGAACCGCGGCGGCCGGCGACGCCGAGATTCTGGATGAGGTGTTCGAGTACTTCCCGATATTGAAAACGCGGCTCTCGCAACATGGCGGGACGTTGTCGGGCGGCGAGCAACAGGTACTGGCTATCGCGCGTGCGTTGTGTGGTCGACCGAAACTGTTGTTGCTGGACGAGCCTTCTGACGGCGTGCAACCCAATCTTGTCGAGCTGATCGGCGATGTAATCCCAGTGCTGTGCCGTCGTTCGAAGCTGGCGGTGCTGCTTGTCGAACAGAATCTTGACCTCGTGTTGCACTGCGCGCAGCGATGCATTGTGCTCAAGAACGGGCGGCTCGCCCATGCGGGAAAGATCGAACCGCACCGCGGCACGGACAGCGCGCACCAGTTGGCCCAATTCTTGTCACCTGCTGCTGAACGAACGGCTGATTCGCAAGCGGCGTTCATTGAAAGAGAACCTACATGAATCGACGTGACTTTTCGCGATCTGCCCTGTGGGGCGCGCTTGGGGCGTTCAGCGCCGCCGTTTGTCCGAACCTTGTCCGAGCAGCGGCGCCGATCAAGATCGGATTGCTTGCGCCGTTGAGCGGCCCACTTACCCGGGTCGGGGAAACCAATCGGCACTGTGCGATGCTCGCCGTTGAAGAAATCAACGCTGCTGGCGGACTGCTTGGGCGGCCGCTCGAACTGGCCGTCGAAGATACGCAGATGTCGACGGCTGTGACGCTCGAGAAAGCCAGGCAGCTATTGATGCGTGACGAAGTGGCGATGCTCACAGGCATGGTGCTGCCGTCCGAGCGCGAGGCGGCGCTGCAGGCCGCTAAGACGGCCGCGCGTCTTGTCGTCTATCCGAATTTCGACGAGGGTCGCTGTGATCCGCTGTTGTTAAGTACTGGTCTGAGTGTTGCTCAGCGGGTCGAACCGCTCATTACGTGGCTCATGCGTGGTGGTGGAAAGAGTGTCAGCGCGGTCGTCTCGGACGTCGGCAGCAACCGCAAGGTGCTGGTGCCCGCGCTGGAGGCGGCCGTATCTCGCCACGGTGGCCGCTTGTTGAACGTGTACTGGTTGCCGTTCGGCACGCGCGATTATGGTGCCGTGCTTCAACGAATTGCAGCACAGCAGCCGCAACTGGTATGGCACAGCATCGGCGATGATCCGGTCACGTTTGTCAAACAGTATCGGTCGTTTGCGATGAGGCCGCAGTTGGTCACGGACATCGCGCACGAATCGCTATCGATTGCAACTGCGGGCGCATCAACGGGCGCCATCGGTGTGTCATCGTACTTTATGAGCATCGATAGCGCTGAAAATCATCGCTTTCTTGCGCGCTACACCGCGCGCGTGGCCAACACCCGTGCGCCGCGGTTAGGCCCCTATGCGGTGATGCTGCCTCACGGGGAATGCACGTACGCGGGTATTCGACTCTTTGCGCAGGCCGCGCAAGACGCTGGCAGCGTCGAGGTCATGCATGTCAAGGCGGCATTGTCGGGCATTTCGCTGAATTTGCCGCGCGGTAAGACGGGCGTGAGCCGAGTGGGCGATCACGTCACATGCATGACGCGCATCGCTCAGGCGCAGGCGGATAACAGCTTTGCGCTTTTGGATTTGGTCGGACCGATTTTACCGACGTGCCGGGGATAAAGCGGTCACGACATCCCGTCATTACTTTGTCTATATCACTAAGGAGTGCGATATGAATGATATATCCATGATGAGTGCAGAGACGTTGCTTGTCGAGTATCGACGTCATGCACTGTCGCCACGTGAGTGTATGGAGGCAGTGCTGGAGCGCATCCAGCGGTTTGATCCGCTCGTGAATTGCATGTGCAGCTTCCATGCAGATATGGCGCTGCAGGCAGCGCGCGAATCGGAGCAGCGCTGGATGCGCGGCGAGCCGCTCGGGCTACTCGATGGCGTGCCGGTATCGGTCAAGGATCTCATCGATGTACAAGGATTTCCGACGCGGTATGGCTCATTGACGAGCCCGGACACACTGCAACGTAGCGATGCGCCTGCGGTTTCGCGCCTGCGCCGTGCCGGGGCATTGTTGTTCGGAAAAACGACGACATCGGAATACGGCAACAAGATTGTGACGGACTCCCCGCTCACCGGCATTACCCGCAATCCTTGGGATCGGCGCGTGACGCCGGGTGGCAGCAGCGGCGGCTCGTCAGTTGCGGTCGCACTTGGCATGGGTCCTTTGTCGCTGGCCACCGACGGCGGCGGGTCGGTTCGTGTGCCGGCGTGCTGGAGCGGCGTCGTAGGCTTTAAGCCCACGTTCGATCTCGTGCCGACCGGCGTAGCCGGCTCCTGGACGCGACTGTCCACGCTCGGGCCAATTGCACGCAATGTGCGTGACGCCGCGTTGATGCTCAGCGTTGCATCGGGAGTGCACGAGCCTTTGCGGTCAGAGTCAGTTCGCCCGGTGGACTATCGCATTGGACTGGAGGATGGCGTCGCCGGGCTGCGCGTGGCGTATTGCCCTGGCATTGCGGGCGTGACGGTCGACCCCATGGTCGCTGCAAGTGTCGCGCAGGCCGCGGACGTGCTCAAGGCCTTGGGTGCGCACGTCGAGCAAGTCGATGTGAAGCCGCTGGCCAATTATCTGGACAGTCGCATGCACGCGATTCAGTGGTCGGTGTTCTTTGCGCAACGTGCATGCGCGATGAGCGAGGCGCAACGTGCACAGCTCGACTCGGACGTACAGGTCCTTGTGCAGTCCGGTCTGCAAGTCACCGCGCCAGAACTTGCCGGTGCGTTGCGTGCACGTCATCTGCTGGGTGTCGAGATGGCCGCGTTCTTCGAGCGCTACGACTTGCTCGTGACACCGGTGTTTCATTGCGGCCCATTGCCGGTGCCCGGGTTGCCGAAGACACTGCTCACGGCACCTCAGCAGACATCGTGGTGCAACCAGACCGGGCTGCCTGCCGCGAGCGTACCGTGCGGCCTGCCCGGTGGTTTGCCCACGGGGGTGCAGATCGTTGGGCGCCTGCACGCGGATGCACTCGTGCTGCGCGCCGCACGCGCCTACGAGTCGGCGCGCGGCGCGTTTCCCACGGCGCCCCTGTTTCAGGGTGAGCACGCGGCGGTAGCCACGGAGGTAACCCCGTGAGCGTTCAAATCGCAAAGATCGTGGTGCATCTGGTTGAGCGGCGTGCCGAGTTGAGCGCCGCGATCTATCCAGCGCACCGCCAGGCCATTGCAGCTGCGATCCTGTCACGGCAGAACTGGCGAATAGATGATCCTCTTGAGCCTCTGTACGAGCTCGGTGCGGAGCTGGGGACGTCGCTGACCGAGCACGCCCGATGTGCACTGGGCGTGCAACGCGGGGCCATTCAAGTGTACGGCAAGGCCGCCTTGGTGGGCACGGCGGTGCCGCTCGAGTGTGCGGCCGCGCTGTTACATCCACGAATGGGCAAGGCGATACGCGCCTGTCTACCGGGGACCACCTCGCTCATTCCGTCGGTCACGAAGCGCGGCGCCGCAGGTGCGTGTCTGGACATTCCGTTGCATGGCGCGGTTGACATGTGGAACTTCGATCACTTCGATACCGCGTCGCTGATTGTGCCGGATTCTCCTGCGCCGGATGAACTCGTGGTGGCCGTCGCATTGGCCGAGCACGGTCGGCCGCTCGCGCGCGTCGTGTCCGCGTAGACGCGTCGCCCCGGTTGCGCGCGATCGATTCGAACAACGAGGAGGAGAACCTATGCGGAAGATAGTTTGGGGCTTGGTGCGCGCTTGCGCTGTTTCGGTTGGGATGTGGGGCATCCCGGGCGTCGTCCACGCCCAGTCTTCGGTATCGCTTTACGGTTTGATCGACGCCTTTGTTGGCGAAACGCATGCGCCAGGCGCCGCTGGCAGTGCCTGGCAGGTTGGCTCAGGCGGGATGACGACGTCATATTGGGGCGTGTCTGGATCGGAGGATCTTGGTCACGGCATGAAGGCGGTATTCACGCTGGAGAGTTTTTTCCGTGTCAACGCTGGTCAGCTCGGTTCATTCAATGGTCAGTCATTCTTCGGTCGCAATGCCTTTGTCGGACTGAGCGGAGGCTTTGGGGAAGTGACGGTCGGGCGCAATACGGCACCCCTGTTCGTCTCCACGTTACTCTTCAATCCGTTCGGTAACTCGTTCGCGTTCTCGCCGATGATCTCCCACGGATACCTGGGCTCCGCCATGGGGGCAGCTTCCGTGCAAAGCGATACGGCGATCGACAGTTCGGTGTTGTATCAGACACCGGAGGTCGGCGGGCTCTCTGCAAGCCTGCTCTATAGCAATGCGGGTGTGGCTGGCCATGCTGGACAGGCGAACTATAGTGCC
Source organism: Burkholderia sp. NRF60-BP8 (assembly GCF_001522585.2). NCBI lineage: Bacteria > Pseudomonadati > Pseudomonadota > Betaproteobacteria > Burkholderiales > Burkholderiaceae > Burkholderia > Burkholderia sp. NRF60-BP8. The sequence goes on from NZ_CP013372.1 coordinate 288,410, forward strand.
AACGTCCTTTACTTCGCCGGCTCGTTTTCGGCAACGGCTGCGGTGCAAAGCTTGCACACAGCTTCGCTTTTTCTTAACGGTGCGACGGCACAAACGGCATGGCTTGTCGGCGGTGCCTATCGGATCGACGCGACGAAGCTCATGTTCCAGTACGAGCGGGTGAGTAACAATAGCAACGTGACCGACGACACCGTGCAGGTGGGAGCAAGCGCGCGATTCGGTATGGGCAGTATGCTGCTGTCGTGGGCGGGCACCCGTCGGCGTCCTGTCACCGGTTTCGACATCCGGTGGTCGACGTTCGCGCTGGGCTACGACTATCCACTGTCGAAGCGCACAGACATCTACGCGGCGTGGCGCTATGACACGATTACGCATGCCTCATCAGGAAATGGCGTCGGAGCCGGGGTGCGGGTGCGGTTTTGATTTGCTATGCAAGCACGTCTAGTCGAAACGGATGTCGGTGCCTATACCTGGTTTGGTGATCCCATTCAGCTGGTGCCGGCGCTCGTCGGCACTATCACGCTCAGTCCCGGCAGGTCCGCAAAATCCGGCACGTTCAGCGTCATCAGTGCGTAGCCGTGCTCAATCGCTTGCGAGGCAATCCACAGGTCGTTGCAGTGGGGCCGCGGCGAGCGGCCGGTTTGCTCGACGGCGGCGGCCAGCACGCCGAACGCGGCCGCGGTGTGGCGCGTGATGTCCAGCGCAGGCCGGCGCTCGAGGCGCAGATGCGCGGCGCGCGCTAGGCCGCATTCGCGCAGGACTGCACGCCGAACGCCAGTTCGCCGAGCAAGATCGTCGAGATAAACACCGGCGTATCTCCGGCTGCATCGATCACCGCGCACGGCGCGACCATTCCGCCGGCGAGCCCGACCCCACGCAGCTGTCGATGATCACGCCCACGGGTCACGCACTCCGTATTCGAAGCCGGTGCGGCTGTCGTGTAGCCAACGGGCCGCGGCCTCGGCAACGATCATCGGCAGACCGGCGAGCGCCTGGGCGGCGTTCATCGCGGGTTCGGCGGGCATCAGGCGCGCGATCACGGTCTGGTTGCGTTCGACCACGATGGTCTCGCCTTAGCGGGCAACTCGGTCGAGAATCTGGCGGGTGTGGCGCGCCAGATCGGTGGCGGTGATGGTTGACATGACAGCCTCCTGATACAGTGAATTCGTATTATGCGTATTTTCACGGCTCGAAGGCACGGTGAGTTGCGGCCCTTAGCACGCGCCTGATTTTCAGCCCGACGGTCTCTCTAGCCGGCGGAAGTTTCGTGTTCACGAACGGGCGCCGTCGGTTCGTGTGGTCGCGCGATCACGGAGCGCGCGTTACCGGTCAAGGGCGGGTCGACGCGTATTACCCCGGCTTCGGAATGCTCGAACGTATCGGGCATTTGGATCTGGGGGGCATCCGACATACCAAGTATTCATTTCATGGCGACATGAAAGTCGATTTCAGCCGGACATTGCGGCTTTAATTGCGGCGATGCCGCTGTTCTTAACTGAACAATTTTGCCATAGGTTTAGTGCCGCGCAATCGCGTTAAGAAGAAGGCATTCGAGAGACGGCGTCTAGCGAAATGAAGGGAACATATTAAGGGCTATGTTACCCTTCACTTCGTGACATCGAGCGAACGCCCCAAGCTTGTCGCTCACACAACTAAAGTTGTGGCTATGTTTCAACTAAAGTTGTGTTCAGGCGGCTGGGCCGCATTGGCCAGACCTATCACACCTGAACGTTGGCTGTTCTCCCATCTCATGGCGCGGTCGGCAACGTGACGATGAATGTCGTTCCCTGATGAGACGACGTGACCTGGATCTCGCCACCGTGCGCGTGCGCAATGCTCTGGCAGATGTACAGACCCAGCCCTACCCCGGCCGCGTGACCGTCGCGGTTGGGCGCGCGGGCTCGGGTCAGCGGATCAAACAGAGTGGGTAACAGTTCAGCCGCGATCGGCGTGCCGCCATTGAATACGCTCAGCGTCACGGCGTCATCGCCGCCATGGGCGCAGGCTAAGATTCGGCCATCGCCGTAGCGGGCGGCATTGACCAGCAGGTTCACCAGCAGCTGCTGGACCCGCCGGCGATCCCACGTCCCCGTGAGCACCCCATCGAGCCGCAGCTCCAGTTCAACGGCAGGAAACGCGGCCCGAACCTCGTCGGCCGCCTCGGCGACGAGCGCGCGCAGATCGGCGGCCTCAATGCGAAGTGGCAAGTTGTCGGTCAGGCGCGACTGCGTGAACACGAGTAGATCATCGAGCATCGCCTGTATACGCGTCGCCGCTCGCTCCACGATTCCGACGATTTTCTGGGACTGTTCGGGCTTGTCTGCCCCGTGACGGAGCACGTAGGCGCTACTGGCGATGGCGCTGAGGGGCGAGCGGAGGTCGTGTGCGAGCACGGCCATAAACAGGTCTCGGCCGTGCTCGATGCGGCGGGCATAGGCTCGCACGGACTCGGCGAGGGCTTGATCGATCGCTTCGTTAAAGCGCGTCATCTCCTCCAATGCCAGGTCGGACGCGTCCGGCGCGACCTGCGCCCAGCGCCGCAGCACGGCGGCCCGCAAGGCCCGAAATTCCGCGACCAGATCGTTGATGTCGAACCCTTGCAGGACCCGTATGTCGGCATGGCCGCCCGCGGTGACGTTGAATGCCGACGACGGGTCGCGCGACCCGTGTGACTTCGCTTGCTGTTGAGCCGCGCTCTGCGGAACCCGCATGTTGGCTGCGATCGCGCTCAGAATCGCGGCGCCGGCGTCCCGCAGCTGGGGCTCGCTCAACGGATGGGCCTGCATGCTGAGGGATTTTGCGTAGTCGGACCATTCCCGGACCAGATCCGTGATGTTGGCCTCGATGAAATCGGCGAGCGTCATGCGCGTCTCCAGTAATCCCAGGACGAGTCCTCTACGCGGCGCAGTGTAGACCGGACCGTAGGGATGCGCCATGAAGAAAAACCACGCTGTCAGGGTAAGAAAGGAGACAGTCGACTTTCGTGGGCGAGCTACAGTGTATCGATGAGCCCCCTTTTATCTGGCTAGCCCTGACCGCTGCCGGCACCGGCGAGGGACCTGCCCCGTGCAAACAGGGCCAGCCGGAGTCTAGTAAAGTTCAAACGATGCTGGTATTGAGCGGATGGCGGCAGCGAGTCACGTGTGCGATTCACGGACATCGTTTCACTTCTTGGTCGCCTTTTTCGTTCCGTGGTGGAGAGTAATGACAAGACAGGTCGGACCGGGATCCGCCAAACCTGAATAGCCCCTCGAGCTTCTAGCTCGCTAAGTAAATGAGGTGCGGGTCAGCGGACTTCATGGTGGGCCGCAGCGTATCAGGCTGCAACAAGCCCGGATATAAAGCTGCAACCCATCCTGTCGCAGTCAGAGCACACGAAAACCCTTCGCAAAGGGGAGGCGTTCATATAGAGAGGCTATGTCCGGTGTTTCAGGGGGCTGCTCCACCAGCCGCCACGCTGGCGCACCCATTCGACCCACGGCGAAGCGCTGGGCGGCCCGCCAAAGCCTTTCTGGTAGCGGATGACCGTCACATAGCGCAATGTAGTTCCGTCACTCCGGAACCCTCGCGGATCAAGGCTTCCGGCCCGTAATTTGACGACATTATTTTGGTCTACGGGTGCGAAGAGACTTCGCGATGCGTCAAACACGTCGCCCTGCATTTTCAATTTGCGCGATAGTGACTCGGCAATTTTCCGTACAATGGCGTCAGGAGGTGAGTGACCATGGCTACCACACGATTTGAGGCCCGCATCGAAACGGATGTGCACGCGGCGATCCGGCGCGCTGCCGAGATTCAGGGGCGCACGATGTCCGATTTCGTCGTCTCGGCCGCCCGGGAGGCAGCGCAACGCGCGATTGCCGACGCGGAAGTGATCCGCCTGTCGGTCGCGGAATCGGAACGGTTCGCACACGCGATCCTGACGCCCGCCGAGCCGGTCGACGCGCTCAAGCGAACGATCGATCTTCACGATCAACTGCTGCGTAACGCATGAGCGGTGCGCAGTTGGTAGTGGCCGCCCTTGAGGCGGCTCATGATCGATCTCGATTCGCATGCGGCACGCCCGCGCTTGATCGATATCTGCGCGAGGTGGTTACGCAGGACGTACGCCGCAGGGTGGCCGCTTGTTTCGTGATGCTCGACGGCAACGTCGTCGCGGGCTACTACACACTGTCTGCCGCGAGCGTCGCGCTCACGGATTTGCCGCACGCCATCGCACGCAAGTTGCCCCGTTATCCTGCGATCCCGGCGATCCCGGTGGTGCGCATGGGGCGCCTGGCCGTCGATCAGGCATATCGCGGCAGGCGACTCGGCGCAGCGCTGCTGGTCAACGCGCTGCAACGTGCCGCAAAGTCCGAAATCGCTGCGGTGGCTCTGACGGTCGACGCAAAGGACGAAACGGCGGCGGCGTTCTACCGGCATTTCGGCTTCGCGCCGCTGACTAGCGACCCGCTGGCATTGTTCATGCCATTGGCAACGGTGAAGTAGCGGAAGCTATCCTGCGGGAAATGACGGAGTCGGTGATACTGGGCTACGGCGCGAGGCGTTTAAGGACGCGGTGAACGCACTGTGACGCAGCTCGATGTCGGGCAGGCCGCTTATGCCGGACTGCACCGTGAAATTGCCGATGTAGTTGCGTCGTCGCGCGAAGCGACGGCTCGCACGGTGAACGCCCTGATGACGGCGACATATTGGGAGATCGGGCGACGAATCGTTGAGTTCGAGCAGGGCGGGAAGGGGCGGCCCGCTTATGGCGACGCGGTGATCCGCCGTTTGGGCGCCGGGCTGTCAGAGTGATTCGGTCGTGGTTTCGGATGGCGCAATCTCGCGCAGAGGCGAGCTTTTTACTTGACGTGGCCTGCAGACCGGATTGTGCAGACACTGTCCGCACAATCCACGCCCACCCGGATTGACCCTGCCTCGTTTTCACGTTCAGCATGTCATGCAGCGTCGCGTCGGGTTTCGTATTCGACGGGAGTGAGGTAGTCGATCGACGTGTGCATGCGCTGCCGATTGTAATAGCCTTCGATCCAGTCGACGATGTCCAGGCGAGCCTGAGCGCGGGTTTCGTAGCGCGTTTGGTAAATGCGCTCGACCTTCAGAGTTTTAAAGAAGCTCTCCATCGGCGCGTTGTCCCACGCGTTGGCACGCCGGCTCATCGAGACTGTCATGCCGAATTCGGCGGCTAGATTCCTATGTGCTCGACTGGCGTATTGGCTGCCCCTATCCGAATGCAGCAGTAATCCGGGCCTGGGTTTGCGTTGCCAGTATGCGCTGCGTAAGGCTTGGCAGACCAGATCCGACCGGACTCGAAAATGGCCACGCATATTCGGTCTGATTCGTGCCGAGCCTTCTTAAGGCTCTCAATCAGAACTCGTCAACCACCCGATATCGGTTAATCATCTGGTACCACTTCCACGGCCCCGACATCATGTATTCGAAGTCGGTGGCGAACTCTCGGACGCCAGTATCCGGATGCTGGCGCAAGCTGCTGCAGAGATCGGCCGTCTGCTGCATCTTTTCGCGGTGCATGTCGCAGGCACGTTGGATCGCGTGCTCCGCGGATATACCGTATTCGTGAGCCAGCACATCCACGACGTTCCAGCGCAGTTGCCGGGGCGATTGCGCATCGCGCAGGTAGCTCGCGATGTCGTTGTCGATGCCGTACAGAAAATCGCCGAGCAGGTTCAGCTCGCGCAGCGCGGGGCTGCCCCAATGTGCGCTCGAAATCGGTCGGTCGCTGCCCATGTCGATCATCGACGCGAACAGGCTCGACCCGGCCGTGTTGCCGCGGATCACCAGGAAATCCTGCAACGTGGGCATGGTTCCCTTGACGCGGTAGCCGAGTTCGCACCCGTTGCCGTGCAGCCAGCGCAGGATACCCATGTCGAATCGGTAGAGCTGCTCGCCAGTGGCGACCTTGTGCAGCCGAAGCAGGATGTCCTGCAACGCGACCCAATACGGTTCCTGAACGTCGAGGGGCTGCTGCGGCGCATCGGCGATTTTTTGGAAGCGGGCGAGATTGGCCGTCGTTTGCGAGAAATCGCCCCGGCTGGCCGGGCCTTCGAACCCGGACTCGTCGAACTGCAGGATCCATGTGCACAGATGGCCGGCGGGTTCCAGCGTCTCGAACGGCATGCGCGGATAGCAGAGGGATGTCAGCAAGCCCGTTTGCGCCGCATGGAACAAGGTCCACTCGCGCTCCGTCCGTACCAACCCGAATTTCTGAACCCAGGCTTCGATGCTCGCGTCGAGTTGCGCACGCATGGGATTGACGTCCTGAAGCAGCGGGCAATAGCGCTCGGGAATCACCAGGGTGTCCGGCACTGGGGTGAGCTGGCGCGGATCATTCATGGGCGGCACTCCGAGATGTCATGCGGGCAGGTTCAATGCGCGGGACGCCGGGCCTGTTCGTCGTCACGCTGTCGACCGTCTCCATTTCCGGCGGATAAAACTGCGCCGCCCATTTCCGATATTCGAGGACGGAGCGATCCATGGGCGTGGTGGCAGGGTGGGGCCGATGAGTCTTGTAGTCCCAGATGCGCTTGTCGCGCATGTTCTGCATGTGAAACCACGGTTCATAGAGTCTGACGACGAGGGTGTTGAGCAGCAGGCGAAGCAGGCGTGGGAGGGCATCGAATGCAGCGATGCGGGCGACATGACTCCATCTGAGCGTCCATTTGGCCGGCCCGATCTGGGTGAAAGCGCCAAGCGTCCGGATTTCCAGTCCGATGCCGGGAAATTCGAGTTCACCGATCAGATAGCCAATGCCATACCAACTGGCGCGGAAGTTGAACGGCCACCGGTTCTCGTACATCGTCTTCGTGTAGGCAACCATAATGGGGCCATCGATCGTCACCTCCGGCATGACGGGCGCGCGGAAGTGATGAACGTGCGCCATATGGCCCATGTCGGCGCCGTTTTCGGCCGAATCCTGCATATGTCCTGCGATGACCGTACAGCGGTACACGGTGCGGGAGAATTCCATGCTGTCGAAGGCCGGGATATCCCACATCGGTGGATTGCCGTCGAAGTCGTACCAGACCCACGCCATTCCACCGGTTTCACGCAAGTACCATCTGCTCAACCGCAGACCCGGCGATGGGGGTTCGTTTTTCGGGCGCAGGCACGCGCCATCGGGCCCGAACGCATAACCGTGAAAGGGGCAGACGAGGTTTTCGCCCTTCACTTTGCCGCCGTGGCCGAGGTGCGCACCGAAATGCGGACAATACGAATTGATTGCGTTCAGCACGCCGGATCGAGTCCGGTACAGCACGATTTCACCGTCGGCGAGCGGGAAGGTCCGTACCGCCCCCGACTTGACGTCGTGGCTGTAACACACCGCAAACCAGCCCCTCGGATACGGTTGGACGCTGCGCTTTTCGACCGTGACGCAACGATGCTGGATAGGAATGGCCGGACAGTTCATCTCGTCTCTCCCGTTCAGGTTTCGTTCACGCGCTCGAGGCCTCGACGGCTATCGGCGACGGATTCATGGGCCGGGTAGAACTGGGCCGCCCAGCGTCGAAACGCCATGATGGGTCCGTCGCCGGGCACCAGCCTGGCTTCGTGGTTGTAGCGGCGGTGATTCCAGATCTTGATGTCGTTGCCGATCTGGTATCGGAACCACACCCTGAGCGCCAGCACCAGCGTATCCTGCAGCCCGCGTCGCAGCGGGCCTGGCCACCGGTCGAGCGCATCGACGTGAATGAAATTCAGTACCCGGGCGCGCCATTCGAGCGGTGCGGTCGGAACCGGGCAACTGAGCACCTTCAACTGCACGCGCAGCGTCGGCACGTCGATTTCGCCGATCATGTATCCGAGGCCGCAGTACGTGTTCCGGAAATGCAGCCACTGCCTGGAAGCGTGCGTCGTGATCTCGTACGTCAGTCTGGGACCCGCGGCCCGAAAGGCGCTGACCTGCGCGTCGGCAAACTGGTGAACGCGCACCAGATGCAACCTGTCGATGCCGTTTTCGGCGATGTCCTGTACGTATCCGGGAATGTCGAAGGTGTTCCGGTCCGCGCGGGAGAACGCCCGGAGGTCGAGCTCCGGCACATCCCACGTGGGCGCCCGGCGTTCGGCGTCGTGCCACACGAACACCACGCCGTTGACTTCACGCAGCGGCCATTCGGTCAGTCGGGGGCCGCCGTGCAAGGGCGGGCTGTCTCGATCCGGCTGGCATTGTCCGCCCGGCGCAAAGGAAAGCCCGTGATACGGGCAGACGAGATGCTCGCCGTCGACCTTGCCGCCATGGCCGAGATGGGCGCCCAGATGCGGACAATACGGGCTGATGGCTTTGGCGGCGCCGGACTGCGTACGGTAGACGACAAGTTCGCCACCCATGAATGGAACGGTCTGTATGCGGCCTGGTTTGAGATCGCGGCTGAAGCACGCGCCGAACCAACCGTTCGGGTAGGGCAGCGGACTGCGCGCATCCACCACCGGGCTGTGTCGGGGCAAGATCGGGTAGGTCGGATTCCGCATGGGACATCTCCGAATGCGACGGTTGCGCAAATGACTCGTCACGCGGCGCTCGAGGCTTGCCACGCGCCGGACGGCGAGCGGATCAGGTATGCGGCGCGAGCGCCGATGCGGTGCCGTGCAGCAACTCGGCCGGCAGCGGAAAGACCGCTGTTTCACGCCGTCCGGCCATGGTTTCGATCTCCAGCGGTGTGTACGTCCGCAATGCCGCAATTACCTCGTCGACCAATGTTTCGGGTGCGGATGCACCCGACGTGATGCCCACGGTTGCGATGCCCTGGAACCACTGCGGCCCCAGCTCACCGGCATCGGCGATCAAGTGGCTAGGGATGCCCGATTCGAGCGCGATCTCGTGCAGTCGTACGGTGTTCGAGCTGTAGCGGGCGCCAATCACCAGCATCAGTTCGACTCTGCGGCAAAGCTCGCGTACGGCCGTTTGCCGGTTCTGCGTGGCATAACAGATGTCGTGGACATTCGGGCCGACGATGCCTGGATATCGCTGTTTGAGCGCGTAGATGATGTCGCGCGTGTCGTCCACGCTGAGTGTGGTCTGCGTGATATAGGCCAGCGGCGCGTCGGCGGCAAACGGCAGGGCCGCCACATCGGCCTTGCTTTCCACCAGGACCGTCGCGTCCGGTGCCTGGTCCAGCGTGCCGACGACTTCGGGGTGTCCGGCGTGCCCGATCAACACGACGGTCTTCCCTTGCGACGCATAACGCCGGGCCTGGACGTGAACCTTGGCGACGAGCGGGCAGGTGGCGTCGAGCACATGCAAGCCGCGCTGGCGCGCTTCTGCCTCCACCATTTGACCCACACCATGGGCACTGAACACGGTCACCGCCTGTTCGGGAATGTCGTCGAGGGACTCGACGAAGACTGCACCTTTGCGCTTGAGGCCGTCTACGACTCGCCGGTTGTGGACGATTTCGTGCCGAACGTAGACGGGAGCACCGTATTTTTCCAGTGCCCGATCGACAATGTCGATTGCGCGTACGACTCCGGCGCAAAAGCCGCGAGGTTCGGCAAGGATGACGCGCATGTTGAAATCTCCGGGAAAGGTGCGATATGTCGATAAACGCGGAACAGGGTGCCGTCATGGCCGACCGGCGAATCCATCCGCTGTCGCGTAAGAGCGTGGTTCTCTGCCGGCGCCGAGCGTTTGCTTCAGATTCAGCGCGGCGTGCCGCGCATTGATCAGCGGTTGTTCGCAAAAGCTGCGCGCGGGGCCTGGCGGCAGCGCGTCCAGGTACGCCTGCGCCAGTGCGAGCTCTCGCTCGACATAACCGAGCATCTCGGGCAAGCCCCAGCCGTGCGGCCAGAAATCGACCCCGCGCCCGGTGTCTTCGTCGCGATCGATCAGGATGTTGACGGCCTGCAGCGCGCGGCCGTATCCGATGGCGTCGGTACGGTTGGTATCGGTGTGATTGAACCAGCCCCACAGATCGCTGAGTAGCAGTACCAGCGTGCCGGCCACCGCATAGGTATACCGGTTCAGGTCCTGCTCGGTCCGGATCGCGAAATCCGATTCGACCCAGTCCGCCATTCGCTCTGCCATGACGGAAAACGTGTCCAGTACGCGAGGCGCGATGTCGATCGGCGCGAGCGTGACCCATTGGCCCAGTTGCAGCGAAACCGGCGGGAGAACGTCCTCATAGCCTTCAAATGCAGTCTGAAAATCCGCCGGGGAGAAATGGGTTTGCAGGATGGCGCTGACCCGCCGAAGCAAGCGAGCACGGTCCGCGGCGGCCATGGTCGGATGATCCTCGATTTCGTCGATGCCGCGCATGCACAGGTAGGCGCACGACGCCGCCTCGTTCAGCCTGGGCGGCAGGCCGACTACGGGCAGATACCATGTCTTGCTGTACTGCCGGATCATGTCATGGGCTTTCGAGAGCGGAACCATCTTTTTCTCCCGGTGGGAAGGAAAGGTTGCGGGCCAAGGGTTGCGGCAGGGTTAGGACACCAGGCTCATGCGCGTCATTGTTCGGGGCGAACGACAAGAGGCGGCGACGTCATTGAAAAAGCGATCGATGGATCGCACCAGCCCATCGACATCGAGGCCGCAGGCGGCCAGCAGCATGGCCGGGTCGCCATGCTCGATGAACTGGTCCGGCAGGCCGAGTTGTAATACGGGAATCGGCACACGATGCGCGGCCAGCACTTCCAGACAGGCGGAACCCGCACCACCGGCGATGCAACCTTCCTCTACCGTGACGAGTACGTCGTGCTGGTCGGCGAGGGTACGCACCAGGTCGATATCCAGCGGTCTGATGAAGCGAATGTTCGCCACCGTGGCATCCAGTTGCTTGCCGGCTTTCAGTCCAGCCCCCACCATGGAGCCGAAAGCCAGGATTGCGATGCGGGCGCCTGGTGGCTGCGACGAGGTACGTATCACCGCGCCCTTGCCGATCGGGATGGGCTGCATCTCTCGAACGGGCGGCACGCCGGGGCCGCAGCCGCGCGGATAGCGCACGGCCGCGGGACCATCGTGATCGAGCGCGGTATGCAGCATCTGGCGGCACTCGTTTTCGTCCGCCGGCGCCATGAGAACGAGATCCTGGATGCATCGCAGGAACGCAATGTCGAACGCACCCATGTGGGTCGCGCCGTCCGCGCCGATGATGCCTGCCCGGTCGATCGCAAACGTGACCGGCAGCCGTTGGATCGCGATGTCGTGGATCAACTGGTCGTATCCGCGCTGCAGGAACGTCGAGTAGATCGCTACCACGGGTTTCAGTCCGTCGGCCGCCAGCCCGCCGGCGAACGTGATCGCGTGCTGCTCGGCGATGCCGACGTCGAAATAGCGGTCCGGGAAGCGTCGTTCGAAGTCGACCAGCCCCGACCCTTCACGCATCGCCGGGGTGATCGCCACGACACGGCCATCGCGTTCGGCCTCGTCGCACAGCCAGTTGCCGAACACCTGCGTGTAAGTCGGCTTTCCGGGGGGCGAGGGCGGCACGATACCCACGTCGGGATCGAATTTGCCGGGGCCGTGATACAGGACGGGATCCTTCTCCGCAAGCGCATAGCCGCGCCCCTTGCGGGTGATGACGTGGAGCGGTTGGGGCCCCTTGAGCGTGCGCATCGTTTCGAGTGCGGGAATAAACGCGTCGAGATCGTGGCCGTCGATCGGGCCGACGTAATTGAAGCCGAATTCCTCGAACAGCGTGGCAGGCAGCAGCGCCCCCTTCACTTGTGCCTCGAGTCGGTGTGCGGCGCCCGCGAGAGGCGCCGGCATGGCTTGCAGCACCGACTTCGCCTCTGCCTTCCGTCGATTGAGAAAACGGTTCGCCGTCAGCTTTGCGATGCAGTCTCGCGGCGCGCCTACCGTGGGCGAAATCGACATGTCGTTGTCGTTCAGCACGACGAGAAGGCGCAGGTCCTTGCATCCCGCCAGGTTGTTCATCGCCTCGAAAGCGATGCCGGCGCTCAACGCGCCGTCGCCGATCACCGCCACGCAATGCCGCGCTTCGCCGTTGATCCGGGTGGCATGCGCCATGCCGAGCACGGCGGAGATCGACGTGCCGGAGTGCGCGGTGCCGAACGCGTCGTACAGCGATTCGCTGCGACGCGGAAAACCGGAAATGCCGCCGCCTTGCCGCAGTGTCTCCATTGCATCGCGCCGACCAGTCAGGATCTTGTGCGGATAGGACTGGTGACCGACGTCCCAGACGATGCGATCGCGCGGCGTATCGAATATGTAGTGCAGCGCGATGGCCAGTTCGACGGAACCGAGATTGGAGGCGAGATGCCTGCCGGTGGCGGCGACGCTGTGCAGCACGAAATCGCGCAGTTGGGTCGCGAGGTCAGGCAATTGTGCGCGCGCGAGCTTCCTGAGGTCGGCCGGCGTGTCGATTGCACTCAAGGCATCCATGTCCGTATCCCGGGGTGATAGGGGCGGCGGGTTATGGCGATGCCGACAGGAGGGCGGCACGTGGCTGGAACACGGCGTCATCGAGCCGAACGCGCGCGTGAATTTCGCCAAGCAGCGGGCCGGGCTGGTGCACGTGGGTTTTGGTATCGGCCCCAAGCTGAGCACCGTTTGAGTCCGCCAGAATCAGTATTTTTTTCATTTACTTTCACCTGAATGCGATTCGCTATTCAAAAAATAGCTGCCTTCGAAAATGGAATTCGATTCGGCAGGGTGCAATGCAATGCAACATATTTTCTTCGGAATTGGATATTAAATTCCCGCGACCAACATGAAGCCGAAAATTGCGTTCGTGCCATTATTGAAATGGAAAGCGAGGCGATTCGAAACGAGCCATATCATTACCCATATGCAGACTGCCCTCCGATGACGCCGCCCCGTTACGAACAGGCAGGCGGTGGTTGCTGTGCACGTTGTAAATCAGGAAGCGTTTCCGTTAGACAACGGTTTACAAGTCGGAACGATCTGCGTTGGCTCTTTATTGAATTTATGTTTGGTTAAATCTAGGAGGGCGATTCGTGAATGTCAAGAATCAAACATCATCTGATTTTGTAATAATGAACAGGGAGGCGCATGTGGGATTTATTATGTAGTCGCCATATTTTTGGAGTTTTATACAATTCCAGAGGTCGATGAATTTCGCGAAACGATCACCCGGTTCGGAAGACGATATGGCAGACAGCTACGCCTCGTCCCTTGCGACCATTCACAAGACCCTGGCCCTGTCTCGTTTCCACGTACAGCAAGTCATGCGGCGATCAACGCGGCCTCGTAGTCGACAGGGGTATGGAAGTCGATGGAGGTGTGCAGGCGTTGCCGATTGTAACGACCGAATACTAACGCTCGGCACTGTCCAAGAAATCCAAGCGGTTCAGGTGGATATCTGAATCCAGGTATGACAAGGCTTGTAATGCCTAGGTCGAAATCTCCGCACTTGAACGCACCGGCATACCGAGTATTCGGTTCATGGCGATATGGAAGTAGATTTCAGCTGGACATTGGGGCTTCAATTTGCGCCGATGCCGCCACCCTAACAGTCCGCTGGTTAGCCTAGGCAGCGGGCCCTGATAGTGCCGGGACCGGGCACAGGCCCGCGCATTGTTGGTGTTTGTGGACAATGCGACGAGCCGGTTCGGATGCGGTACTTCACGCAAACTGAATCGACCTTCAGCTGTTTCGGAGCGACGTGAGCAGGCATCGAGCGGCGCGGCAAACCGGGGTCGGCCACTGACACGGTTCAACGGACAGGCAAACGTTTGAGTCGAACTGATCTCAATCGGCGATACAGAGCCAACCCGACGGGAAAACCCGTCTACAAGACGGGTTTGGGTCAGTGCTTACCGGCTGCTTGAATACCCTCGTGTTCCCGCCATCGTTTGCGCGGGTCCGACAGCGAGGGGGCAGATCATGCGCGTGAACGACAATATGGACCAGATACCGGTGCGCGGCCGAGCCGAGAGTGCGACTGTCATTCGGACGGCCGGTACGCCCGTATTGATGATATGTCGACGCGATAATATCAGCGCGCGCCGCACGAGTGGAGATGGGCGATGACCACGCAAGACTTCGTGGCGATGGCTCAGCAGTGTGCGCCTGCCGTCGCCCCGCAGACGTTGGCTGCCATTGTACGAATCGAATCGGGATTCAATCCCTACGCTATCGGTGTTGTCCATGGCCGTTTGGTGAGACAGCCTCGGCGCGAGGACGAAGCGATCGCCACGGTCAAGGCATTGCAAGCGGCGGGGTGGAACTACAGCGCCGGCCTCGCGCAAATCAATCGCGACAACTGGTCTCGTTACGGATTGACCGCGAGGACCGTCTTCGACGTCTGTCGGAACCTGAGCGTTGGTGCGGCTATTCTTCGGGCATGTTTTCTGCGGGCTCGCCCTATTCATGCCCATCCACAAGAGGCGTTGCGCGCTGCGCTGTCGTGCTATGCGAGCGGGAATTTCGTAACCGGTTTTCGCGTCGGATATGTGCGACGGATTACGGAAGCAGCGGCGTCGGGCGACACTTTCGTTCCTGCGCTGACGTCATCTGCAAAGCCGATTCCGGTGATACGCGACCGTGTGACTGGGTCTCGGGCTGAGAGCCGCGGGCGCTCGACTCCTGTGTCTCCTCCATCCTCGAACCCGAACGACGACACAGCGCGAAGCCAAAATAACGGTGGAGTCGAAGGCAGTGCCGTTATTTTCTGAGTAAGGAAGGTGGAATTCGGCTGGATGGAGTGCATTATGAAATCTGTATTCCTAATTAGCATAAGCGACGTGAGACTGAGAAAAACGTGTGTTGCGTGGATCTCGTCGAATTGGCGCCGCATTGCAGTGCTCGGCGTGCTCGTCATGGCAACCCCTCCGGCATCTGCACAACTCAGTCAGGTCAATACCTTGCTGATCACTATTCAGAACACGTTGCTCGGTGTGGGCGGGGTGGTGTGTTCGATTTCCATCATCTGGGCCGGCTTCAAAATGATGTTTCAGCACGCCCGGTTTGGCGATATCGCGCATGTTTTCATCGGCGGCCTTTTCGTTGGCTGCGCAACGGTCATTGCTGGCATGTTGATTCCGACGGCCTAACGTGAACACGGAGCTGATTGTGAACACACTCTCCGACCCCGTATTCAAAGGCTGCACGCGGCCAGCGATGCTATGGGGCGTTCCACTTGTACCGCTGTTGATGGTCGCTGGCGGCATGCTGATCCCGGCAATCTGGGTATTGATGGCGAGTGCGCCTTTGGGTGTCGCAATCGTACTGTTGATCATTCCCGTGTTCGCGACGATGCGCATGATTACGCGTCAGGACGACCAACGTCTCGCTCAGCGCATGCTACGCGTGAAAATGAGACTGTGCCAGCGCAACCGGCGCTTCTGGGGCGCGCATGCCTATGCGCCGATCCGATTGAAGGCGCGAGGGTGACATGAGCACACCGTCGGCACACGCAACCCTCGTACCGCGCGAAGTGGTGCTCGCAGATTTCATCCCATTTTCGTCGCATGTCACGGACCGCGTGATTCGCACACGCGAGGGTGACTATATACAAATCTGGAAAATTCCCGGGATTGCATTCGAGACGGCCGATCCTGCCGATATTCTCGCGCGCCATGTCACCTTCAATCAGCTGGTGCGCAATCTGCCGGGTGGCCACGTCGCGCTATGGACGCATCGGCTGCGGCGGCGTACCGCGGACAGGTTCGAGACGACCTATCTCAACCGATTCTGTCAGGACTTGGCTGAGCGCTACTACGCGAGCTTTGCCGGTTACACGATGATGACCAACGAGCTCTACGTGAGCGTCGTATATCGTCCTCACCGGACGCGATTGGGGCGGCTGTTCAGCCGTGCAGCACGCCGTACAGTTGACGACATTCAGCGCGATCAGCAAGACGCATTGCGTGCGTTGGCCGATATCGCCGCGCAGATCGAGACTGGTCTCAAACCGTGGTCGCCATGCGCGCTCGGTGTGTATGAACGCCGCGATCCATTGACCAAGCGGCTCTGTCGCTATTCCGCCGCGCTCGAGATGCTTGGTTACCTAGTCAACGGAACGTGGGAGGCGGTACCGGTTGGATACGGTCGAATTTGCGACACTTTACCAACCTCGCGCCTGTTCTTCCACCGTGAGAAGCTCGAGATCCGCACACCTACGCGCACCCGCTATGCGGCGTTGCTCGACCTGAAGGACTATCCGGAGCAAACCGAGCCAGGCATGCTCAATGGATTGCTCTACGGCGACTTCGAGTACATCGAAACGCAAAGCTTTACCGTGCTTGACCGTCCCAGTGCCAAGGAGGCGCTCGAGCGCCAGCGCAACCAACTGATTGCGGGAGATGACGTTGCTGTCTCGCAAATCGAGGCAATGGATCAAGCCGCGAACGATCTCGTCAATGGCGATTTCGTTTTGGGCGAGTACCACTACACGTTGGCTGTGCTGGGAGATACCTTGGATGAGGTAGTGCGGCATGTCGCCCAAGCACGAACGAAGCTTGCAGACGCCGGCTTCCAGAGTGCGCTCATTGATCTGGTCGCCGATGCTGCGTGGTTCGCGCAGTGCCCCGGCAACTGGCGATACCGACCGCGAGAGGCGAAGCTCACATCACGCAACTTTTGCGCGATGGCCAGTTTGCATAATTTCGCGACTGGAAAGCGAGAGGGTAATCCGTGGGGCGAAGCTATCACGATTGTCAAAACGCCCAGCGGGCAACCGCTCTATCTGAATTTTCACGCGACGCCCGAGAAAGTCGACTCAAACGACGAGAAGGCGCTTGCCAACACGCAGATCATCGGCCGAGCCGGTGCAGGCAAGACTGTGCTTGAACTGTTTCTGCTCGCGATGGCAATGAAGTACGGTGTGATGGGCGTGCTCTTCGACAAGGACCGAGGAGCGGAAATCGGGATTCGCGCCATGGGTGGTCAATACACGGTATTTCACCGTGGTGAGCCCACCGGCATGAACCCGTTCCAGTTGGAAGCGGACGAGGCGACACACAGTTTTTGGATACGTCTCGTGTGCAAGCTGGTCGACAACGGAGTACCGCTGTCCGCGAAGGATGAGCTCGATATCTCTCGCGCGATCCGGGAGGTTGCACGCATGGATCGATCGCTGCGTCGGTTGTCCATGGTCAGGCAACTGTTGCCAAACGTTGGAGATAACAGTCTTCATGCGCGGCTTGCCAAATGGTGCGCCGGCGGGCGCCTCGGGTGGGTGCTCGATAACCCGGTTGACCGGATTGATCTAGATGCGCACCGATTGTTCGGTTTTGACGACACAGAACTGCTCGACGATCCGGAGGTATGTGCGCCACTGACGATGGTGCTGCTGCATCTGACCGAACGCCTGATCGATGGGCGGCGTTTCATCTATGTGATGACGGAGTTCTGGAAGCGCCTGCGCGACCCGGTGTTCAGCGAGTTTGCCAACGACAAGCAAAAGACCATTCGCAAGCAAAACGGCCTAGGTATTTTCGATACCCAGTCCCCTGCGGATGTGCTTAGCAGTCCAATCTCTCGTGCGCTTGTAGAGCAGACGGCTACATTTTTCTTCCTCCCCAACCCGAGCGCAGATCACGATGATTATGTCCACGGTTTCAAGCTGACCGAAGCAGAATTCAACATTGTGAGACGCATGGGTGAGCACAGCCGGCTGTTCTTGGTCAAGCAGGGTCATCGTTCGGCAATCGGGCGACTCGATCTCTCGGGAATGGGCGACGTGCTCGATGTCCTGTCGGGCACGTCAGACAATGTTGCGTTGCTCAATACGATCCGGGCCAAGGTCGGGGACGACCCCGATATGTGGTTGCCGCGCTTTCATGATGCCCTGACTGCTCGCCGGCGCCAGACGAGTGCGTTTCAAACCGCATTGTCGAGCACCGCTACACACGTGCAAGGTGGTGTTCTATGAATGGCCTCTTCAGCGCGGTGGGCGGTACGCTCGAAAATGGTATGCACACGTACGTGAGCGATGCATCGTCTGCGTTGTCGTCCGCGTTAGTACCCGCGGCTACCACGGGAGTGGTGATCTGGGTTCTCGCGTATGGCATGGCAGTGATTCGCGGAGAGGCACACGAGCCGGTGCCGGCATTTGCGTGGCGAGGTATGAAAGTCGTCATCACGCTCGCGTTTGCGCTAAGTGCGGGGCTGTACCAGTCCCAGGTCGTCAGTGCCGTGAGCGAGACGACAACCGGCGTCGCCCAGGCAATTCAGACAGCAGCCGTTCGTACCGGCGCAGGAAATGTTGGATGCGGGTCAGTAGAACAAGCGAGCGAGGCAAGCGAGCATGCTGTGGGCATTTATCGGACGCTCGATTGCTACGATCGGCAGCTTAACCTCGTGGTCGACGCCTATTTCGACAAAGCGACCCATGAAGGTCTGAGCATGAGCGGCATCGTCGCAGGTATCGGCGACCTCGCTTGTGGTCTGGTTGCCGCCTTCGGGGGCGCAATCTTTCTGATGGTGCTCGGCGTCGAAGTGATGATGGCACGCATGCTGCTCGACCTCGTACTTGCGCTGGGTCCCATATTCATTGCGTGTGGAGCATTTAGTCCTACTGTTAGATTTTTCGAAGCATGGACTGCCAAGCTCGTGAACTATGCGCTGTTGCAAGTGTTGGTTGCGGCTTTTCTTGGTCTCGCGCTCGCAGCGTTCTCGGCCAACCTCGCACCGTTTCAAGTAACGACTGCTGATCCGGACGCTTCTGCCGATGCGTTGGCCGCTGCCGCCCGTCAAGCACTTCAAGCAAGCGCCCCGTGGGCGGCGGCTTTCGGCATGTTTGTTACATCCATGCTATTGGCGACGATTGGGTGGCAGTTGCCGGCTGTGGCTTCGGGGCTTGCGGGCGGTGCGACTGTCTCAGGCTTTGGAGCGTTTGTCGCCGGCTACGCATCCAGACAGGCGGCCGGTGCGATGGCCTTCGCACTGCGCAGTGCAAACCGAAACGCGTCTTCCGGCGGTCAAATATCTAGGCCTGGCGCATTAGTGAGCACCGTCTCGCCGCATCCTCCCGCCTATCAACGGGCTGCACGCGAGCAGCTTGACCGTGCGCACGACTGAACAGGAAGCGAAGCCATGAAGCGATACCTATTCACGCATGTACTGATGAGCGTCATTGTCGCGGGCTCGGCGTCGTTTATTGAGCCGGCGAAAGCGGAAATCTATTCGGTCTATGACGAAAAGAACGTCGCCCAGGCGATCGCGATGGTCGGGCAGCTCAAACAACAAGTGCAGCAGGAGATGGCGTTGTACCGCTCAATGAGCGGCGCGCGCGGCTTTGGTGCGTTGCTGGATAGACCGGGGGTGGTCAATGCGTTGCCGGGCAATTGGCAAAGCGTGTATGCAGCGATTCGCGAGGGAGGGTATGCCGGATTGACTGGTCCGGCCCAGGCGCTGCGTGCGCAAAGCAAGCTCTACGACTGTGAAGATCAGCATGGCATCGATCAGCGAATTTGTCAGCGTGCATTAAACAAGCCATTTCAGGATAAGGCACTTGGCCTGCAGGCATATCAGACCGAGCTTGCCGAACTCGACCGGATTGAACGTCTGATGCGGCACATCGATACGACACGGGATCCGAAGGGTATCGCGGAACTGCAAGCACGAATCCAGTCGGAGAGTGTGGCAGTCGGCAACGAAATGACGAAGTTGCAGATGTTCAAGATGCTCGCGGAAACCGAGGATCGCTTGATTACCGAGCAGCAGACTGAACTGCTTCTTAAGCGAGCGGGCAACACGCGGCGACTTCAGGATCAGATGGTGCCGATCACGTTTGGTCGATAAGGAGAACTGCAATGACGCGACGCCGGATGATATGCGTGCTTATCGGGCTGAGCATGTCGATGTCCGGATGCAGCGGTGTGCCGTCCAGGCTCGTGCTACCCGATGGAGCTCACCGCGTACCGGTCAATCAGCAACTGCCGGTGCCGCCGGGGGCGAACCTGCGGCTGGAAGGAGCTTGTCCGTGAACGATCAAAGCGATTATCGGCGTGCGCTTGATTTTGAGGCGTCGCTCACCGCGTTGCAGGCATGCTCCGAGCGTCGCGCATGGCAAGTGGCGTTTGCCGCCGTTATTGTTGCGGTCGGTTCGGTAGCGGCGCTTGCCGTGATGATGCCGTTTTATCGCGTGGTGCCGTTGCCTATCGAGGTGAACAAGCTCACCGGCGAGGCGCAATTCATCGAGGTGCTCGACGCAAAACGCGTGCCGCTGCGTGAGATCGAAGATAAGCACTGGGTCGAAGTCTATGTACGCACTCGCGAGCGCTACGACTGGGGACTGTTGCAAATGGATTATGACCGTGTCCTGGATATGAGCGACGAATCGGTCGCGCGCGCATATCGTCAAATCTATAGCGGTCCGAACGCGTTGGATCAGCAACTGGGCGCGTCAGTTCAATACCGCACCCGAATAGTGTCGACGACGCTCGTGCCCGACGAGCCGGGACATGCTGTCGTGCATCTCGAGCGCACGGTGCGCAAGAATGGCATCGATACCGGTGAGCCAGCAAAGCGCTTTGTTATTACGCTCGCCTTTACCTACCGCCCCACGGTGCTGGTGCGGGAACGTTCGGCCATCGAAAATCCATTCGGCTTCAAGGTGACGGCGTACAGCCGAGATGCGGAGGATACGCCACCTGCTCCACAGGCCGGTGCAGGAGCTGGCCGATGAATACGCTCGCGACCATGGCGATCCTGTTGGCGTGCTTTGCGGCGCAAGCAGTCGACGCACACATCATGCCGGACTGGACGCGCGATGCCAGGGTGCGCAAAGTGCGTTATGTGCCGGACGAAGTCGTGCGCATTATCGCGCAGCGCGGCTTTGCCACCCACGTCGAGCTGGATCCGACCGAGCACATTCTTGTGGTTGCGCCAGGGGACCGCGACGGTTGGTATGTGGTAGCCAATCGGGGAGACCATGACGTTTATCTGAAGCCGAAACTCGCCGCTCATGACACGAATCTGATTGTCCGGACCGATCGGCGCAGCTACAGTTTTGATCTTCTCGTTCTGCCCCTGAAAGCGCGCTTTGGCAACGCGCACGAGATGTACCGGGTAAGTTTCGTGTACCCGGACACCGCTGCGTCGGATACGTCTATTGCCGCGCGCTTGGCGTGTTTGCAGAAACGGCTGTCTCAGCCGTCCGTCGTGCGTAACGCCGCGTACTCGATGCAGGTCATGCCACATGCAGAGGATATCGCACCGTCCGCAGTATGGGACGACGGTCGCTTTACGTACATTCGAATCCCCAACAATCGTCGTATACCCGCGATCTTCCGAATCGAGGACGATGACACCGAACGCGTGGTGGACAAGCACATGGACCGTGATGTGGTGGTCGTCCACGAGCTTGCTCGCCGACTCGTGTTGCGTCTGGGCGATGAGGCGGTTGGTTTGTGGAACGACGCATTCGACATTGATGGCGTCGCGCCGCGGCACGGTGTGACGGTCGACGGCGTGCGCCGCACGCTGCGGAGTCGCGAACATGACTGAGGACACTTCGCCCAACGGCGCAGCGACGGACGACAGGATCCGTCGCAACAGCTCGGCAGATATGGATACAGATACAGGATCCGAATCGTCTGTCATGCTCGATCGCGGCATGCCCAGCCTGGATGGGTTCGGGCGACGATCGTTCATCAACTGGCTAGTACCGCTCGCGATCATCGTACTTGCGCTAATAGGCGCGGTCTGGACAGTTCATGGTGTGCTCGCTCACCGAGACGAGGCTGCGCGTGCGCGCCGCAGTGCGCTCCATGCGCGAGGCGCACACGAAAAGGTGTTCGACGAGGTGCCGGCACTTGCCGAGCCTGCATCGGCTGCTGCTATGCCTATACCGGCGCCAGCACCGGCCGCGGTACAGCCTGCGCCGTCCAGTGATCGTGCTGCTCCGTTACGCAGCTACTACGACGCGCCGTTGCTTGCCGTTGGGGCCAGCAATGGGCAAATGGCAGACGCGAGCGAGAGTGAGTCAGCTTCCCCCAGTATTTTGCCCGTACATGCGGACCAGCCGCCGTCGAATGCGACTGCCGGTATGGCCGAGGAGCGGGCGAAACCCTTCTCACAGCCGCTGTCTCAGGTGCTCACGCCGACGCGCATGCCAAAGATGATGGCAGCGTTTATCGGCAACCGCAGTTTGCTACTCGCTCAGGGCACAAAGATCGATTGCGCGGGCGACACCGCGTTCGATTCCACCCAGGCAGGTATATCGACTTGCACGGTCGCACGTAACGTCTATTCCGACGACGGGCGCGTGGTGCTGATCGAGCGCGGCTCGCAAATTAATTGCGAATATCGTGCGAATCTTGCGCCTGGGCAACGACGTGTATTTATTCTGTCAGCACGAATTGCTACGCCGCACGGGGTAGCCGTACAGATCGATTCGCCGGTAGCCGATGCACTGGGCCGCATGGGTATGGATGGATCGATCGAGAATCACTGGGGCGCGCGCGTGGGCGCGGCGATGATGCTCGGACTGAGCCACGATGCGATCGGTTATCTGGCCACGCGCGGCGGCAATGGCAACGGCACGATTGTCTACCAGAACACACAGGCGCAAGGCAGCGACATGGCCACACGCGTACTCGATCAGACCATCAATATTGCCCCGACGCTCAGGCAACATCAGGGTACCGAGTTTACGATTGTCCTTGCTCGCGATCTGGACTTCAGCTCGGTTTATGCACTGGAGCCGGAGGGGGGGCGATGAAGGCGTTCGACGCAACACGTCAGCCGCAAACCGATCGCGTAGCCGATGCGATGTCGGTATTGCCCGACGATGCATCGGTGACGGAGCTGATGCGTTCATTCGCACCGTTGCTCGACGACGAAGCCGTAACGGAGCTCGTGATCAACCGACCACGGCGTATTCTGACCGAAACCCATCGCGGGTGGCAGGCACACGATTTACCGGAACTTGATTTCGAACGAC